>CAWUIN010000004.1:0-61093 GCA_963922535.1 uncultured Hyphomicrobiaceae bacterium | reverse complement strand
GCATTTGATCCAGTCTGATCGCTATCAACATCACGACCATGGCGTCTTTTGTAAGTGCCTCGGCAATGTGATCCGATTTTAACGAGCTTGAGACCAATTACCTCGTCAGTGTGCTGCTATCTGCTCTCATGATATTGAAGCACGGCGAACCCTTCTCATTCCTGACTATACGTTGCACTTTGCCGCCAGAATACTCAAGACATGCGTCTTATGCAGTGTTTCCGCTCGTACAGATCTTGCATTGATGCAACTGGCAATAATATATTTTACCATGAAAATCAGGACAAAACCTGGCCCGGAAAGCCTCTGCCCCCTTGTCATGCAGCAGGCTGCCATTCATTTCCGTTCCAAGGCAACAAATATTCTGAAACCAAGGATCCGTCTAAGTGCCATTGGCAACTTATCTTCAAATGCGATCCCTGGGAGCACCGCACTTCTGGGGATCAGGCACCAATTCTTGAAGCCACCGCTAAGTGGATAGACAAACAAGCTAAGCCAGTTAACGTTTATCACTGTGAATTCTGGATTGGTTTGCCTCAATCGCTGTAAACCATGCTTGCGCCCAAACAGTAATGTTGGGATGGCCTGATTTGAATCGAATGGATCTTTCTCTGAACTTTTTTCCGTCATCAGAAATGGATCTTGAGATAAATCCACCGGTTCCTGGTGGAAGAAATGGTAGAACCACCATGAGAATGGCGTTATTCCAGGCTCCACCATAACGAGCCTGCCACCGGGACGTAACGTACGCGCTGCTTCTTTGAGAAACAAAATCGGCCTGTCCAGATGATGTAATACGTCTAGCATAATAATTGATGAAAAGTATCCATCTTCGAATGGGAGTTCGTGAGCATCTGCAACGACATCTATGCCGGGGAAAGGAAGAATATCTAGACTGATTGCATCAGGTCTGAATTCTTTGACGTGAGCGCTGCCACCGCCAACGTCAAGCAATGGCCCCTGCGGACAGAACTCCAAGATGCGCTCGTAATAGTTTGAGTATATCAGTCTTAGTACGTCTTTGGTTTCCCAAATCCGACGATGCTCGACGAGGCGACTGTCGGTTGTCTTATCACTTGAACTCATTCGATTAGATCGCTTTTAACTTACGCCACGCAAAAATCACCATACGAAGTAAAAGGAAGCCGTCACGGAATCGCGAAATTTGTGTCTCGCCATAAATGCGGGCTTTATAATGAACAGGAACCTCAACAATGCGTAGACTTTGCTTTGAAGCTCCAAATATCAGGTCAAAATCACCGAATGGGTCAAACTCGCCAAAGTAGCTGCGATTGTCTGCAATGCGATTATAGGTCGACCTCTTGAAAACTTTAGTTCCGCACAGGGTATCGGTGAAACGCTGATTAAGCAAGTAGCTGAATAACCAGGCAAATATGCGATTAGCGATGAGGTTGAGAGGCCGCATTGCCTCATTTTCCATAGGATAGATGAGACGACTTCCATTGATGAATTCACCCTTGCCAAATGCAATAGCATTGTAGAAGCGTGGCAAAGTCTCCGGCGGAACCGTCATGTCCGCATCAAGAATCATAATCACGTCGCATTTAGCTGCAGCATAGCCTTTGCGCATTGCATCGCCTTTGCCTTTGCCAGCCTGTTGGAGTACTTGTATATCCCATTCATCAGCGTATTTGTCTTTGATTCTCAGGCACTCATCATAGGTCCCATCGCGAGAATTACCTTCAATGAAAACGATCTCCTGGTGTGTACCAAAGCGCGGCATACGTTTGACAATTGGCTCGATGTTACCGCGCTCATTGCGACATGGAACAAGAATACTAACCGATAACTGTTCATTTTTTTGAGCGCGCAAGCTGCGTGCAACGATGTAACGGCGCAGGCATAGCTTGCGAATTAATGGCAACGTTGCGATAAACCGATTAATCAGCGGACCAATCCCCAGCAACCGTGCTGGTATCAGCTGCCGCATCTCACTGCGAACCAGTTCGAAGTCAGCAAGGTGCAGTAAATTGGCAAAATCAGTATCCGTAATAAAGTTTGCCCTCGGTTGCCTTGGTCGAAAGCCCAGTTTTTCAGCAATGTAGATGAACGGTTCCCATAAGTGGGAATAGTATGCGATGACAAGACGCGTTTCGGGTGTGAAAAACTTGTGCAACTGAACAAGCGATACTTCAATATCGTCAAGCAACCCGATTGTATCAGACATTATGACATAATCAAAAGTGCCGTCTATTTGTTCGATAGTGTTTTTATCTTCGACATCCCCAACACGCAAATCCAGATCGGGATTGTTTTGCCTGGCGATCTGTATCATGCCTGGAGAGAAATCGATTCCTAAGCCGTATGACGGGTTCAGTCGAGCGAGAAGTTCACCGGTAGAGCAACCAAGGTCGAGAACCCGGCTGTTCTCGTTGACGAGAAAACGCATATAGGCACGGTCATCGTTAAAATAAGTCCTGTTTGACGCAATCCATTTATCCCGTTTTGTAGAGCTGCGCTCAGCATGTGCCAGGATGTCAGATTTGCGTGTAGACGAATCTGTCCGGTGGCCCGCTGACCGGCTCCCTTCTTTCTGCGGTTGTTCGCTCTCAGCTGGTATTGAATCTGTAAAAGCCTGTCTATCTCCAGACAACGTATGTTTTACCGAACCTGCATCGTTTTGCGTGCCGGCAATACTTCCAGTCAGCCAAATAAAGCCACCAATCAAACCAATAAAAAACAATGACAGACCGAAGATTATCGATAAGGCTAAAGCTGGCTCTGGGAGAATTCCAAGATGGCCCATAATAATAACACTGACACTCTCGCGTATCCCCCAGCCGTTTATCGAGAGGGGTATGGCAGAAGCAAGCAAAATGGCAGGCAAAACTACAAAAGACGCAGCCAAGTCCAATTGAATGTCCAGGCTGCGGGCTAATAAATAGAAAGCAAAAACGGTAATTGAATGCCCGATTAGAGAATATGCCAGTGTTGGGAACGCGATTGCAGGCTTTTTTAGCACGCGGCCTGCACCATCTGATATGTAATAAAGTGGTTTTGTCAGAGAATACTTGGCCAGCCAAGGGAATATTGAGGACAGCAAACTACCGACGATAGCTGAAATAATCGCAAGACCAACTGTGATTGCAAGCACCTGGGAAGTCAGTTCACCGGATGGAAGCCCGGCAATTAAGACGGCGCTGTAAATAACCATAAGACTAAGGGCCAGAAGCCCAACGGCTCGATCTACGAACACGCTAACAATAGCGCCCCCCAGGCTCTGGCCGCTTCTTTTGCCACGCAGGACACGTATCGCATCCCCGCCAATTGTAGAGGGTAACGATTGATTGAAAAAATTGGCTTCTACATAAGCTAGAATTGCTGTCGTGAATGGTATGGGCTGACCCTGCGTCTTACTGATCAATCGCCATCGCGCAGCGGTAAATATATGTTGGAATAATATAAGCCCGGTAGCGAATGCGAATATTGATGGGTCTGCATCGGCCAAACGATGTAGGGCAGACATGACATCAACATTTTGTGCAATAATCCAGAAAATTACTCCTGCAACAGTCAGGCGTATCGTTAACATCAACAAGCGCGAGCTTGATAAACCTTTCAAGTTTGCATTTGATGAACCTGCGATGTCGTCGCAGGCGACCTGCTGATGTACCAGCATTTAGGTAACTCCCAAGGTCCCTGTCAGAGAAATGCTCTGAGAACAAGCTGAGCGATGATTGGTTACGGTTCTTGTCTTTATGCTCAATGTCAGGTCCTATTTTGCGAGTAGCTGATTCGAAACACACGGATAATTTGGGAGTTACGTATTTAGAAAAAACTCCATAAGTTCATCGCTGATGCGTTCTATGAGCGTTTGATCAAACCCTAGTAAACTTGCTGATATCCTTTAACTTTTATTAACCTGACATTTTATATTAACCTGGCATTTTAACTGATACAGACCACTAGATACTGCGCTGTCCGTTGTCAAGCGCTGTGAACGTACGACACGGCCTAAGCGCCCAGAAAAATAAACGCTTCAATTTCGATAGTAGTTGCCCGCGAAATGCGGCTTAGGGCAGGACGATTAAATCGTTTATTTTGCTGGGTACCCTTACTTGCCATCGGTGCAGATTTGTTCAGTATTCACAGTGCACGTGGCGGAAAACAGGGGTAAAAAAACGCTGCAACTCATCGTCGGTCCCGGCGATGCTGATCTGCTCGCCCGCCAGTGCTGCGCTGAAAAGGATCAACCCGGCGTGCCACCTGATCTCACCTCGCGTGCGCACTCTGCGCACCTCATGATCTGCATCGCACCAGGGCTCGACAGGCGTCGGCGGCCTTTGCCTCGCTGGCATCGTTGTATCCAGCTGCTTTTGACACGCCTCATTCCTGATGTTCAGTGCCCTGAACTGCCTGCCGAGTTTCTCCTTAGATCGCGATGCGGGCCTTAGCGCCGCCGGAACAGGTTAAGGTCCCTGCAGAGCGCGATGCTGGAGAGGCGCAAAGACTAGCGTGGCGCGCGTTTGGCAAGAATCCGCTGCAGGGTTCTGCGATGCATATTCAGGCGACGCGCGGTTTCTGAAACGTTACGATTGCAAAGCTCATAAACGCGCTGAATATGCTCCCAGCGCACGCGATCAGCTGACATCGGGTTTTCTGGCGGTGGTGCCATAGCATTCGGCGGTGCCAGTAATGCGTCAGTCACCTCATCGGCATCAGCCGGTTTGGCGAGATAATCGGTCGCTCCAAGCTTTACTGCTGAAACTGCCGTTGCAATGTTGCCATAACCGGTCAGAACGATTGCGCGCGCACTCGGGCGAAGGCGTGATAATTCCGCGATCACATCAAGCCCGTTCCCATCTTCCAAACGCATGTCAACGACTGCAAAAGCAGGTGGCTTTTCACGGATAAATGCCATACCCTCGGTAACTGAATTGGCGGATCTGATTTCAAAACCTCGCTGCTCCATGGCGCGCGCCAAACGTTGCAGGAATGGAATGTCGTCGTCGAGAATGACCAGAGAGACGTCTTCCGGCAGTTCCTCCTGGCTAAATGAATAATCTTCTTCCACAGTCTGTCTCCTTCAAAAAACTGACACTAGCATCATCTTACGATAAACCCAAGTAAACGCTGCAAGACTTGCCCAAAACGTTAAGCCGGCCTGGCGGTTTCCACTGCGGTGGCCGGATTCAGCGATGGCTTTGCTTCAAAGAGGCCGCGCGGCCATGTCATTTTAATAATGGCGCCATGTTCGGGAGTGGAACGGTTGTCAAACTCCAGAACCGCGCCCGTGCGCTCCAGAAGCGTTTTTGCAATAAAAAAACCAAGGCCTAAGCCGGCGGTTTGGCCGTCTGTACCCTTGCTCGATGGCCGCGTGGTTACGTAAGGCTCGCCAACCCGGTCGATCACATCCGGCGCAAAGCCTGGACCGTCATCCATGATCTCAATAACAACTTTGCCGCCTCCCCAGCTGGCCCGCACGATTACCTCAGCCTCTGCAAAATCAACTGCGTTTTCAATAAGATTTCCAAGGCCATAGATCAGGCCAGGGTTGCGTTCGCCGTGCGGTTCCGATTTATTGACTGCTTGATCATTGGGCGCCAGTTGAAAAATGATGCGCACTTTACCGTTGCGATAAGGTTCGACGGCTTCGTCAATAATCTGACTTAAGGTGACATGCAGATGCATGGGATCCTGGCCGCTCGGCTGGCGCGTTAATTTCTGCAGGATCTCCCGGCACCGTTCTGCTTGGTCACGCATAAGTTGTAAATCCTCCAGCACCGGACTGGCGTCGGGCAGCGTTTTGCCCAGTTCCTTAGCGACCAATACGATTGTGCCAAGCGGCGTGCCAAGTTCGTGTGCTGCGGCGGCTGCAAGGCCATCCAAAGCATGGAGTTGCTGCTCGCGGGCCAGCACCAGCTCCGTTGCTGTAAGGGCTGCAGACATTTGTCGGGCTTCGTTAGAAAGTCGCCAAGCATAAATTGCTAAAAATATTGTACAAGCGATAACGGCTGCCAAAAAACCAAACAAATAAAGATCTTGCAGTTGCGGGCGATCGCCTGAGCTCCAGGGTAAAGGAAGATGGAAAAAAAACAGAAATGCCGTCAGTGTCAGCGCGATGACACCTAGCACTATGGTATTGCGGCCAGGCAGGGTTGCAGCTGAAACGGTGACCGGCGCGACAATAAGTATAACGAACGGATTTTGTATGCCGCCGGTTAAAAACAGAAGAATGGCCAGCTGCACCATGTCATAGACCAGAAGTATTGATGCAAAAGTTGCGCTCAGGCGATGACGTAACGAGTAGTTGACACCGAGGAAAATATTAAGCCAGGCCGATGCGGCAATGAAGAGAAGACAATATCCGATTGGCAGATCAAATCGCAGACCAAAATATACAATGCAAATGGTGATAAGTTGCCCTAAAATCGCAAACCAGCGTAACCGGATGCTAGTTTGCAATCGCAATCTGCTTTCATCCGGCGAAAGTGCCGGGTTGTTGCCATGGATTTGCAGTTGCCTTGGCATGCTTAATGTTTCGCTCACTTAATTAGTACAGGTAATTAGCACAGGTATTAGCATAGGGCTGTTGAGATTTCAGCGCAAAACCGGCTGCGGCGAATTTTTCGCCCGGCATTGACGCTTGTGTTCGAAACATCGACACAAATGAATATTCTCGCCCATGTCCGTCGTACTTATTCACGGAACTTTGTATTCCTGAAACCTTGTATTCCAGGAACTTCCTTGAACCGGCCTTGCTTGCGCTGAACCGGCTCTCATTTGATATTCTACCGCTCAGCAGTACAAAGCATGCGTCAAGATGTCAAATTCACACACAGGCATCCGATAACCTGCAAGCCAGATGAGCATCGCGACACACATGTTTAAGACGGCCTTGTATAATAAAGACGGACAGATTGTGAATTGCTATATGCATATAATAACCTGCGGTTTATTTTCCGATCCGGGAGTTTAGCCTAAATCTAAGCATGTATTTATCGCAGCCTGCAAATCAGGCTGGCGTTGTCAGGCTTACTGGCTTACTGGCATCAAACACGCGTATGGTTTGTGATACAGTTGAAATATTTTCGGCTTCGGAGCAGGAAATGAGGAGAACAAGATGCGGGTAAAGGTCATAGCGGCGAGTGCAATTGGTGTCATGAGCGGGATGATCATTGCTTTGATGCTGATACCAGGCGCCATTGATTATTTACAACCACGAACAAACACCTGGACCACCGGCAAGGCAGCAATAGGCGGGCAGTTTGAGATGACGGATCATCGTGGCCGCACTGTGACCGAGAAGACGTTCCAGGGTGACTATCTGCTTGTATTTTTCGGTTTTACCTACTGCCCCGATATTTGTCCGGCGGCCCTTCAGAATGTCAGCGCGATGCTTGAGCGTCTCGGTGCGAAAGCAGAGGACATCACGCCGCTTTTTGTAAGCGTCGACCCGGAACGCGATACGCCAGAGGTCTTGAAAGAATACTTATCGCATTTCGACAGCAGGATCATCGGCTTAACAGGCACATCGGAACAAGTCGAGGAAATCGTCAAGACTTACCGTGCCTATGCCCGCAAAGTGAAGACGGGTTCTGGGCCGGATGATTACACCATGGATCACTCTGCGTTCATATATTTCATGGATAAAAAAGGAGAATTCATAACTCATTTCACGCCTGTGACGTCTTTTGAACAAATGGCGGAACGGATCGTCAAGGAAATGTTATGAAATCAATTCAATCCTTCTTAACTCACGCAAAACTCAGGCAAATAAACAAAGCGGTTTGTTGGACAGACCGCTTACCTGTCTTCCATATTGTCGCCTCGACAGTGCCGCCCCGGGTATCCAGGCCGGCCGACAGGTGCAACGAACGCCATTGAAGGAAATGTGGTTGATACGTCAAAGGTTATGGCGAACAATTAATAATGCATTGAGGCAGACACGGCCTGATAGCTGTGATAGATCTGCTTATAATTTTTGACTGATGAGTGATATTATCTGAGCTAAATAGACCAGTCCGGTGCGGCCAGATCGCTAACGAGACAGGCGGCACGCACCGTGTTGGCCAGCAGACAGGCAATTGTCATCGGCCCAACCCCGCCCGGCACAGGCGTAATTGCACCTGCCACTTCTTTGGCTTCGTCAAACGCAACATCACCAACGAGCTGCACCTTTCCACCATTGCCTGAAATACGGTTGATGCCGACATCGATCACTGTGGCGCCAGGCTTGATCCAATCGCCACGCACCATTTCCGGCCTCCCGACTGCAGCAACCAGGATGTCAGCGGCACGACAGACGGCAGCCAGATTGCGGGTTTGAGAGTGCGTGAGCGTGACGGTGCAATTCTCCTGCAAAAGCAGCATCGCCATGGGTTTACCAACGATATTGGAGCGGCCGATAACAACTGCAGTCTTGCCTGTAAGATCTGCAAGATGGTGTTTGAGCATCAGAATGCAGCCAAGCGGTGTGCAGGGCACAAACGCGCGATCCATTTGCCCGCTGCCCAGCAAACCTACGTTAAACGGGTGAAAACCGTCAACATCTTTTCCAGGATCAATGGCACGCAAAATTTTGTCGCCGTCAATATGACCTGGCAATGGCAGCTGAACGAGAATACCATGCACAGTGGGATCATTGTTCAACGCGCCGACAACATCCAGCAGAGCAGTCTCGGAAGTATCAGCCGGCAGTTTGTAGTCAACCGGCTTCAGACCAGCTTGAGTTGCTTGTTTGGACTTGTTTCGCACGTAGACCTGGCTGGCAGGATTTTCACCGACAAGTACGACGGCAAGGCCCGGTATTATGCCGTGATCGGCTTGCAACTGGGATGTTTTGGCAGCAACCTTACCACGCAAATGCGCGGCAAAAGTCTTTCCATCGATAAGTGTTACGCCCATGGGGTTCCCGCACATGTGGATTGATGGTCTGTTGAGCAAAATCGCGCCAAATCAAGCATGGTGCATTGCATAAGCACGTAAGAAGGCAGAGATCTTGATTGCGTTTTCCTGGCTGAACTGCAGAGGCGATCAGCCCTACTGAAGATGATAGTATCACATCTCTCGCTGACAGGCCGTTGTATAAAGTCAAGCCGTCTACATTCTGCTCCTCTCAATTGCAGTAAGTCAATGCATATTGCCCCTTGAAAACGTTCAGTTCATACTGTTTTTGAGCTGCTTGTGCTGAGATCAGACTATCAACCAGCCTGACGATCAGAAATTTATTACTTAAAATCAGCGGTCATGAAAAAAATTATAAATCTTCTGCGCCATATCAGACGAAATTCCGGGGACTTGCGCAAGATCGCCGCTGGCAGCGCGGGAGACGGCCTTGGCGGAGCCGAAATGCTTGAGCAGGGCCCGCCGGCGTGCCGGGCCAATGCCTGGGATTTCATCCAGCGGATTGGCAGAAATCTTCTTCGCGCGTTTCGCTCGATGGGTGCCGATCGCAAAGCGGTGGGCTTCATCGCGCAGACGCTGAATGAAATAGAGCACCGGATCGCGCGGCTCCAGCATCAAGGGGCGCGCACGGCCCGGCATATGAAAATGCTCACGCCCGGCATCGCGGTCCGGCCCTTTGGCAACACCGATGATGGCCAGATCATCGATACCGAGTTCACCTGCCACGTCCAGCGCCACGCTGAGCTGTCCGGCGCCGCCATCGACCAGGATAAGATCCGGCCGATCCGGGAACACATCTTCGCCATCGTCCAGATCCTCGATCGCATTGGCTTGGCCTGCGGCATAATCCTCTGGTACGCCTGCTGCCGTTCGTTGCGGATCATCAGGACAGGCTGCAGCGGGGTGGCCTGCGTCGACATCATCTCCGACGATGAATGGAGGCGCTGCCGGCTTAGCGGTTTCGCCCCGCTCATCGCCCTCTGCTAAGGCATCCGCTGCCGCCACCTCATCGCCATCCAGCACCAGCCGTTTCAACCGCCGTGTCAGCACTTCACGCATCATCGCGTAATCGTCGCCGGCTGCAATATCGGCCGACTTGATGTTGAACTTCCGGTAGGCGTTCTTCACGAAACCGTCACGGCCAACGACGATCATGGCGCCAACCGCGCTGTCGCCCTGGATATGACTGTTGTCGTAAACCTCAATTCGGCGCGGCACGCGGGCGAGCCCAAAGCGCTCCATCGTGCCTTTAAGCAGCGTTAGCTGCGATGACGTTTCTGCCATTTTGCGGCCCAGCGCTTCCTTGGCGTTCTGCACCGCGTGCGCCACGATATCTGTCTTGGCGCCACGCCGCGGTGTGACGATCGACACTTTGCGTGCCGCCTTAGTGGTCAGCGCTTCTGCCAGCAAGGCCTGGCTTGGCACCTGGTGCGAGAGCAGTATCTCGCGCGGCACCGGCTTATCGTCATAGAATTGGGCGATAAAGCTTTCCAGCACTTCTTCTGCTGAAAGGCTGCGGTCAGCTTTAGGATAATAGGCACGGTTGCCCCAGTTTTGCCCGGAGCGGAAGAAAAACACCTGGATACAGGTTTGCCCGCCGTTCTGAAAGGCCGCAAATACGTCCGCCTCTTCAACAGCGCCAGCGTTGATCGCCTGATCGGAAGTCACATGCGCCAGCGCCCAAAGGCGGTTGCGGTACTTGGCGGCCTGTTCGTATTCCAGCTTTTCCGCCGCCTTTTCCATCAGACACTGATACATGTTGCGGACATTCTGGCTTTCGCCGCGCAGAAAACGCACGGCTTCGCTGACCTGCGCGGCGTAATCGGCCTCGCTGATTTCGCCAGTGCACGGGCCAGCACAGCGCTTGATCTGATGCAGCAGGCAAGGACGCGTGCGACTGTCATAGACGCTGTCGGAGCAGGTGCGCAAAAGAAAAGCGCGCTGCAACATGTTGATCGTGCGATCGACCGCACCGGCGGATGCGAAGGGGCCGAAATAATCGTCCTGACCGGTCCGTGCTCCGCGGTGTTTCATAATGCGCGGCGCAGCATGCCCGCGGGCAATGCGGATATAGGGAAACGATTTGTCATCGCGCATCAAAACGTTAAAGCGTGGCCGGAAACGTTTGATCAGGTTGGCTTCCAGAAGCAGTGCTTCGGCTTCCGTGCGCACGGTAACGAATTCCATCGCGGCAGTCACCGAGATCATCCGGGCGATGCGATTGGTGTGGCCGCCAAGCCGGGCGTAATTGGCAACCCGTGCCTTAAGGGAACGTGCCTTGCCGACGTAGATCACCTCGCCATCGTTGTTCAACATGCGATAAACGCCCGGCACCGAAGGGAGTGTCTTGAGATAACGCGCGATCATCTGTGGACCGGTTACAGCGGTGTCGCCTGCCAGGTCGGCCTGATCATCAGCCTCGCAGGAGGGATCGGCCGCTGTTGCGGGGCTCAAGTGATCGTTGTCGGGATGACTGGGCATCGTAATCGGTATGAAACCTGTTGAGCATCAGTAAGACGTTTCAGATTATATGCTGTGCTCTGAGCTGATTAAAACCATCATATATGTATATATACCGTCTTTGCTCCGCAAGGTGATGATGCCAGCCCCCGCAATGAAAAGCAGCTGTGCCTTATAACGCTCGGCATTATTTTCAACGCCCTGCCCGATGTAAATTAAAATGACACGCCCTGACACCTGCATGGTATGCGTTGTAGTTTCAATTGGTTATACCTGTGTCTGCTCAAGCTCAACAGTTTTTCTGCTAGCGCTATAGGGAAGGTGTCTTGATTTTGTGAGATGGCCCTGCTTCATGCAGATCACGCGCTGCAGGCCCCAAAAACACTGCAAAGATACCTGAAACAAAAAGCATTATTGCTGCTGCGATCAGGCAGGCCGTCAGCCCCCCTAATTGATAAGCAATGCCGGACATTAACGTGCCCAGAAGACGGCCGGCAGCATTTGCCATGTAATAGAAGCCAACATTGAGCGCAACCTGATCGGAGTTCGTTAACGCCAATATGAGATAAGAATGAACAGAGGAGTTAACCGCAAAGACGAAGCCGAAGACAGCGAGCCCGCCAATCAGTATCCAGCCGGGATCAAGGTTGACCCGCCAGGCCGGGTCCAGGGCTGCCAGCCATTCAGGATTGATGGCTGCTTGAATGGCGATTGCAAGTCCTGCGGTCACAGCAAACAGGCTGAACGCCCAGAATTGTGCTGCTCTGATTTCAGTTGTACGACCATCATGTGAACGCTTAATGAGTTGTGGCGCAAAGCCCTGCACAAAGCCGTATGCAATGATCCAAACAGCGAGAAATGTGCCGACTTGCGTAAAAGTCCAGCCGAGTTCATCGTAGAGAAACACAGGCAGTCCAACAACAAACCAGACATCGCGCGCACCAAACAAGAACACGCGGGCTATCGACAGCATGTTAATCGCGCGAGATTTTGAAAGGATTTGCGATAATTCAACCTTGTGCTTTGCGATGCCCATGTTGCTTGGCAGAAATATAAACGAAGCTATCAGGATAACCGCCAGGCATGCAGCCATCAGACAGAGCCCGGGAGCGAACCCAAGCGTTGCCAGCAGCAATGCACCAATAAAAAATCCGACGCCCTTCAACGCATTTTTGGAACCTGTCAGCAACGCAACCCAACGAAACAATGTCGAGTGTTGATCGCCTGGGACGACAAGCTTGATGGCGCTTTTGGAACTCATCTTTGTGAGGTCCTTGGCGATGCCGGAAATGCCCTGTGTGGCCAGCACGTAGACGACGGAAACGAGCTTCGACCAGCCCGGATCGAGCAGAGACAGCGCCAGAAGTGCTAATATCTGGAACGCCAGCCCGCTATAAAGTGTCAAATTCAAGCCGAAACGAGAGCCGATCCAGCCGCCAAACAGATTCGTGATGACGCCCATTAATTCATAGAGCAGGAAGAGGATCGCGAGTTCGAACGGTGTATAACCAAGCGTATGGAAGTGCAGAAGAACCAGCATGCGAAGCGCGCCATCAGTCAGCGTAAAGCCCCAGTAGGCCGATGTGACAATGGCGTAATTGCGTATGTTAGCGGCCATGGAACCTCCTTGCTGCCTTCCGGGCAACCGATGCTGCAAACGCACTGACGGTGCAGACAGGCTGATCTTTTAAACAAAACCTATGCGGCAACGCCAGGCTCAACAGTTGCAACCCTGGCCAGCAGTTCAACCATGCGGTTCATATAGCCCCATTCATTATCGTACCAGGCGAGAATTTTAACCTGGGTTCCATTGACAACCATCGTGGACAGTGCGTCAACGATGGAGGAATGCGGATCGGTCTTGAAGTCCGCAGAGACGAGCGGGCGATCTTCGTAGGCCAGGATGCCCTTAAGCGGAGCCGATGCCGCTGCCTCTCTCAAAAGCGCATTGACCTCATCTTTGCTGGTCTCGCGGCTAACTTCGAAGACACAATCCGTAATTGACGCATTGAGCAGCGGCACACGCACGGCAATACCGTTCAGCCTGCCTTTGAGTTCCGGAAAAATCACGGCAATGGCGGTCGCTGAACCGGTTGACGTGGGGATCAGGTTGACCAGCGCCGATCTTGCGCGGCGATAATCCTTAAGGGGCTTATCCACGATGGTTTGGGTGTTTGTCACATCGTGTATTGTTGTAATGACACCGTGGCGTATGCCAAGGCCTTCGTGAATAACTTTGACAACCGGCGCAAGGCAGTTGGTGGTGCAGGAGGCTGCCGTCACAATCCGATGCGTTGCTGGATCATAAAGATGGTCATTAACACCGACAACTGCATCAAGCACGCCGTCCTCCTTGACCGGCGCCGATACGATGACCCGTTTGACGCCGGCGTCGAAATAGGGCTGCAATGCCGCTGTTTTCTTGAATTTACCCGAGCATTCAAGCACGATGTCAATGCCAAGCCCAGCGCAATCAATCTCTGCAGGGGATTTAGCCTGGCTGTAAGACAGATTTTTTTCGCCAATCCTGATTGCCTCGCCTTCAGCTGTCACGGCCAATGGCCAGCGGCCATGAATGCTGTCGAAGGCAAGCAAATGCGCGGAAAGGGCGGCGTCTGCATTTGGCTCATTAATGTGTACGATATCAAAATGGCCTTCCCCCCAGACGTGGGAAGGCGTTGCCAGTGAGGCCGGATTCGCCGGATCAAAGCCCCATGCGGCGCGTAACCCGAGGCGGCCCATGCGGCCGAAACCATTAATTGCAACCCGCAGCGGTCTCTCAGAAACTGTATGTTTAGAACCGTCTTTGGCGAGCCAGCTCAAAACCATGGTAAATTATATTCCTTGAGGACTATTCTTTATTTGCGCAGGCGTTTTCCACAATTGCAAAGGCAGCTTACGACACGGCTCAGACTTATGTCAATAGATCTCGACGAATAGACATTTCGTCTGTATCGTTTTGTTATGGCAAAGATACACACATGCAGGAATCAGATGAGATTATTCTGCTGCGTGCTGCATGGATTGGTTTTCTTTAAACATGCCAGTTGTTTTGTTTGCCAATGGTGAGGTCATATGCTTGCGCCGTTTGCCGAGGCGCTGCCCTTGCCAGCGGATATAAGGTAACATGACATGTGAAATGAGGATTTCCCGGTAGGCACCGCCAGGGTCGACAAGATGGGTGGAGGGGATTTTTTCACCCATAAATTCAAGCACGGAGCCGATGGGGTGCTCTAGTTTGTCCTGGAGTTTGATCATCCGTGCATAAAGGTCTGCCAGCGGGGTCATAAGGTAGCCAAAACCGGCACGCGGCTGGCTGCTTCCGACAAGATAGAGATTCTTGACGCCAGCTGGAAATGCATAGCCATAAACCTGCAGAACGTTGTGTTTAACCTGAACGATACCTTCTGGCAGGAAAGGAAAGCTTATCTTGAAGCCCGTAGCCGCGACAATGAGGTCATAATCGCACCGTGTGCCATCGACAAATGTGACTTGCCTGTCTGCGATCTCCACAATCCCGCGCCGTGGCCTGATTTTGCCCTTCGAAATGTTGTCGAGCATTTCGCCACCAAATGCGGTATGGCGATCAAGCAGGCGATGATCGGGCTTTTCGAGACCATATCTGCGATAATCGCCGATTGTTACCCATATGATGATACGCAGAATCCAGCGCTGGAGTGTCACCGGCAGATACCAGATCGGCAGATCGTGCAGCGGGCGACCAAAAGCCATACGTGGCAGAAACCAATAGCCGTGGCGCATACTTATGTCTGCGCTTTTCCCAACGCGCGCGGCATCGCAGGCAATATCGCACGCTGAATTACCACCGCCGATGACGAGCACACGCTTGCCAGCCAGCTGGCTGGCTTCAGTGTAGTCTTTGGAGTGGATCAGTTCGCCGGAGAAAGTCCCAGGCAATTCCGGCATTAAGGGGTGCCAGTGATGACCGTTGCAGACAACAATGCCCTTATATACCGCCTGCTCGCCATTTGAAAATTCAACCTTCCAGAAGTCGTCCAGCAGTGGATCGGTGCGTTCAACGCATGTCGAAAACTGAATATCTTCCGCGATACCTTGCGCCCTGGCATAATCTTCAAGATAAGCTCTGGTTTGTTCCGAACTGGGAAACACCGGATAGTCTTCCGGCATCGGATAGCCGCCGAATGCAGTTGACCTTTTCGAGGAATTAAGGTGTACCCCATGATAGACACCGTTATGCCAATTTCCACCGAGCCCGTCCTTTGCATCAACTTGATCGTAAGGGATTTGGTGCAGCCGCAGAGCATTTGCCATCGCAAGCCCCACTGGCCCTGCTCCAATAATCAAGAGCCTGTCTCTCTTGTCATTTGGCATTAGTAAACCTCGAACGACTGCATTGCAGCTCTGCAATATATTGGGGTCATTGTTTTTTTCGTCGCAATACCTGCATCTTTCGAACTTCCCGTCAGTCACCAGCTGAACGTTTGGAAGCTGCCGATGGTCTATAAATGAGATCAAGTTTGCACTTAACGGTTTAATATCCTATTAGCAATGGGATGAGATGTCAGTTCTGTCGTTTGCATGAATAATCCTAATATCTATTGCGATGGAATTTCTACTTCTGACATCGGTTCTTGTGCTACCGTTGGGAAGCGAAGAGAGAAGCTCTCATGATAAACGGGTGAACAGCTCTTAAGCGAGGAGCGTGCGATGTTTGAGCTTGATAGTCGTTACATTGTCGAGACAGATTGGCTTGCACAGCATTTGCAGGCACCTGAACTGATCATTGTCGACGGTTCGCTGCATCTGCCTGCCGAACAGCGCGATCCAAAGGCCGAATTTGCAATGCGCCATATTCCCGGCGCCGTATTCTTCGACATTGAAGATATTGCCGATCAATCAAGCAGGTTACCGCACATGCTCCCCTCGGAGGCTGTGTTCGCAGCAAAGATGGAGGAGATCGGCATTGGGCATAACACGGCAGTGGTCGCTTACGATAACAAGGGCCTCTTTTCAGCCGCCCGTGTCTGGTGGATGCTGCGTGCCATGGGCCATGGAAATGTCGCGGTACTCAATGGCGGCTTGCCCAAATGGCGGTCGGACGGCTACCCTGTGACGGATGAAATGACAGCCGTTGGACCTAAACGGCAGTTCACACCGCGCATGAATCCAGCCCTGATCCGCAATATCGATGACATCAAAGCCATTGTACAAAGCGGTGGTGCTCAAATCGTTGACGCACGTGCGGCAGAGCGTTTCCATGGCACGGTGCCCGAGCCGCGCCCCGGCCTGCGTGCAGGCCACATGCCGGGTGCCAGAAATGTGCCTTATACATTGCTGTTGAACGATAACGGTACATTGAAAACTTCAACTGAGATCCGTGCAGCGTTTGAAGCTGCAGGCATTGATATCGTGCAACCTGCGGTGGCCACCTGCGGTTCGGGCGTCACGGCATGTGTTTTGGCATTGGCGCTTGCCATGATCGGTTCCCCGGATACTGCCGTTTATGATGGCTCGTGGGTTGAATGGGGCGATCAAAATTCCGGTGGCGATGTTATCGGCCGTTGATGCGCATCGCGATCTGTGGCGAAAGTTCTTCATCTTTTTGAGAAACTTTATGATCGAGATCATAAATAAGGGCGCAACGATGAGGAAAGCAGAAAGCCTGGGCTCTTCAGGGCGCCCTTCGCTGCCCATCGGCTGCGTTGAGCGTCTCAAGCGTATGCAGCCATGCAACTCCCAAGGTGCCTGTGTATTTCCCATCAGCTACTCGCAAAGCAGGCCCTGACGTTGAGCAGAACGACAAGAACTGCAACAATCATCGCCTAGCTCGCTCTTAGAGCATTTCTCTGACGGGTACTTTGGGAGTTACGCACCCATACGATTTTCGCCGCTCGCCTTGTTGAAGCCTTCCCGGACCTCGCACCGGCCGAAGTCAAAGAGCCGGGTATGCCAAAAAATGCTGCCGATGCAGTCCATAAAAGTTCACTGAACAATCGTGCGCCGAGCGGCCGTATACATGGAGCTGAGAGGCAAAACGTACGTCTCGTCAGTATGACGGCAAGTCGATACAGCATTGCGACGTTCGCTGATGGGACGCGATACACATTTGATACTGGCAGCCACAGATCGCATGGCGTCAATATATCACTCGGTCAATCATTACCCGCGCTTACTTCCCGAACAGATCACCAACTCTACGGATCACACAACCGATGACGAACTGGCTGATGCTGCGCGGGTCGTTCTGGACCACATGAACAATCAGAAAGTTAGCGATATAAGGCAGCTTTTCGAGACGCGCACAGCGCAGGGGGTGGCGCTGTCCGATCTGGCGTCTGCAGCGCGGGCTGACACATTCGGTGCGGTGGCACCCTGCTGGTCGATTTTGATACAACCATTCCGGGAACGATAGACGAGCGAACCGAAGAGATTAATATTGCCGACAAGGCAAGTGCCGGGACTTACGATATTATTGATGAGATTTCTGCCCGTACGCTCTTGCACGGCGGAGATGTGCTCAGCGTACGCAAGGCTGACATGCCCGGGGATACAGCTGCTGCAGCTATCTTGCGCTATCGTGTGTGAAGCAGGTGATATTTTATCCTGCAAACCGCAGATGCATGCGGTTTGCTTCATTCAATTCGCTTCGTTACATTGCCGCCTTCAGGATTTGTCTTTTTTGCCCCAAATCTGCTCAAGTCGCTGATCGCGGCCGCAGCCGATACGATAACGCCAGTAATGAGCCGGATTTTTTTTGTAGAAATCCTGGTGATACTCTTCTGCTGCTGTAAATTCGCTGGCATCCGTCACAGGCACGACGATCGGCTGGTTAATTTTGGTGAGTTTGGCAGCCTTTTGTTTGCTTGCCTCGGCAGCTTGGCGTTGGGCGGCTGAGTGAACAAAGATTTCCGGCCGATACTGGGCGCCGCGGTCACAGAACTGGCCTGTTTTGTCGAAGGGATCGACATTGCGCCAGTAAACCTCAAGCAAGCTCTGATAAGTGACTTTGCTGGGATCGTATGTGACTTGCAGGACTTCCGTGTGGCCGGTTCCACCTCTGGATACCTGTTGGTACGTCGGTTTTTTGACGTGGCCACCCATATACCCGGAAATCGTTTTCAGAACTCCCGGCACTTTGTCGAAGTCCGATTCGGTGCACCAGAAGCATCCAGCAGCGAAGGTTGCAATGGCTGTTTCTTCCGATTTCGCCTCAGCTGCTGGTTGTTTCCCGCCTGCCAGGGAACTGACTGCGCAAACGCATGCCAATAAAACGCCGGCGATGGCCGTAAATACGCTTTTCTCCATGATCTGATCTCCTGATCAACTCTTATTCGATGCCGGTTCGAACGTCATTGCTACACCATTGATGCAGTAACGCCGTCCTGTTGGCTTGGGACCATCCTCAAAAACATGGCCCAGGTGCCCGCCGCAGCGGCGGCAGTGCACCTCCGTGCGCGGATAACCGATGAGATAATCGGTAGACGTGCCGATGGCATTTTCCAAAGGTTGCCAGAAGCTTGGCCAACCGGTCTGGCTGTCGTATTTGGTCTCAGAGCTGAAAAGCGGTAGATCGCAGCCGGCGCACCTGTAAATGCCTGGCGCATCAATCTTGTTAAGCGGGCTGGTGAATGGGCGTTCCGTGGCATGCTTGCGCAGCACCTGATACTGCAGCCGCGTCAGTTGCTTTTGCCATTCGATATCGGTTTTAACAATTTCAAAGGTTTTACTGCCAAAGCTTTCAGCCGTGCCACTAAGGCCGGCTCCGGACCCCTTCCCGGCGCTTACAATATCGCCGGACTGCGATTGAGCTGTTACGCGGTGAAGACCCCAACCGGCAGCCAGGAGCGCCAGGCCTCCCAGCGCGACGGATCGGCGATTGAGCATGAACGACACTCCTTGCATTTCGATAAACATCTGTCAGTTTAAATCTACTACAGAGTATGCCGTTATTTCGGTTTCGGTCCACTCACATAAAATCAAGCGTTTGTGTGCTCCCTGTACGATGGACAAAATAGGTATTTCCAAGTTATTTGATATTTCCATATCGGCTATTTAACCGATATAAAAAATACGGCCCTCTCTCCCCCGCCTGAAAGGCTACCGTTTTCCTCGCGAAGTCATCGCCTCCGCGGTTTGGGCGTACTATCGCTTTACGCTGAGCGCTGAAGATGTCGAGGATCTTCTGGCTGAACGTGGCGTCATCGTTAGCCGTAAAGCCATTCGTCAATGGGTGAACAAATTCGGTAGCCACGGAGCCGAAATATAAATGGTACCTGGATGAGGCTGTGATCACAATTAGAGGTAAAAAGCATTGGTTGTGGCGTGCTATCGATGCACATGCAGGGGAATCGGGTGAACGATTTCATGCTTTTATCAGGCTTTCGAGATAGTCGTCATCCCAAGCCGTAAGTCGGCGTTTGACACGTAGGCTTTTCTTGTCAGGGCTATGGCGTAGTAGGTTGGCGGCCATGTGTTTGACAGTTGAAAAATTAGCCGGCGCATTGTCTGTTCGGATGCGGCATTCATCATCGCGGAACACCATGTCCATGATCCAGTGATGGCTATTTTCAATGCTCCAGTGGCCGCAACGGCCTCAGCGGGCCCGCTTCGCAGTGAGCTTTAATGAGGCGATGTAATGGCGCGTTTCACATGTGACTTCGCCGTCAATTTCGCGTGTCGATGTGACCATGATAATGCTCTTGCACCCGGGCCAGTTGTGGCGTTCTTGGCAAGCCAGAGGTTTACGCTGTTGTCATCTATTTTTCACCCAATTGCCCTGCGCACGCGGTGCAGCGAAAATCTCACCAATAAATCAATCGATGAAGCGCAAGCCTTGATAAGGGACTTTGTCCCTCGCACGTGCAAGGCATCCAACCGTATCCCCGCTGAAGAAGCGGCGCCTCTCAGAAAGAAATGGTCGGCAAAGATAAGGTTGCCGTAATTGAAGAGAAAAAACCGGTCAAGTTTCTGACAAGTATAAAGCCAAGTGAAAAACTTAATAATGATAAAACATTGATTTTTAAAAGAAAAATGGTGGAGCCGAGGGGAATCGAACCCCTGACCTCTACAATGCCATTGTAGCGCTCTCCCAACTGAGCTACGGCCCCAAACTGATATCGATAACTTTAAGGAAAATATTATACGTAATTCTGCACAACTCATTTGTATTTTTGAGTGTTGATTGTGCACTATACAGATAGTTGCCGTATCGTCAATCTTCTTTCACTTCGATGATTTGTCACGGTTGCGAAACAGACGTATCGCATATTTCGCACGTCGTGAAGTAGTCTTGGTGGATCAAAAGTGCATCACAAAGGCTCGCATAAAAAAGAACAAACAGACGCAAACAAGACACTTCGATCTCTGAAAGCACGAAGGCGTTGTGTCGGTTTGCACCCTGATACAGACCACTAGATCCACTGATTATCTGGGGATATCGGAGCCAGCCTGAAATGCGACAGCCAACATTTGACTGGCAGCACTCGAGGAAGCGATTTACAAAGCAGACAATAGCCTCGAGTTCGCCGCGAGCTTTAACGCCATGATCAAAGACTGCCTGTTAATCCCGATTTAGCGCCACACTCAAACCTTAAAACGGGCTCTGGACCTCATTTCATGCACAAACAGGTCATCGGCAAACAGATCGTCCTCGCCATTGCCCACAGCGTCGACTAAGTTGCATATGGCATTGCAATACATGGCAGCGCCAATTCGTGACATGCAAAACAACGATTGCCTGTCCCACAAACGAATGTTCATTCGCGGGACAGAGTGCAGAGCAGACTTTCAGTCTGCCGCCGGATATGACCTTATATCAGTTCAGCGTCGGTCATGACTTCGACCAACGCCGGACCGTCGAACGCAATAGCATCGGCCAATGCGCTCTGCAGTTCAGCCCGTTCTGTGACGCGGATCCCCTTACCGCCACACAGGCGGGCGTACGCGGCGAAACCTGGATTAACCAGCGAGGTTTCCCAAACCGGCCACTCACCGGCCCGCTGTTCCTTTGAGATCTTGCCAAGTTCAGCGTTGTTCAGCAGGACGTGCGTGATGTCCATGTTGTATTTGACGGCCGTGGTGAACTCCGCCATGTACTGGCCAAACCCGCCGTCGCCGCTGACCGAAACGACCTTACGTCCGGCATGCGCGGGAAAATCCTGCGTCGCAGCCCACGCTCCAATTGCCGCAGGCAACGCGAAGCCGATCGAACCCAGATAGCCTGACATCAAAACCCGCTGGTCCTTGCATTCAAAATAACGGCCGAAGGAATAGGTATTGTTGCCGACATCCACTGCAATCACGGCATTATCCGGAACCACACGTGTCAATTCATCGAACAGGGCGGCAGAACTGAGCCCGGCTCCCAGATTATCAGTCATCCGACTCTGTTTTTCCTCGCGCCACAGTCTCCAGCGCTCGGCGATTTCAGGAAGCTGGTCGATCGTTGGAGCTCCCTGGTCGTTTGCGGCCCTCGGTGACGTGCTGCCCCAAAGTTTCAAGCGGCTGCCGGTATCAGCAATCTGGCTGCTGCCCTTTCGAACCGAACTGGAAAGCTGCTCCAGCATCTGACGGGCCGTGGTGGCAATTTCTCCCCACACTGGACAGGCAACGGCGTGGAACTTGCCAAGCGCCATGCGATCGAAATCGACCTGCACAATCTTATTCTTAGGATCGATGCCGGTATGATTTGAAAACGAACTCCCGAACGCGACGATCAAATCGGATTCATTCATGAACCAGCTGGCAATCGGGGTGCCCGAGCGGCCGAGGACGCCGGCGGCGTTTGGGTGGCGATCGGAGATCTGGCCCTTGGCCTTGAAGGTCGTCAGAACAGGTGCTTTTAAGTACTCGGCCAGTCTGATCACCTCTGGCATTGCATCGCGGGCGCCATAACCGACAATGATAATCGGGCGTTTGGCTGCTGCAATGGCGGCGTTGAGTTCTTCCGGGTCGGGCGAAATAGCGAAGGCTGAAACACGGCCCTCTGGATGGCCGGGCTTGGCCGTTGCATCCGGCAGCGTCTGAACATCATCCGGAAAAATGAGATGCGCGACGTCACGCTCGATGACTGCTGTTTTAAGGGCCAGATTGACCAGCTCGGCATGGTTTGAAGTATGCAGGACCGTCTGGCTGAAACGGCTGACGGCTTCAAAAGCGGAAGCCAAATCGATTTCCTGGAAAGCGCCCGGCCCGAAGACCTGCACGTTGACCTGACCAGTCAGCGCCAGAACCGGCGCACGATCGACCTTGGCATCCCACAGCCCGGTCATAAGGTTGGTGGCGCCCGGCCCGGCGATGGACAGACAGGCGGCCGGATGCCCTGACAGCTTGGCATAGCCTGAGCAGGCAAACGACGCTGCACCTTCGTGGCGAATACCATAATATTTCATATTACCGGCAACGACTTGGTGGCGAATGGCTTCTGCAAGACCGAGATTGGAATGCCCGACCATGCCGAAAACGGATTTCAAGCCCCAGTTGACCATCGTCTCGGCCATCACATCGGTGACGGTACGGGGGCGCTCCGGCTCGGCCTCAATTCCGACGTAAATGCCATCACTACGCGCCTCGACGGCAAACATCTCCTGGCCGGTGTCTTCGTGCCCCCCCGGGAGGCTGGCCTGTCAGCGGATCGAAGTCCCAGCCGTGCCAGGGGCAGCGCAGCCAGTATTTACCCTCGACACCCCGTTCAATAGAGCCTTCACCAAGAGGTCCGTTCTGGTGCGGACAGCGATTGTCCATGGCTGCATAGGTGCCTTGAAAATGAACGAGCGCCAACTGTTTGCTTGCCGCGGTTACGGTTTTGACACGGCCGTCAGGCAGCGCATCTAATTCCGCAACCTTGTGCCATTCAAATTCCATCATCTCCCCCCATTAGTCATTTATGAGATTTTAATGCGTTCGTTATAGATTAAAAATCCTACCGTGTCTTATGATAGCCTGCCTGAATTTGAAATGGATTGCTTGTGATGCGCGGATCGCTCATGACCTTTTAGGCTTGCAGGTCGTCTTGCAGGCTTGAGAGTGAGAATTCGTTTTGACGCCGCATGCTCTGCAAGCGGGTAATGCTAAATGTCTTATTTATGCTTTTTCTTCGTGTATCCGTGCATTACAATGGATTTCAATGCCAATTCTCAACGTGTCTAACCCCTGAGATAAAATGTCTCAAGTCTGCCAGATTACTGACGATATGAAGGAATTTTTCAGTGCGCTGGCGCCGCCGTCGCGGCTCCTCGGGCTTGATCTTGGCACAAAGACCATTGGGCTAGCGCTGTCGGATCTCAACTGGATGATTGCCTCGCCGATGCAGACCCTGGCACGAAAAAAATTCACAGTCGATGCTAATTGGCTGTCTGAGGCGATCGAAGAGCACGGCATCCAAGGACTTGTTCTCGGGTTGCCGCGCAATATGAACGGCACCGAGGGGCCACGCGCCCAGTCAACGCGGGCGTTTGCTCGTAATCTCTATGGACGGCTTGGCCTGCCCATTCTGCTTTGGGATGAGCGCCTGACAACTGCTGCTGCTGAGCGGACTTTGCTGGAGGCGGATACGTCTAGAGCACGGCGGGCACAGGTGATTGACAAGGTCGCGGCCACGCTTATCCTGCAAACTGCATTGGATGCGTGGCCAAGCTTACCACAAACATAAATTTGGTGTTTGCAGCCTGCGATAAACGCCACGTATCATAATGATGTCGTCACATGCAATGTGCTCGGCATCAGGTTTTCGCGTTTTCCGTTTCGCTGTCTTCGCTTGGGCGCAGTTCAACGGATTCGCCACAACCGCAAGCGGATGTCTGATTTGGATTGTTAAAGACAAACTGGGAAGAGAGCTTGTCGACCTGATAATCCATACTGGTGCCGATCATGTAAAGCGTCGCCATCGGATCAATGAGGATGGTAGCCCCTTTATCTTCGACGATCTCGTCAAATTTGCCGGCTTCCTCGGCCCATTCGAGAGTGTATTCCATACCAGCACAGCCGCCTTTCTTAAGACCGATCTTCAGGCCTACGGCGTCCGGTTTGGTTGCCATGATGGCGCGCACGCGTTCGGCCGCAGCGTCAGTGAGGGTCATGATTTTAGGGCGCGGACGCGATATCGTTGCCATGTTCGTCCTCCTCGTGCCTTTGGATAAGATCCGCGGATAAAATCCGTAAGGCACCTTATAACTTACTGTGATATAAGCCACAATTGTGATCTATCGAGGGCAGCGGAATATGGACCAGAAGCCACTGCGTTGCACTCTATCCTAATCGTTCAGATATCAAAACATGTTGAGCGAGAGGCGCGCTTCGTCGGACATGCGGCTCATATCCCACGGCGGATCGAACGTCAGCTCGACAGTGGTACCGCTGACGCCAGGCACGGAATTGATGGCGTTCTCGACCCAAATTGGCATTTCTCCGGCAACAGGACAGCCTGGCGCCGTCAGTGTCATTTCCACGTTGACGTGCCGATTATCGTCAACATCGATCTTGTAAATCAAGCCCAACTCGAAAATGTCAGAGGGTATTTCAGGATCGTAGACTGTCTTTATGGCTGCGACGATGTCTGCTGTGAGGCGCTCAATTTCTTCCTTCGAAAGTCCCGAACCTTCCACCGGTGTCCCACCTTCCGCAACCGACTTGGGTGGCAGGCTGCTCTCGCTCGAACTGGTAAACACTTCATGCGCAGCGGTGTTCAGTGTGATCTGGTCGCGTTGTGTTGTGTTGTCCATCCTCTTTGCCTTCATCTCATCAAGCGAACAAGTCATGCGCTTTTTTCAGCGCTTCAACAAGCATATCAATGTCTTTGCGCGTATTATACATACCGAAAGACGCCCGGCACATCGCGGACACACCGTAACGATCCATCAAAGGGTTCGCACAGTGATGGCCCGCACGAATGGCGACGCCGGAACGGTCAACGATCATCGAAACATCATGCGCATGCAGGCCGTCCATCACAAAAGAAATCATGCCACCCTTATCCGGCGTGGTGCCATAGATCTTCAGCCAATTCAGCGCCTCCAGCTGCGCATGGGCGTATGCTGTCAGATCGTGTTCGTGGGCTGCAATATTATGGCGGCCCACCTGCATCATGTAGTTGAGGGCAGCCGTCAGCCCGATCGCCTCAACGATCGGCGGTGTGCCGGCCTCAAACCGTGATGGCACGGGCCCATAGGTGACTGTGTCAACCGTCACGCTTTCAATCATTGCGCCGCCGCCCAGAAATGGCGGCATCCTGTCGAGATGCTCTTTCTTGCCGTAAAGCACACCAATACCGGAAGGACCATAAACCTTATGGCCTGAAAACATCAGGAAATCGACATCAAGCGCCTGCACATCCAAATCCATGTGAACGGCTGATTGGGCGGCATCGACGAACACCAAAATACCATGTTTGCGGGCAAGCTTGACAATATCAGCAATGGGAACCACGGTGCCGAGCACATTGGACATCTGCGTCAGCGCAATTATCTTGGTGCGTGGCGTAATGAGATGCTCAAATTCCTCCATGAGGAAAGCGCCACTGTCGTCAATGGGGGCCCATTTGAGCACAGCACCTTTACGCTCGCGCAGAAAATGCCAGGGCACAATATTGGCATGGTGCTCCATAATCGACAGTATAATCTCATCGCCTTCCTGGATGTTCTCCATCCCCCATGAATGGGCAACGAGGTTCACCGCTTCCGTTGCATTCTTGGTAAAGACGATCTCATCTGCTTCGCGTGCCTTGAGGAAGCGCCGGCAAGTTTCACGGGCATCTTCATATTTCTGCGTTACCGTGTTTGACAGATAATAGATGCCACGGTGAACATTAGCGTATTCAAAGCGTAATGCATGATCCATTGCCTCGATTACGGACGTCGGTTTTTGTGCCGAGGCCGCACTGTCAAGGTAAACGAGCGGTTTATCGTTCACCTCACGGTAAAGTATGGGAAAGTCGCTGCGGATACGCTCCACATCGTAGGTTGTATTTCCATTCGCGACCTGGAGATGTTGCGCTGCGTTGTTCACGTTGAGCGCTCCTTCATACATTGTCCGGCAAACCAGTGCTGCGCGGTTTCGCCTAATGCCTCAACTATAGTCTCGTTATCGACTTTTTCAATTGCTTCAGCGACGAACGCCTCGATCAGCAGGCTACGCGCCACAGCCTCTGGGATGCCGCGTGCACGGCAATAAAAAATAAGATCGTCTTCAAGCTCAGCACAGGTTGAGCCGTGACCGCACGCGACGTCATCGGCATAGATTTCCAGTTCCGGCTTGGAATCGAACTCGCAGGTCTCAGACAGCATCAGCGCCTGCGCCATCTGCTTGCCGTCGGTTTTCTGGGCGTTCGGGTGCACGACGACCTTACCCTGGAAAACGCCACGCGCCTGATCGTCGAGAACCAGCTTGTAAAGCTCCCGGCTTTCGCATCCTGGCTCGGCATGGTCAATCACCATGGTGGTATCGCAATGCTGGTTGCCACGTAAAAGTTTAACGCCGGATATGTCAGCTGCCGCGTTGGCACCCTTGAAGTTTATATTCACTTCGTTGCGGGCCAGCATGGCCCCAGTGGAATACTGAAACCCGCGGTATGTACTTTCGGTATCGAGATCGACGAGCCACGTTGAAAGGTGCGTGCTCGCCAAGGCTTCGCGTTGCACCTTGATATGCGTGACCCGGGCTCCGGCGGCGATGCCGAGGTGCGTAAGGGCGTTGACCTGCACGGCTTCATCGCCCAGCGCAACGTGGCTTTCGATCAGCGTTGCTGCAACGCCCTGCGCAACAAACACGACATTACGCGTCGTCACGGCAGCAGGTCTGCTGCCAGTCGCAACGTACACGATATGCAAAGGCTCGGCAGGTGAAGCCGTGATCATCAGGCCAGCGCCATCACTCATGAAGGCGGTGTTCAAGGCGCCAACAAAACTGTCGTCGATTGCTGGATTGTATTTGCCATGCAGTTCCGCAAAACACGGGTCATTCAAGGCGCGTGACATTGGCATGAACTGAATGCCTGCAGCGTTCTCAACGCTGCTGTCTGAAAGGTTGGCGTTGAATTGACCGTCAACGAATACCAGGCGTATTGCACCGATGCTGGCGAATGCGCCAAGCGCCAGATCGAGAGTGGCACGTTCGATTGCCGCATCTGCTTCGAGCGACGGTGCAAAGGCCACCTTAAGGCTGGCGCGCAGATCGGTATATTTCCACTCCTCAACCCGGCGATGCGGCAGACCAAGTTCACCAAACTTTGCGATGGCCTGCTGGCGCAGAGCTGCGACATTTGCCTCTCCGGGCAACCGATCGCCAACTTCAGCAAAGTATGCGGCAAGTGCCGTCTCGGCGTCTGTTTTCTCAATACTGAGCGTCATCTTTCGTCCCACCTCAAACTGCCTGTCCAACGTAGGCTGCGTAGCCGGATCGTTCGAGTTCCAGTGCCAGGTCCTTATCCCCGGTTGCCTTGATCTGGCCGTGCGCCAGAACGTGCACCTTGTCCGGCACAATATAGTTCAACAAGCGCTGATAGTGTGTGATGACCAGCATTGAGCGGTCTGGACCGCGCAGCGCGTTCACACCATCCGAGACGACTTTGAGCGCGTCGATGTCGAGGCCGGAATCGGTTTCATCGAGCACACATAACGACGGCTCAAGCATCGCCATCTGCAGGATTTCCGAGCGCTTCTTTTCGCCACCGGAAAAGCCAACGTTCACCGGTCGTTTCAGCATTTCCATGTCGAGACTGAGTTCTGCGCTTTTTTCTTTGACGAATCGCATGAACTCCGGCGTTGTCAGCTCAGTACCATTGCGTTTTTTGCGCACTGCATTGACGGCTGTGCGCAGGAATGTAAGGCCGGCGACACCGGGAATTTCCATCGGATATTGAAACGCGAGAAAAACACCAGCGACAGCGCGCTCCTCAGGTTCCATCTCCAGGATGTTTTCGCCATTCCAGATAATTTCACCGTCGGTTACCTCGTAACCATCGCGGCCGGCGAGCACGTAGGCAAGTGTCGATTTGCCGGAACCGTTAGGCCCCATGATGGCATGCACTTCCCCCTTCGGCACTATCAGCGACAGGCCGTTAATGATCGGGGTATCCTCATCTTCCAGCTTAACGTGCAGGTTCTTAATTTCGAGCATTTTATTCTTCCGTTTTTTTGATCGTTCTGTGGGTGGTAAGGCTGCGCCAGATCCATACGCCTAAGAAAACAAGTATCGCACCCCCCAACGTTGCACTGGCAAGATCACGATGGCTCGGCATTTCATATCTGACCCAGCATTCTATCCAGTGAAACCCGGAGCTGCAGACTTGAAATTGCCGTACATGCAGAGCCGCTTCATCAGGAGACGTGCCAGGCAACGGGACCGAAGAAGCAATCACAAAGAGGAGCGCAACAAGCGCAAACGATGCACAAGCGCGTCTGATAGCTGTATTGAACATTTACTTTTGATCAACCGGTTCAAGCTGCGGCTCGATACGGTCGACGCGATCCTTCAAAATGAGATTTCATCGTGATCGTAATCTGGCAACTGCTCATAACCCGCTGGCGATGCGTGCAGCGCAATCATGTCAACTTTTAATCCTCGAATGTCTTCCAGGATTTTTTCATTTCAGCCGCTCAGTTGCAGCAACCGTTGTAAAATCAGATTTTTCACTTTCCCGTTCGTTTATTATTTATCCGACGCTGCCTTCCAGCGAGATGCCGATGAGCTTCTGCGTCTCGGCCATGAACTCCATCGGCAATTGCTGCAGCACATCGCGCACAAAGCCGTTGACGACCAGCGCTACCGCTTCTTCTTCGTCAAGGCCGCGCTGACGGCAGTAGAAAAGCATGTCCTCCGAAATCTTGGACGTTGTCGCCTCGTGCTCGAAATGCGATGAGGAATTCTTCGCCTCGATATAGGGCACCGTATGCGCACCGCACAAATTACCGATCAGAAGTGAATCGCAGCAGGTGAAGTTGCGCGCACCCGTCGCCTTACGATGCGCTGAGACCAGGCCGCGATAAGTGTTATCGGAATGACCGGCTGCGATGCCCTTCGAGATGATACGGCTTGAGGTGTTTTTGCCAAGATGAACCATCTTAGTACCGCTGTCGACCTGCTGGTAGCCATTGGAAATCGCGATAGAATAGAACTCACCGCTGGAATTATCGCCGCGCAAAATGCAGCTCGGGTATTTCCAGGTGATCGCCGAACCGGTTTCCACCTGCGTCCAGGAGATCTTTGATGAATGGCCGCGGCAGTCCCCGCGCTTGGTGACAAAGTTATAGACGCCGCCCTTACCGTCCTTATCGCCCGGATACCAGTTCTGCACCGTCGAATATTTAATCTCGGCATTGTCGAGAGCGATCAGTTCCACGACAGCAGCATGCAGCTGATTTTCATCGCGCATCGGCGCGGTGCAGCCTTCGAGGTAAGAGACATAGGCTCCTTTGTCGGCGATAATCAATGTGCGCTCAAACTGGCCGGTATTCATTTCGTTAATACGGAAGTACGTCGACAGTTCCATTGGACAGCGCACCCCTTCCGGGATGTAAACGAATGAACCGTCTGAGAACACAGCAGAGTTCAGCGCCGCGTAATAATTGTCTGATTTTGGCACAACGGAGCCGAGATATTTCCGTACAAGCTCAGGATGCTCGCGCATTGCTTCCGAGATCGAACAGAATATAACACCAGCCTTGGCCAGCTCCTTCTTGAACGTTGTTACCACTGAAACGGAATCAAATACGGCATCAACGGCAACCTTGCTGTAACCGCCTGGCGCATCGCTGTCATCGACCTGACTTGGCTCCCCCTGCTTGCGCACGCCAGCGAGAAGCTCCTGCTCTTTCAGCGGGATGCCGAGCTTTTCGTAAGTCCGCAGGAGTTCCGGATCGACCTCATCCAGCGATTTAGGACCTTCCGTGCTTTTAGGCGCCGCATAGTAATAAAGATCCTGGAAATCGATCTTCGGATAGCTGACCTTAGCCCATGTCGGCTCGGTCATCGCCAGCCAGCGCTGGTAGGCATCAAGGCGCCACTCAAGCATCCAGGCCGGCTCCTGCTTTTTCTCCGAAATAAAACGCACAATATCTTCGTTAAGCCCTTTCGGAGCCTTGACCGTTTCAATGTCGGTCGTGAAGCCATACTTGTACTGATCAACGTCAATTTTCTTGACCTGTTCGATCGTTTCTTGAACAGCTGGCATTTGCGTCTCCACTTGGTTGCCGGCTTTGATGAATTGCCGTATCTATCTGTCTTTGTTTAACCGTACAGGTTCAGGCCACTGCACGCCGATCTGAACGAGTTATATGGCGCCATGCATCCAGGAATGCTGCAATGTCAGCCCCGGATGAATTCCATCCCAGACTGATGCGGATCGCCCCGCGGGCGACCTCATCTGCAACGCCCATGGCTGACAGAACATGGCTGGCGCCAACCTTGCCGGAAGAACAAGCCGCTCCGGAACTGACGGCGATGCCGGCAAGGTCAAGCTTTATCAGCAGCATTTCAGCCGATGTTCCTGGAAGTGCAATGCAACTGGTATTGGCCAGACGCACAGCGCCTTCACCGATGATCTGAGCCGTTGGTGTGATTGCCTTGACATGGCGCTCCAGATCGTCGCGCATGGCTCGCCATTTTTCGACATCAGCCAAGCCCTGCAAAGCAGATTCGGCTGCCGCTCCAAATCCGGCAATACCAGCGATATTTTCCGTCCCTGAGCGCCATCGCCTTTCCTGACCGCCGCCGACAATAAACGCAGGCAGGTCAACGCCATCACGCAAAATCATCGCACCAACGCCCATCGGACCACCAATTTTGTGCGACGACAGGCTGAGCATATCAACACCAAGGTCTTGAAATTCAATTTTAATACGGCCTGCTGCCTGCACTGCATCCGTATGAACTGCAATGCCGTGTTCGCGGCAGAAAGCCGCCATTTCAGCAACTGGCTGGATAACGCCTGTTTCGTTATTGGCCATTTGCAGCGCAACACACGAGGATTGTCCCTGGCCCGGCCCGCATGACACAACCCCGGCCAGGTTATCGATCTGGTCATCGATCCGGACTATGCCATTTAAATCCGGTTCAAGCTTGATAACACCGGCTGTTGCACGTGCTGCAGGCGCCAGTACCGAATCATGCTCGACAGCCGCAACAAAAAGCTTTTCCCAACCCGCGGACAACGCCCAATTGTTGGCTTCCGTCGCACCGCTGGTGAAGATGACGTTTGCCGGCCCCGTTCCAGCCAGTGCTGCAACTCGCTCCCGGGCATCTTCCACGATACGCCGCGCCTGCCTGCCTTCCGTATGTACGGAAGACGCATTACCAAGCGCATCCAGCGCGCCAACAACGGCTGCGCGCGCTGCCGGGCGCAGCGGCGATGTGGCATTATGGTCAAGGTAGACGCGCTTCTGCGGGGTCATTTGGCAGCAATCTCCCCATCCTTGGGCCATTCTGCGAACGGTGGAACAGGTGTCCTGAGTTTGGGCCCGTTCTCGACAACATCGTGCAACGACACATTTGCAAGAAACGTTTCGATATGGCGGCTCAGCGCGGCCCAAAGACCATGCGTGAGACAACGCTTTTCGTTAATGCAGCCGATTTTACTGTCGATCATGCACCTTGTCATATACGTGCTTTCTTCAACAGCGGCCATAACATCAGCCACCATAATATCTTTTGCCGGCCGCGCCAGCTGATACCCGCCACTACGTCCGCGTATGCTATTAACAAGCCCGGCTTGACGCAACTGCACAAAAATTTGGCTCAGGTAGGCTTCGGATAAGCCTTGGCGCTCAGCAATCTCACTGAGTGCAACGGCGCGTGCCGCACCATGTCTGCTGAGATCGGCCATCGCCATGACAGCATATCGTCCGCGTGTGTTGATCTCCACTGCCTGTGCTCCGCTGTTAACGAACGTGAACTATCAGACGCGTGTCTTGCGCCAATGATCACGACTTACCATGTGTGCAACAATTATAAGCACGCTTGCATTTACAGAGCGCGTCTGTGATAGAAACACACTGTGAAGATTGCGCGTTCAAAGCACATGTGGTTGTGAACGAGTTTGTAAGTCTTAAAGGAATATGTAAATCCCAACGCAGCAAGTCAAGATTAAATCGTATCGCGCCAAATTGGCTCCAATTTTACCTGCGGTTTAGGCCGTGTCATGCCAGCCTTGAACCGCCTGCATGGTTCATCACGATATCAAAATCCAACAATACCGGTTTAAGAGCACTCATGCCTGAACTTATCATCAACGGCCCGGTCGGCCGCCTCGAAGCCCGTTATCATCACGAAGCCGATCCGCGCAGTCCCATTGCATTGATCCTGCATCCACATCCGCAGTTTGGCGGTACGATGAACAACCAGGTGGTCTACAACCTTTATTACACGTTTACCGAGCGGGGCTTTTCAGTGCTGCGGTTTAATTTTCGCGGTGTCGGACGCAGCCAGGGATATTTCGATAATGGCCCGGGTGAGCTTGCAGATGCTGCAACCGCATTGGACTGGATGCAGATTGCCAAACCGGATTCCAAGGCCTGCTGGATTGTCGGCGTTTCGTTCGGAACGTGGATTGCCATGCAGCTACTGATGCGGCGCCCTGAGATCGATGCGTTTATTTGCGTGGCACCACCGGCCAATCTCTATGACTTTTCCTTCCTCGCGCCGTGTCCGGCCTCCGGACTGCTAGTCAATGGCGAGCGCGATCGGGTGGTGCCGTCGGCCTCCGTTGCAGAACTCTCAGTTAAAACCAAAGCGCAAAAGGGTATTGTTCTGCAACACGATATCATCGCAAATGCCAACCATTTCTTCGAAGGCGAAGAACAGATGGCCGCTCTGCAAAAAAGCGTCGGCGATTACGTCGATACGCGAATGATTGATATTCTCAAGTCCAAGGCAGATTAACGCTACGTATGTCTGGCCGACATAACGTTTTTTTGAGGCTCTGAGCAAAGGCGTGTCTCATGCGAGTTCGTGGCTGTAAATTTTATAAGCCATAAAAAATCAAGGTAAAATATGCGGCCTGCAACACATACCAAACAGAAATTCGACGATCGCACTTCCAAATCGCACTCGCGCCTGATTGTGCGCAGGGCCAGGCGATCTGATATCGCAGAACTGGTTGAACTCTCCAAACGCATCTACACGTCGAAGACAGGTTATTCGCAACGTATGCTGCGTGCGCAGCTCAACAACTTTTCTGACGGTCAGTTTGTGGCTGAATACGACGGGAAGATTGTCGGGCATTGCGCAACGTTCATAACCTCGGAGAAAATTGCGCTCGCCCCGCATTCCTGGGCTGAAATCACCGGTCAGGGCCTTGCTGCGCGCCATGACGATGTCGGAGATGTTCTCTACGGCATGGAGATCAGTGTTGATCCTGACTACCGCCGGCTGCGCATCGGCCAGCGCCTTTACGATGCGCGCAAACAGCTATGCCAGGCGCTGCATCTCAAGGGTATTATATTTGGCGGCCGTATGCCGGGCCTCAAGCGCCGCATCAAGCAGTTCGGATCGGTGGAAGCCTACATCGAAGCAGTCAGGGAAAAAAGGATCAGAGATAACGTTGTCGGCTTTCATTTCGCCAATGATTTTGAACTAATCGGGCTGCTGCGTGACTATGATCCCTCCGATAAGCAGTCGATGGGGTATGCAACACACATGTATTGGCATAATCCATTGTTCGTTGAGGACGCAAATCGCAAACGCGACACCACGGCGCTCGACACAAAAGAGACGGTACGCGTTGCAACCGTCCAGTTTCAGATGCGCGGTCTTGCGGATAAATCCGAATTCGAGCGTCAGGTGGCCTATTTTGTCGATGTCGCGTCGGATTACCGTTCTGACTTTGTTGTCTTTCCCGAATGGTTTACATTGCAGCTGCTGTCGATCGAGAAAGAACCGCTGGCTCCCGACAAGGGTATCAAGCGCATAACAGAATATACGCCGTGGTATCTGGAGATGATGGAGCGCCTTGCCGTATCCTATAACGTCAACATTATCGGCGGCACACATCCCACGCTGACGGATGACGGCGAAATCCGCAACATTTCCTATATCTTCCTGCGCGATGGTTCGGTCCATGAGCAGGCGAAAATCCATCCCACGCCGGACGAACGGTACTGGTGGAATATCAAGGGCGGCAACAGAGTCGATGCGATCGATACCGATTGCGGTCCGATCGGCATATTGGTTTGCTACGATGCCGAATTTCCAGAACTTGCCCGCAGTCTTGCCGATCAAGGAGTGTTGCTTTTATTTGTGCCGTTCTGCACCGATGAACGCCGTGGTTACCTGCGTGTGCGCTATTGCAGCCATGCCCGTGCCATAGAAAACCAGTTTTACGTCATCCTGTCTGGAGTCGTTGGAAATCTACCGAATGTCGAGAATATGGATATCCACTACGCGGAAAGCTGTATTCTGACACCATGTGATTTCGCATTCGCACGCGATGGGGTGGCTGCAGATACAGCTGCTAACACCGAAACAATTGCTTTTGCCGATCTGCGCTTGTCCGACCTGCGCGTCGCTCGCCAATCCGGCACCACCCGCAATTTCATGGACCGCCGCTTTGACCTTTATCGCGTCGTGTGGTCGGATACGCAGCGTTCGGCTCGCTAAGGGTACCCAGCAAAATAAACGCTTCTATTTTCCGAGCCAAAGCCTCATATCGCAGGCTATTTCTCACTAAAATTGAAGCGTTTATTTTGCTGGGCGCCCTAAACAGCCGGTTTTCTGTCTGTGCGTGAAGCAACAAAGAAAATACTCTTAAAGGCTGATCTCCAAAGTACCTTCGCCTTGCCGAAGAATGTGAAGGCGAAGGTAACGCATGCTTATGCGATGGGCTACCAGGCGGCCTGATCAGATTTCGAAATCGCCGCCACCCCAGTCATCACCGCCACCCCAGTCATCGCCGCCGAAGAAACCGCCGTCTTCGTTGCTTGCATCCTGTACTGCGGGCTCTTCCTGTGGCGTATCGGATGCAAGTTGTTCTGTGGCACCTGTATCGGCTGTATCAGCACTCGTATCGGCGTCAGCAGGTGCAGCTGTCGCAGTATCACCACTACTGAACAGGCTGGAAATACCGCTGGCAAGCAGCATGCCGCCAGCAACGCCTGCTGCCGTGGTCATGGCCTGTGCCATAAAGCCGCCACCTGCCGACCTGTTGGCAGAATTTTGCTGATCCTGATTTGCCGCGCGCTGCCAAGGCGCATTTCCGGCTGCAGGAACTGCAGATGCCGGTCTGTTATTACGGCCAAAGCCTGTCGAACTACGCGACCCGATAAATGAGTTATTTGACGTTGCCGGCGCTGCAGACTGCTGTGCATTCTTGTTTTCAAGTTCTGCAACTTTGGCTTCTAATTCCTTAAGGCGTCCATCAGCTTTCTGAAGAGCATGTTCCTGAACGAGTACGGATTGCACCAGAAGATATGCCGCATCTGGATTATGACGCACGCATTCATGGATGAACGCTTCGGCGTCGGCATCTTTTTGTAAGCCCTGAACATTCTGCATACGTTCGAATATGCCACCGATGAGCTTGCGATCATCTGCGTTCATTTCCTATAATCCTCACAGGTTGTTGACTTATGCATGAGATGTAAGAAGGTTTATGATGCTTGCAAGGGAGTAATTTCCGAGGGCTTGCAATTGCTGTCATGCTGATGGTGTTATGATGCCGCGCGCAATCCGGTTGAATTTTCAGCGATCTGTGAGTGGTCGGACACGGCATGAAAATCGTATTGTCAAGGTGTTGTCACGTTTATACGACACTCTTGATGTTATGCCGAAGATATAGAGGCTGGGTCAATTCAGCTTTCGTTGAAAACTCAGATAAAAAATATGGCAACGCGTACATTACCAATTGTCACTGAAGGTTCGGGCGGACTTTCCTATTATCTCGAAGAAATCCGCCGTTTTCCAATGTTGGAGCCTGATGAGGAATACATGCTGGCCAAGCGCTGGCAGGAGCATGACGATGCAGAAGCAGCCCAGAAGCTGGTAACTTCGCATTTGCGCCTGGTTGCGAAAATTGCAATGGGATATCGTGGTTACGGCCTGCCGATCGGTGAGGTTATATCCGAGGGCAACGTTGGTCTCATGCAGGCGGTCAAGCGGTTTGAGCCCGATAAAGGCTTTCGTCTTGCTACTTATGCGATGTGGTGGATTCGGGCGTCGATACAGGAATACATCCTGCGCTCGTGGAGCCTTGTCAAGATGGGAACAACCGCGGCTCAGAAAAAACTGTTCTTTAATTTACGTCGCACCAAAGGCCAGCTGCAGGCGCTTGAGGATGGCGATCTAAAGCCCGATCAGGTGAAGACAATCGCAACCCGCCTCGGAGTTCCGGAAGAGGATGTGGTTTCAATGAACCGCCGTCTCAGTGGCGATGCTTCGCTCAACGCGCCTTTACGCGCAGAAAACGAATCCGGTGAATGGCTGGACTGGCTTGTGGACGATACGCCCGACCAGGAAGCGAATTATGCCGAGCAGCAGGAACTGGATAAGCGCCGTACATATCTCATGAGTGCCATGAGCAACTTGAACGATCGCGAGCGGCGGATATTCGAAGCACGCCGCCTGGCTGAGGAGCCTTTGACATTGGAAGATCTGTCCGAAGAGTTTGGGGTTAGCCGCGAGCGTATTCGTCAGATTGAGGTGCGCGCGTTTGAAAAGGTGCAGAAGGCAGTGCGTCAATCGGCCCGCAGCGATGGTCTTTCTGCAAATGCATAAGCCGGTTTGGTCCTGGTGAAGTTGTGATTGAGAAAGATAATTTGGCACACGCTGCGAAATTTTAATATTTTGCCGCAAGAATCGACTATTATAAACTCATGGCTGAGTTCCAGTGACAAATTGAGTGCCAGCCTGTCACTGTACAAGAATGATTGTTAGTGACAGTATCTGCGTGACAGCGGATGGCAGTTAAGCTGTGAAACATCCGCAGCATTTGCAGCACCAGACTGGATCAACACCAGTGCGACGCGAGGGGGATATGGGTGAAACCGCCGATACAAGCGTCAATTGCATATTTGTTGCATGCAAGGCGCTGCATTTCATCCTCAACCGCCACTCAATACATCATAAACACGTCTTGCAAAGGTGGATTATGCTCTTATTTAGAGCATGCCATTGGCGCAGCGTATTTTATGGATGGGGATGGGGCATGCACAGGATGCATTGTCATTGTCCCGCTCGTGTTGGGATGGCACCTGAACGAAGATGGAGTGGCTCATGCAGAAGCGCCGACATCAAAAGTTCGAAAGTTTGGCTAACTCCTGGCCCAAAGATAACATTTGGGTGAAATTGACCGATCCTTATTGGTTATGCAGATTTCTCTGGCGACTAAAACCTAAACATCCACCAAGTAGATGCTAAATCGGCTTTTGCTGCGTTTTTTCAAATAAGAAAACTGTAATATTGAAATCAGCAGCCAGAAAGAAAAACCGACCATTACGAGGTCGGTTTTATTTTTAGTATTATAACACATCCCATGGATGGTATCTGTTTATGTGGGCAGCTTACATTGGCAGCCGCTCGACATTTACAAAGTATTTATCAACCGCATTTGCGATAGATGTCGAAACCTTGTCACGCCATTCCGTGGATTGCAAACGACGGGCATCCTGACGATTGGACACGTAAGCTAATTCAATAAGAACAGCTGGCATCGTTGCGGTTCTCAGAACACGGAATGCTGCGGTTCGGTGTGGTCTGCTGCGCATTTGGGTGGACTGTCCCATATAGCGGATGACCGTTTCAGTAAACTGATTGGTCTGAAACTCAGTCGCTTCAACATCGCGTATTGCCAGATCTTCCAGTATATTTTGTAGCGTATCCGTGTCATCGGCAGCCTTCGATGCCTTTAGCACGCTCAGTTCTTTACCAGACAACAGGCTATTGCTTGCAACATCTTTCTTTGCTGCTCGTTTCAGCCTCATAGCAACATTCCGGCGTAAAGAGTAAATCGTTGCACCACGTGCCTTGGACTGGGCGTAGTCGGCGTGAACCGATATAAACAAGGCTGCGTTATGCCGTTCTGCAAATTCTCTGCGCCCTGCCAGGGTGATAAAAGTGTCAGTGCTTCGGGTCATGCGTACTTCATAACGACCTGTTGCCTTTAGTTTATCGCGTAACATCAAGGAAAAGGCCAACACAACGTCCTTTTCCTGAATGCCGTTCTTGCGCGCTCCTGAATCGCGGCCTCCATGGCCAGGGTCAATAATAATGATATGCTTGTGTAAGCTTAGAGTGTCAGGGCTTGCCGCCTTACGTGGCACAGGGGGCTGCAACCCAACGCCGCCTAGACCGGAACCGTTTTTGATCTGATCCTGAAGCTGCGCAAAATTTTTGCGTACCTTGGTTGGCACGACATCAAGGCTCAGATGTGCCCCACGGCCATCCGGCGATGGTTTGACATGCGCATTCTCAACGATCACCGGCGTCGCGACATTCAAGATGATGCGCATTTGATTGGCGCCGGATTGCCCTCTTTTAACATCCGTAATCAAAGATTTAGGCGTATCAGGTGTTTGGCGGTCCACAACCGGAAGGCGCGTACGCATGGCAGGCAGCTGAAGCACAACCCGGTTGGGATTGACGAGGGAAAAAATTTCAAATTCGGCAGACCGCTCCAGATCGATGACTATTCTTGTACGGTGGAATTGCGGCTGCTCAGGCTCTGATGTGCCAGTAATAGATTTTAATAATTTGGTCAATTGCGTTGCAAGAGTATCCGATGACTGAGGCATCTGATCTTGAGCGCGTGCAGAATCGAGACCGTATAGGACAGTTAAAATTAAAATTAGAAAGGTGTAAATCAGCTTCGCGTTTGTGCGCGTATTCACACTGTTGTAGTGTTGCATGCAGTCATCCCTATGTACGCTACCGAATTGGCAAACTTCATATGTCACGCAAAAAAGGCCTTTTACTGATCAAGCTGAAACTACGTTATGGATGGAATAACATTAACAAAACGTTAACACTTTGCTCATGCTATACTAAGCTGCGACAATGGTATGATGTTCGACAATAATATCCATACCGTTCAATAAGTTAACATTGTTCTTATGCGCCTCGATAGTGGCGCTGACAATTGTTGGGGAAACATTGCCTTATCTGAGCCGCCTTCTGCCTAGCAGCTGCGACCCAGCGGCATGCTTGCCCCAATTTCGCCCAAAACAACCAGGCTTTCCCCATGCGCAGAGAGGACGGCACATACCTACGGTGCGTGCTTCGCGGAAACTGCTCTCTACTCGAATAAGCCTTAGTATATGGGGAGGCGTTTTAGCCTAGCTTGAGTATCGTGACGCGAACTGGCACGACGCCGGCTTTGCGCATACGAAGGATTGTCGCGGCGCGGCGGGACAGATCGATGATACGGCCCTTGATGTAAGGTCCCCTGTCATTAATGCGGACGACAACAGAGCGGCCATTGCGCATGTTCGTGACGCGAACACGTGTCCCAAATGGCAACGATCTGTGGGCAGCAGTCAGGGCGTTGGGATTATACCTGCCGCCAGATGCAACGGGCTGAGGATCCCAGTAATAGGAGGCAAGACCTGTCAACACGTCTCCCTGACGTGCGTACGATTTATAGCGGCGCACCGGAATACGAACAGGGCGTCCGGTCCTGCGCAGACTGATATGTTGCTTTGCGGATAACTTTTGACGGCGCTTGAAACTTTTACGGCAATTGTGCTCTGGCGATGGAACTTGGCCGAGAATGCGATCTTGCCACGCTCTAGACGTTACGCAAGTCTTAGCGGTTACGGCAGTGGAGAGGCAGACAAAAAAAATTGCGCTCGTCAGTACAGTCATAAGTGTTCGCATACATAATCCTCATGTCTTTAAAGTTTACAACAGCCTTGCATGCGCCAGGCGAGGCCATTTGGCCGATGCCAGGGTCCAGGGTATTGCAGCCATTATTCGAAAGCCGCTGGCGTGACGAAGCCAGATTGGCAAGACTGTGTTACCTGAAACCAAACCAGGCCGGAAGCAGACTCATCAACACATTGCTCACCCTGCGTCAATAAAAAGTGTATTAATTATAAGGGCGTAAGCATCTGATCTTAAGACGACAAGGTGCGTTGATCTGCCAGCTCAGGCCCATTGCGTATCGCTTGATGCCGGCGTTGGCGCTTGCTGGTAATTTTATCTAAGCTTTTGATTTTAAAAAAAATATAAGAAACACGCGCCATGGTCATCACAGACATGGCAATGCAGAAAGGTTTCTCAGAACTTTCTCCATATAAATGGGCAGGTTGTGGCAATTTGATGCGTCGAGGATTGAACTCGATTTCTCCAAATCCTCATCGGATGGGTCAAATTTTCCCATTTGCGGCGTTGCGTTTGCTCGATGGGACACCGCCCCACCTTCGCAAACGCACTGCCACAAATGAGAAAATTCGACCCCGCCGGCTTCGCTCGGCAATTGACGACACGGCCTAATTATCCAATGGCAATTTCTGTCTCTTGCGACTTGACGCTTGCGCTCATCAAGCTGGCACAATAAGAGTGGCCCAAAGGATATTAGAGATTTTGCACGAAAGTGGGGACGTGCGTAATGTTTATTGAATGCGATGAAATCAGCCGGCAGCCTCTGAACACAATGACTTTCGATGAGTTTGTGGGCGCCATTCTTTCAGCTTGCCGGGCTGAAATAGGCCTGTCACGGAAAGCACTGGCTGCGGTGCTTGATATAACACCGTGCGAAATCAAGGAGATCGAAGCTGGGACCAAGCGTCCTTCAGCAGCATTGCTGATTGCCATGGCCAGGCATTTCGATCTTTCACCTTCAAAATTGCTCGGTGAATATATGGACCTGTTCGGCGTTGCAAAGAATGCACAGGCCTACGGCAACGTCATATTCTTTGCACGGGCTTCCTGACTTTAAGACACGCGAAGGTGCTGAATTTGGCTTCGCCAGCAGGCCTCGATTTTAAGCGATACAGACAACTAAATGGTCTGCCAAACGCGGCATTCGGAGGCGGACCCTTTCACGTGCAGCGTAACGGCCTTGCTCTTGAATTTTTTGATCGATATGTGCAACCGCTGATCATCTGTCGTTGCACCCATCTGCGGCAACCTGGCGCCGATATATGCTATTTCCCGAAAGCACGCAAAAATTGATAATGTCGCAGGACAAATCAGGTTCTGCCGCCGCTGCGGACGTGTTAATATCGGAAACTTTGAACTTAGAATATACTAGCATTTAAGGATGCCATCAAAATGAGCGGCACGTTTCTTTCTGACGTCGAGGCCATGTATGATCAAGCTGCGGCACGCCTTTCGCTTCCCGATGGTCTTGCGGAAAAAATCAAGGTTGCCAACGCGACCTATGTCACGCGCTTTGGCGTTCGTCTGCGCGGCCGCATGAACACGTTTACAGGATGGCGGTCGGTACACTCGACCCATCATAGTCCTGCGAAAGGTGGTATTCGCTATTCAAAGGCTTGTGATCAGAGCGAAGTTGAGGCGCTTGCGGCATTGATGAGTTTCAAATGCGCGCTGGTCGGCGTTCCTTATGGTGGCAGCAAAGGAGCTCTGCAAATTGATCCCAGCGAATGGTCTGAACATGAATTGGAGAGAATCACCAGACGGTTTGCGCAGGAGATGATCCGCCACCGTTTTCTCGATTCTGCCATGAATGTGCCGGCTCCCGATATCGGCACCAATGAACGTTGCATGATGTGGATTGCCGACGAGTACCGGCGTCTGCGGCCCGATGATATTAACGGACTTGCCTGTGTCACCGGTAAACCCCTTGCAGGCGGCGGGATTGATGGCCGCACGGAGGCAACCGGGCGTGGAGTGCAGTATGCAATTCACGCCTTTTTTGATAATGATGCCGAGCGGACGTATGCCGGTTTTGATACATCCGAACTGAAGGGTAAATCTGTAATTATTCAAGGGTTTGGTAATGTCGGTTCGCATAGCGCGCGCTTCCTCAGTGAGGATGATGGATGCCGCATCATCGCCATTGTTGAGCGGGACGGTACGGTGCGCAACGACGACGGCCTCAACATTGAAGCCCTGATCAAGCATCGCCAGACAACCGGAACAATTATGGGATTTGAAGGCGGACAAAGCGCCGAAAGTCATGAAACGGACCTTCTGAATGAATGCGACATTCTCATTCCGGCAGCTGTGGAAGGTGTCATCACTGCATCAAAAGCGCAAAAATTGCGTGCCCGGCTGATCGTTGAAGCTGCCAATGGTCCGTGTACGGCAGCCGCGGACAGTGTCCTGGCTGAACGTGGCATCTCTGTCCTGCCTGATCTTTACACGAATGCGGGCGGGGTGATCGTCAGTTATTTCGAATGGGTCAAGAATCTCGGACATATGCCGTTCGGGCTCATGGAGCGTCGCTATCATGAAAAGGGCTACCGGATGCTGACGTCACGAATTGAAAAATCGGTCGGCGAGCGCATCGACTGGCGCGGCGGTGAGACATATCTGTCGGGGCCGACAGAGATTGCGATGGTGCGCTCTGGCCTTGAAGACGTGATGCGGCAAACATTTTCGCTTATCGCGCAGGAGCGCGTCAAATTTCAGCATTGCAGCATGAGAGAAGCAGCCATGCGGATTGCCATCCGCAATATCGCCGATGCCTATGAGGCCATCGGAATCTGAGGTGTTTTATCAATTATCGCCGAATCTGGCGGAGATGAGTTTTGCCCAGCAAGGCGGCACGTTCGCGCTGGTGGAGTGACGCTCCATCAAGCGAGCTTAACGCTCTTGGTAGGAAAATTCGTCCCCTCCCGGAGAGATTTGGCGAAATCTGCCCATTTCTGCCTTGCTCATCCTCAAATGCGCTCTCGTCGTCTGCGTCCGACGACCTGCTGTTCACGGGCCAGGATGCGCCTTCGATCACGCATCCTGATCTGGCATTTTAACTGATACAGACCACTCAACCTTCACCATAAGAAAATGTTCTCAGCTTCGTGGTTTGGCCCGTACTGTGGGAAGTGCATTGGCGGGGTCGTCAGGCCAGACGTGCCTGGGGTAGCGCCCCTTCATTTCGGCCTTGACATCCCGCCAGGACCCAGCCCAGAAGCCTGGCAGATCGCGCGTTACCTGAATGGGGCGCTGCGCCGGCGACAGAAGGTACAGTGTCAACGGCAGTCGTTCCCCGGCAATGGCAGGGTGGTCTTTCAGGCCGTAAAGCTCCTGCACGCGCACGGCAATCGATGGGGCATGTTCACCGCTGTAATCGATCGCAATACGATTTCCCGTAGGCGCTATGAAATGCGTAGGTGCCGCCTTATCCAGTCTTTGCCGCATCTCCCACGGAATTAAAGCGTCTAATGCTGCTGCCAGATCATCCGCTGTTATGTCCGCACAGGCCAGCTTGCCGATCAGGAATGGCGCCAGCCAGGTCTGCCAGACTGCCTTAAGCGCTGCATCCGACAGATCTGGCCAGGCCAGCTCCGCAGCGCGCAGGAAACCAACGCGCGCTCTGAGTTGTATCTGTGCTTTGCTCCACGGCAGGTGATGGATGCCGATATCCTCGGCAATACCACGTGCCAGTGCATGGGCGGCCACTTCGTCCCTTGGCGCGGCGATGGCCTCTTCTGAAAGTTTTATGGCTTCCAGTCGCTGGATACGGCGTGCCCGCACAGCCTTGACGGCGGGATCGAAGTCAAACGTCTCAACCTCTTCGATTCGCTGGCCGGCGATCTTCTCCAGTTCGGCCGTATCCAAGCCTGCCGCAGCCAGGATCTGTGATGCTGCGGCACTGCCCTGCAACTCTGCGACCACGAGGAACTCGGCGGCAGCCAAAGGATCGGCCGTATCGAGCCTGGCGCCGCGTCCGCTGGCCAGAAGATAGCGCCCGTTGCTGCGCCGTTTGGCGATCCGGTCAGGAAAGGCCAGCGCCAGCAGCCCTGCAACGGACAGCGCCACCGATGCTTCCAGATCGTTGTCTGCTGTGCGTTCAGCCAGTCTGCGCGCTGCATCTGACCAGCGCGCTGACAAGTCCCGCATTTGTTGGGAACGACGGCTGCGTTCGTGTCTGAAATTCTGCCAGCGCCGGTCCAAATCGATGGAGCGTCCACCGATACCGCGCTCAACCAACAGCGCGGCGATTTCCGCTGCTTGTCTTTCCTGTCCGTATGCGACCGCGCCAATCACCATGGCTGCCAGATGCGGAGGCATCGCTAGGGCCCGCAAGACTTTGCCGTGCCGCGTGAGCCGGCCACTGGCATCGATTGCGCCAAGCCGTTCAAGGCCTGCACGCGCCACAGTGACATTGCCCGCAGGCGGCGGATCTATCCAGGGCAGCTGAAAAACGTCTGCGACGCCCCAGGCCGCGCAATCGATCAACAGGCTGGTAAGGTCGGCCGTAACAATCTCCGGCGCCTCGAAGGGGCGGAGGCCTTGTGTTTCCGGCTCGTGCCAGAGGCGATAGCAGACGCCCGGCTCGGTTCGGCCGGCACGACCGCGCCGCTGATCGGCGCTGGCGCGCGAGACGCGCACCGTCTCCAGCCGTGTTACACGGGCACCTGCGTCGTAGCGAGGCACCCGCGCCAGCCCGGCGTCAATCACGACCCTGACGCCTTCGATGGTCAACGATGTTTCGGCGATCGCGGTGGCGAGCACGATTTTGCGCTGGCCCGCCGGGGGCGGCATGATGGCAATGTCCTGCGCCTCAGGCGACATGGCGCCGTAGAGCGGAGCGATAATGACAGGCGGGCTTGCCGGTTGACGTGCCAGGGCGCGTTCTAAGTTTTCCGCCATGCGCAGGATCTCTCCCTGCCCTGGCAGAAACACAAGTATGGAGCCGGTTTCTTCCCTGAGGGCGGTTTGAACGGCCTGGACAACGGCCTGTTCAGCCCTGCCGTCTCGCGCGCGGCCGAGATAATGGGTGATAACGGGATAACTGCGTCCTTCGCTGGTCACCACAGGCGCATCGCCAAGTAGACAGGCCACGCGCGCACCATCAAGCGTCGCCGACATTACCAGGATACGCAGGTCTTCTCTGAGGCCTGCCTGCGCTTCGAGCGCCAGCGCCAGGCCCAAATCGCTGTCGATCGAGCGCTCATGAAATTCATCGAAGATGACTGCTGCAACGCCTTCAAGCGCCGGGTCATCGATGATCATGCGCGTGAAAACACCTTCGGTGATGACCTCGACTTCCGTCTGCGGCCCAACCTTGGAGGCGAACCTTGCGCGCACGCCAACGGTGCCGCCAAGCTGTTCGCCGAGCAACTGAGCCATGCGGCCCGCCGCCGCCCGTGCTGCAATGCGCCGTGGCTCCAGCACCAGAATGCGGCCACCCGCGCGCCATTCTGCCTGGTGGAGCGCTAACGGCACCACGGTCGTTTTACCGGCTCCGGGTGGCGCTACCAACACGGCCCGTGTTGCTGCGTTAAGAGTGCCCTCGAGATCATCCAGCACCTCGCAAATCGGCAGGCCGAGCCGCGATAAATCATCGTTTGTAACCATAGCATATGAGATGGTGCGATAAGTACCGCGGCGTCAAGGGGAAGACCGCGCTGGCCTGAAGTGCTGCGTAAATGAGCGGGAACATACTTGACATTTTAGACCGGGAGCGCCCTTGACAGTCTTGCGATATCCTTAAGAACTTCTAAGGGCGCCCTCACGCATAACGGCACCGCATCCGCTCTCAAAGCCTCATCAATCAAGCGTTGCCAGGAATGCCGCCGCCGATTTTCGATACTGTGCTTTTTTGTCATCGTCGATGCGCCGCCACGTAGCGTATGGATTGCGCAGCCTGGCGTTCTGGCCGAGCTTGTCTTCGTTGCGCGCGAGGAAATCCCAGTAAAGAGCATTGAAGGGGCAGGCACCATCGCCTGTTTTCTTCTTAACGTCATAGCGGCATGAACGGCAGTAATTAGACATCTTGTTAATATAACTGCCGCTGGCCGCGTAAGGTTTTGAACCAAGCAGTCCGCCATCGGCGAACTGGCTCATGCCGATGACATTTGGCAACTCCACCCACTCATAGGCATCGGCATAGACTGCAAGATACCATTCGTGCACCTCCTGCGGCGAGATGCCAGCCAGCATGGCGAAATTGCCCGTTACCATCAGCCGCTGAATATGATGCGCGTAAGCCTCTTCCCGCGTTTGGCCAATGGCCTGACTGAGACAGTGCATATCGGTTTCACCATTCCAGTAAAATGCCGGCAGAGGACGGTCAGCCGCAAAAAAGTTTGTATCCCGGTACGCCGGCATCTTGAGCCAGTAGATGCCTCGCACGAATTCCCGCCAGCCAATGAGCTGGCGGATAAAACCTTCAACCGCATTGATCGGAGCGTGACCAGTTTCATAGGCGCGGGCCGCGCGCTCACAGGCTTCGATTGGATCCATGAGGCCGCAGTTGATATAATGCGACAGAACGGAGTGATAGAGAAAGCGCTGGCCGGTCAGCATCGCGTCCTGGTAATCGCCGAACAATGGCAGACATACGGCAATGAAATGATCCAATGCACATTTGGCATCCTGCCTGGTCACGGCAAACCAAAACGGCTCCAAATCGCCGAAGTGATGACCAAAGCGTTCACCCACTAATGTGAGAACATCCTGCGTTATGGCATCGGGTGCGAAACACGGCGGCTCAGGCAAAAACAGGCTATCCTCGGCGGGCTTACGGTTGTCGCTGTCAAAATTCCATTTACCGCCAACCGGCTGATCACCATCCATAAGCAGGCCGGTTTTCTTGCGCATCTCACGGTAGAAATACTCCATCCGCAGTTGCTTGCGCCCTGCCGCCCAGCTTGCGAACTCCTGATGGCTTGCAAGAAACCGCGTGTCCGGCAAAATCTCAACATCGCAACCGAAACCATCAGCCCAGCCCTGCATCTCACAGAGAAGACGCCATTCGCCCGGTTCTGTTACGATAACGCGTGATATCGTGTGGCGATCAAGCGCGCGACGGACTTCGCCTGCCAGGCTGCCAGAGCTTTCACCGTCACTGAGTTTCACATAATCAACGCTCCAGCCATCCTGCTCAAGCTCCACTGCAAAATGGCGCATTGCCGAGAATAGAAAGGCGATTTTCTTTTTGTGGTGACGAACGTAAGTGGCCTCCTCCGCCACTTCCGCCATAAGGATGGTATCGCGATTTGGATCAGCCCTGGAAAGTGAAGAGATGGCCGATGACAGTTGATCGCCAAGAATAAGAATGAGATTACCAAAATTCATAAAAGCGTGCCTGCATTAAAAAATTCTCTTAAGCACGAGGCACATGTCATCGCATTTAACCCGTTTGTGCAGATTTCAGATATAAACGGCATACTGGAAGGGTTAAACAGCTAAAAACAGACATGGTGCACTGTAAAATTTTATTACTTCATGCGTATCAGGCCGTGTGTTCCGAAGAGGCGAACGGCCCCATGAGGGAGGGACACGCACGGATAATTGTCGATTAAGTCCGGTTGCTGGCAAGCGGCTTTGCTGGGTAACTGGCAGACAAGGCCTCAAGCCTCGCGATCGAATTATCCCGGTTGCTCAGCAATCCACCTGACCGTGCGTTGCCTGAGTGAAGCCTGAGCAGACTTCGAAAGGCCTACTACGGATACCAACACACAGATTATAGCGCCACTCAGACTAAAAGGGGACCTGATTTTCGCAATCGGTACAATTATTACCATCTGCGCCTGCCGTGAAAAATTAAAAAAGGCTTTGTCGGGCTTGGCCCCCAGGCTGTTGACAAAATGACGGTAATCTTTGACAATATTAATCTAATCGAGTTTTCTCTCGTGGATCAATATCTTTATTTTTTAATCGGAAGATTTTATCATTGACATACGATGCTGCCGCCCAATCGCGCAAACTCTGCCTGGTTCAGGGGGAATAACCTTACCATTTTGCGACATGGCCCCGTAGCTCAGTAGGATAGAGCGGCAGATTCCTAATCTGTAGGTCAGAGGTTCAAATCCTCTCGGGGTCACCAATATTTTTAATGATTTAGGGTGTTGTTCCAACTCTGGCAACAGACCTTTCTGAAACGTTACTGATATTCATTAACTCGTTTGTTGCCTGCCATAACCACACTTTCTGTGTCGTCTGTAGCACGATCAGCATATGAAGACTAAATGGTTGCATGACCAAGCCATATAAAACTGTCGCGCAGATTTGGAAGAAGCGGCTGGCCCCACTGTTGTTTTTCACGGTAATGGTTCCTCGCTATCATCGCTCCTCGTCGTTGGGCACGATAAGATCCGGCCTGCGCAACCGCGTTAACCGCCCAGCCTCAGAACGCCGCCAGGCTGCGATATCCCCATGGTTGCCTGACAGCAGAACATCTGGTATTACGCGGCCTTCCCATTGCCGCGGACGTGTATATTGTGGATATTCCAAGAGGTTATTATCAAAACTTTCCTGATTCAGGCTTTCCCTTGCCCCCAGAACTCCAGGCAGCAGCCGTACGCAGGCGTCGATCAGCACCATGGCAGCCAGTTCCCCGCCAGACAGCACATAATCACCAATCGATATTTCACGCAACTGCCGGCCATCGATTACACGCTGGTCGACCCCCTCAAAACGGCCGGCCAGCAGGCATAGCCCAGGACCTGCAGCCAGATCTTTGACAAGCTGCTGGGTTAATGGTTCACCGCGTGGTGAGAGATAGATGCCTGGCAGAGGCGGCTGTAAAAGCCGTGCATTGTCAAGTGCAGCCCCAATAACATCACAGCGCATAACCATACCTGCCCCGCCCCCGGCAGGGGTATCATCAACGGCACGATGACGGCCTCGTCCAAATTCACGCAGATTGATAAGTGAGAGCTGCCAGCGTCCTGCAGCAAGCGCTGAACCGACGACAGCTTCCGACAATGGCCCGGGAAACATGGCCGGGAACAAAGTCAGTATCTGGGCATGCCAGACGTGGCGATTGCTTGATACATCATTCATCGGCCAGTACTCTGTCTCACTTAAGATGCCGTATTCGCACGCCCTGACTTCGCTGCTCACGCCGCACCTTGTCACGAACAAACCCGCGGGCGGTTCGAACACGACATTTTAGGTGAGATGGGGCACTCTGCGTTGCAAGTTTTGCCGAATTATACTCCTTCGACAACGATCATATCGATAACGCCGGCATGTTCACGCAGTTTTCGAGCTTCCTGGTATTCAGAAGAATGTACGTAAGTACGTGCTGCTTCAAAGCTTTCGAACTCGGCAACGGCGTTGCGGGCACGTCCTTCCCCCTCAACGACTTCACAACGGCCGCCGCGCACGATGAAGGTGCCACCGTAAAGGCGGGCAGCTTCATTGGACTTTTCTGCGTACTCAGCCCAGGCGCCTGGATTTGTGACGATGGCACGCGCAATCATGTAGCCTTTGGGCATATTTCTTCTCCCAACAAGAATTGTCAAATTAAGCTTAGATATCACATAAATAGTATGAGTTACAATGTGTTGAGCTCAACACGCAGGCCGCTATTTTGCTGGGATCAATTTCGGGCGATGATTTCAAGAAATTTTTCAGCCGCCGCCTTGATATCTTCAGACTGCGTAATTGGCCGGCCTACAACAATATAACTGGCACCATTACGCGATGCCGTCTGCGGCGTTGCCACTCGAACCTGATCGCCCACTTTATCATCATCCAGACGGATACCAGGCGTAACAATCAGGAAATCGGGAGACGTTGCCGCACGCACGGCTGCAGCTTCATGCCCGGAACAGACGATACCGTGGCAGCCGGCCCGTTGCGCAAGACGGGCACGGTGTATGACAAGTTCCGCGATGCAATCACTCTTGATGCCCTGTTCGGCAAGATCGCTTTCCGATAGGTTTGTTAACACTGTAACGGCGAGGATTTTAAGATCCGATGCCGACGCCCCCTTTGCCGCAGCGCGCAGCGTCTTGCTGTCCATACCGTGAACAGTGAGAAAGCTGATACCGCAACCGGCAAGGCTGGCAACGGCACGCTCAACCGTATTTTCAATATCCAGAAATTTCATGTCCAAGAACACACGGCTGCCCGCTGCAATAAGTTCCTGGGCAAGGTCGATGCCACCTTTCATGGCGAGTTCAAGCCCGATTTTATAAAATGTTACACTCCCCTCCAAACGCTTAACGATGAGGCGAGCCTCATCAACACTTGGTGTATCGAGCGCAACAATAAGACGATCGCGTGCGGTGAGACGACTATTCACTTCTCAGTCCTCTGCGTACAGAGCTGCGGAAATACTGGAGAGTTTCTGAATAAGAGTTTTAAGGCGTCCGAGATGTGCGATATCATGCAATTTTCCATCGTGATCGAACGCTTCGCCTGCATGAGGAATAGCTATTTGATCAGGCAGAACAAGAGCACCCAGACCGACCTCCAGGATATGGCGTAGGCCTATAAGGCCACGAATGCCGCCAAAATTACCCGGCGACGCCGAAGCTATCATAAAAACGCGGGTTTTATAAACTTGTAACGGCGCCTCGCCTTCAATCCTGACCCGCGATATCCAGTCCAGTGTATTTTTCAACAGTGGCGTAATACCTGCGTTGTATTCAGGCGATGCGATAAAAATACCAGAATGCGCTGAGAGCAGGGCATGAAGCTTTCTGGCATTTTCGGGGACACCTTCGGCTGCTTCAAGATCGCCATCATAAAGCGGCATCGGATAATCAGCAAGCTCCAGAAACGTTGCTGCGATACCGTTGGCATCAGCAATACCAGTTGCTGCACGCGCAAGCTTTTTATTAATCGAGTCTGTGCGCGCAGATCCGGCAAAAAACAGCAGACGGGGCGATGAAGTCATATTGGTTGCTCGCGAATTTTTTCCTGTAACTTACAGGTCGCTAATAGCACATATCGCAGGTTCGTGCACGCGGCTGGCGGAAACAAATTTTTTGCCCGCCAAAGCGCATTTTCGCAAAGCACGTGCGGCGCTCATCAGGCAAACGAACCGGCGCTGCACGGCAAGTCTACCGCATTCGACGGGATTTGACGAAACCGGTCCAGCTTTCGCTTTGGCTCAAATCCCAACAAGACTGACGTTATCAATCCTCACCAAAAAGACGCCGTACACGATCGAAAAAATTATGCGTATCGGGCGATGTCGTTGCGTGACTTTCCTTGTCAAACTCCGTCAAAAGTTCGCGCTGACGCTTGGTCAGTTTTTTGGGCGTTTCAACTTCAAGCTGGACGTACATGTCTCCAATCATTTTCGAGCGCAATACCGGCATACCTTTGCCGCTCAGGCGCAACTGCGTTCCACTTTGACTTCCAGCCGGAATCTTAACGCTACACAGTGATCCACCAACGGTCGGCACTTCGATTTCACCACCGAGTGCTGCCCTTACCATCGAAATAGGAACACGACAGAATATGTCAGAACCGTCCCGCTGGAAGAACGGATCTGATTTTAAAGACAGAAATATGTAAAGATCGCCTGCTGGTCCGGAACGGATGCCAGACTCTCCTTCACCTGCCAGCCGGATGCGGGTTCCGTCTTCAACACCTGCGGGTATGTTGACGGAGAGTGTACGTTCTTTATTTACACGCCCCAGACCAGCGCACTGCATGCACGGATCATCGATAATCTCGCCGCGGCCTTGGCATGCATGGCAAATTCGTTCAATTGTGAAAAAGCCCTGGGTGGTACGCACCTTACCAAAACCATTGCAGGTCGGGCATTTACGAGGTAACGTTCCAGGCTTCGCGCCTGTTCCGGAGCATTCCTCGCAAGCAACCGTTGTCGGCACGCGGATCTGTGTGGTCTTGCCGGAATATGCTTCCTGCAAAGATATTTTGAGATCGTAGCGAAGGTCAGAGCCTCGTTCGCGGTCAGAACGGCGCTGGCGGCGTCCCCCTCCCATGATATCGCCGAAGAAATTTTCAAAATTCTCGAAAATATCCTCCATCGAGTGGCCGAATTCATGGTTGTAGTCGCCAGACCTGCCGCTGCCGTTTTGGAAGGCTTCATGGCCGAACTGATCGTAGGCAGCCCGCTTTTGCGGATCTTTTAAAACTTCATAGGCTTCGTTGACGATCTTGAAATTTTGCTCAGCTTCAGAGTTACCCGGATTATGATCCGGATGGTATTTCATCGCCAGTTTGCGGTAGGCAGATTTCAATTCTTTATCGTTAGCGTCTTGTCCGACACCAAGTACATCATAATAATCCTGCTTGGCCATCGACTTTAACAATCCTAATGGGCTGGCATAGGTCAATCTTATGCAAACGAACGTAAGAGCCTAAGCATATTTTTATTTCTTATTGTCACTTATCACTCGTTTCACGCAAGTTTTGATGAGAGCGTTGCGCTCGTGACACTCAGCCATAGCGATTAAGTGAAGGAAGGCATGAATTCGACTTTAGACCCCGGCTTTTAATAAAGCCGGGGAAATGAAGTATCAGGCAGACTTCTTGTCATCATCCTTGACTTCTTCAAAGTCAGCATCGACGACATTTTCATCGCCGGAACTTTTTGACCCAGCCTTGTTCTCAGGTGCATCGCCCGATGCTTGATCGCCATAAACGGCCTCGCCGATCTTCATTGCGACTTGTGCGAGCGTTTGCGTTGCGCCTTTGATATCTTCGGCGTTTTCTGACTGCAGCTTCTCCCTGGCAGAAGTGAGCGCACCTTCTACTTCTGATTTTACCGCATCGTCTAATTTGGAGCTGTTTTCTTTCATTTGATTTTCAATCGAATGAATCAAAGCTTCAAGTTGATTGCGTGCTTCGACAAGATCGCGGCGCTTCTTGTCTTCTCCGGCATGCTTCTCAGCCTCTTTGACCATTTGTTCGATATCTTGATCGGAAAGGCCGCCGGATGCCTGAATGCGAATCGACTGCTCCTTATTCGTCGCCTTGTCTTTGGCAGAAACGTTTACGATACCGTTGGCGTCAATGTCGAAGGTCACTTCGATCTGAGGAATCCCGCGTGGCGCAGGAGCAATGCCGAGCAAGTCAAATGTACCAAGGTGTTTATTGTCCTGCGCCATCTCGCGCTCACCCTGATAAACCTTGATTGTTACAGCCTGCTGACCATCCTCGGCTGTCGAGAAAACCTGGCTTTTTTTGGTCGGTATTGTCGTATTGCGTTCAATCAGGCGTGTGAATACACCGCCCAGCGTTTCAATGCCCAGTGACAGCGGTGTAACATCGAGCAACAAGACATCCTTGACGTCGCCCCGCAAAACACCGGCCTGGATTGCGGCGCCAACGGCAACGACTTCGTCTGGATTGACGCCTTTGTGTGGTTCCTTGCCGAAGAAGTTTTTGACGGTTTCCTGCACCTTCGGCATGCGCGTCATACCGCCAACAAGAACGACCTCATCGATTTCAGCAGCGCTCAGACCAGCATCCTTTAATGCCGCCTCACACGGGCCGACGGTACGCTTGATGAGGTCTGCGACCAGGCTTTCCAGCTTGGCGCGGGTCAATTTCATTGTCAGGTGCTTCGGACCCGACTGATCGGCGGTAATGAACGGCAGATTCACCTCTGTCTGCGCCGAAGAGGACAACTCAATCTTGGACTTTTCAGCAGCTTCTTTGAGGCGCTGCAAAGCAAGCTTATCGCCGGTCAGATCAATTCCGTTTTCTTTTTTGAATTCAGCTGCGAGGTATTCAACCAGTCGCATATCAAAATCTTCGCCGCCCAGGAATGTATCGCCGTTCGTAGATTTGACTTCAAAAACACCATCGCCAATCTCAAGAATCGAGACATCGAATGTCCCGCCGCCAAGATCGTAAACAGCTATTGTTTTCGCTGCTTCCTTTTTATCGAGACCATAAGCAAGGGCTGCTGCGGTTGGTTCGTTGATAATGCGCAGCACCTCGAGGCCTGCAATTTTGCCGGCATCCTTTGTCGCCTGGCGCTGTGCATCGTTAAAATATGCCGGAACCGTAATTACTGCTTGCGTCACGCTCTCGCCGACGTGCGCTTCGGCAGTTTCCTTCATCTTAATTAGTATGTCGGCAGAAATCTGTGATGGTGAATATTTCTTGCCGAAGGATTCAACCCAGGCATCACCATTGTCAGCTTTAACAATCTTATAAGGAACAAGCTTTGAGTCTTTCTCGACGGTCGGATCATCATATCGCCGGCCGATGAGACGCTTGATCGCGAAAAAAGTGCTTTCGGGATTGGTAACGGCCTGACGCTTGGCAGCAATGCCTACGAGTTTTTCCCTGCCATCTTCGGTAAAAGCAACGATCGACGGCGTTGTACGCATACCTTCTGCGTTCTCAATGACTTTTGGCGTATCGCCGTCCATAACGGCAACACATGAATTTGTTGTACCAAGATCAATTCCAATGACTTTAGACATTCATTTATCCTCTCTTATTGTGGCAGACTAAACAAGCCTTGGTTCAGCGCTCGTTCTGCTCCTGGTCACGGATCTGGAACCGGAGACATAGTCCCCTCAGAGTTCAAGTTGTTGATTTAGTCGCTATATAGGAGTGTCGATTCCGCACTGCAACTGTGAGCTTACTAAGAAGTTATGAATTGATGCCGCATTGACTAATGCTTTTCTGAGTTTCAAGGCAAACGTGAAATTCTGATGGGAGATCACATGATGATCGATAGGTTCAGATATTTACCGGGCTATCTTTCCATTCAGACTCAACTTGAACTCATCCAATCAATTAACGATGTCATCCTGCAGGCCCCGCTCTATCGGCCAACCATGCCGCGATCAGGCAAACCGTTCTCCGTAAAAATGACAAATTGTGGTCCTTTAGGTTGGGTTTCATCGAAAGATGAGGGATATCGTTATCAATCTCTTCATCCGGAACTCAATCTGCCGTGGCCTGCATTCCCACCGCAGTTACTGAAGATCTGGCACAGCGTGGCGCACTATGCAGCCGACCCTGAAGCCTGCCTGATCAACTGGTACGATGCCAAATCCAAACTCGGCCTGCATGTCGATGCAGATGAAAAGGAAACAGCGGCACCAGTCGTCTCAATATCGCTTGGCGACAATGCCTGGTTTCGCATCGGCGGATTGAAGCGCGGCGATCCGACGCAACGCCTGTTAGTCAAATCCGGCGATGTCATCGTTCTCGGTGGCCCTGCACGACTTGCACATCATGGCATAGATCGCATTTTGCCTAATACATCCAAGCTGTTCGACATTGCCGGGCGCTATAATCTTACTATGCGCCGCATCAATATGGCCAGCGAATAGGGCCCCGCCATCGCTTCGCGTGATTGTTTTTTGAATTTCCTTTTGGCTTCGAGCGTTTGCAGAGTTTCTGGTTTTCCAGCGTCTTGGCATCTACCTCCTGTAAATGAATCTGGAGAAGCGTTGCAGTATGGTACTCTTTTTTCACCAGCTTTTTGACGATATAACAAGACAAACGTCTGGCAAATCTTAACTTAGGCCATGTCGTCAATTAGCACCCGAGAACTGGCGGCAATTGACGACACTGCCTAACATCAACATTCATCAACATTGAAGCGTTGTCTTTGGTGTGCCCTTACAAAGACTACTCCATACCCGGTAGTACTGCACTCGCCATCTCAACGCGCTTTATTCGCATGGCTACCCTTAGCCGTACCCGACAAACCGGTTTATGTGTTTGCCTCATTCGTTGCATCGTTGTCATGCAAAGCCGCTCCCGCCTGCTCGTCTGCCTGCGTAGTGGAAGTGTCCGTACTGGATGCTTCATCTGTCTTATCGGCTTCGCCATCGATTTTAACCGGTTTTGCGCCACCCTTTGCTACGAGCACCATAGAGGGACGCAATACACGATCGCTAATCTGGTACCCCTCCTGGAACACCTGCAGAACGGTGCCGGCGGGCACAGCGGAATTATCCTGCTCCATTACAGCTTGATGTTTATGAGGATCAAATATCTCACCGTCCGCCACAATCTTGCGAACGCCATGCTTTTCCAAAGTTTTTTGCAGTTCTTGGTCGGTCAAAGCAACTCCTTCCAGAAGCGCTTTAAGGGGCCCGGTTTCCTCTTCCGGACTTGCCGAGGCTGCATCAATGGCGCGGCGCAAGTTGTCAGCGATTGTGACCATGTCGCCAGCAAATTTGGTTACCGCATATTTCTCTACATCTGATTTTTCGCGTTCGTTTCGTTTACGAAGGTTATCGTTTTCTGCAATAGCCCTGACGTATTTATCCTTTAGCTCTGCAATTTGCGCCTCAAGTTCAGCAATTCTAGCCTCGGCTGCAATAGAAGGATCAACATAAGCCTTTGGCCCGGCAGACATCGCTTCACCGTGCTCGGAAGTTGCCGTTGCACTGTCTGTTTGGGTTTGATCACGATTATCCGCTTCGGATTTCTTCGGCGCAGCATCAGTGGCCTGCACATTCTCGGGCTTATTATTTTCCGGATGTGTGTCTGGCTTCATCGGGTCTTTTTTCCGCTCAACGTTAAAATTGAAATCAGCATGTTCTCAATCGGCCAGCCATGGAACAGAGTTCAGCCGTTATGTCATAGAGAAGGCGTGGCGATGTTCGTGTGGTGGATATCAGTCATTTTGCGCTAAAATCAAGTCAGCAAGCGGCTGATCAGTTTCGCTGTATAGTCGACCATTGGGATTATCCTGGCGTAATTCAGCCGTTTTGGACCAATGACGCCGAGAACACCGATTATTTTTTGATCGTTATTTTGAAAGGGTGCAACAATTAATGAGGACCCTGACAACGAAAATAAATTATTTTCAGCACCGATGAAGATTTTAACCCCTTCAGCCCGCTCTGCCATATCAAGCAGTTGGACGACATTCTTTTTACTTTCCAGATCGTCGAATAACTGGCGTATACGTTCAAGATCATCAAGCGCCGTGACATCCTTTAGTAAATTGGCGCGGCCGCGAACGATGAGACTACGGCGATCATTATCGTGCGTACCGGACCATTCAGCAAGCCCCGCATTAATGACCTTGTGCGTCAGTTCATCGAGTTCGGCCTTGCGTTCGACGAGTTCGGCGTTGATTTTAACCCTCGCCTCATCCAGCGTTGCGCCTCTGATAAAAGCGTTCAAAAAATTTGCCGCTTCGACGAGTGTCGAAGGCGGCATGCCAGCAGGCACATCGAGAACACGGTTTTCAATCGACTGATCCTCGCTCACCAGAATGGCGAGCGCCTTGCCCGGCTCCAGGGATACAAATTCGACGTGCTTGAGGTATAAATCCTGCTTTTCGCTCAGCACCAGTCCGGCACAATGGGACAAGCCTGAAATAAGCTGACTTGCTTCATTGAGGACGTGCTCAACGGTTTGGCCCTGCGTACTGCCCACCTTTCGTTTTATATTTGCCCGCTCTTCATTGCTCAGGTTGCCAACTTCAAGCATACCATCCACAAACATACGCAGACCAAGTTCGGTTGGCAGACGCCCGGCGGACGTGTGCGGTGCGGCAATTAATCCCAACTGTTCAAGGTCGAACATAACATTGCGCACAGAGGCTGGAGACAGTGCAATTGGCAGATCGCGCGAAAGATTGCGCGAGCCGACAGGATCGCCGGTTTCGAGGTAGGATTCCACGATACGACGTAAAATTGTCTGCGATCGTTCGTTTAGATGTTTCAGATCATTAAGACGCGACGTTTTTTTCATCATACGATTTTGTTGTTGATGGTCTTTGCGACTTCTTGCTACCTTTAAACCAAGATGTCAGATAGCCAGACAAATGGAAGCTTTTATATTACGGCATCAGGGCGTTTTAAGTTTTCCAAATAAAACATCGGTGCTTGTCGACTTCAAAATGACAAGTTAGGATTACATATCCTCGTTCTTGATCAGAATGTTGAATGCCTGTAAAGCGAACATCTCCAAATCCGATCAATGCTATTACGGGCCAGGACACGAGACCGCAGGTGGCGTGATTTTACTCGTACCAGTATTACGGATTGCTTTACGATACATCATTTCACCGCACGCGCAGCGTCTTGGCGCTAACAGAATTCAGGCGTGCAACACAAAATTTTAAGTGAGACAGAGCACAACCCTATGCGTCCCTCTAGACGACAACCTGACGAACTCCGCCGTGTTTCATTCGAACGCGCGATTTCTATGCATGCCGAGGGCTCTTGCCTGATAAAGTTTGGCAACACGCATGTGCTGTGCACGGCCAGCCTGGAAGAACGTGTTCCGGGCTGGTTGAAGGGCCAGGGACGAGGCTGGCTGACGGCAGAATACGGTATGCTGCCAAGGTCCACCCATGAACGCATGCGCCGCGAAGCGTCACAGGGCAGACCATCAGGCCGAACGCAGGAAATTCAAAGGCTTATCGGCCGGGCTCTGCGCGCAGTGGTTGACCTGGAGAAGCTGGGCGAACGGCAGATCTCGATCGATTGCGACGTCATACAGGCCGACGGTGGCACGCGGACGGCTGCCATCACCGGTGCATGGGTGGCGGTTTACGATTGTATGGCCTGGATGGAAGAGCGCGGCATGGTTGGCAAGAATGTCCTGAAGGATCAGGTGGCTGCAGTGTCTGCCGGCATATGTAACGGCGCGTGTGTGCTAGACCTTGATTATTCAGAGGATTCCGATGCTCAGGCTGACGCCAATTTTGTCATGACCGGTAGCGGTGGTATCGTGGAAGTGCAGGGCACCGCTGAGGGCGAACCTTTCAGCCAGGAACTTTTTGATGAACTTTTTGTTCTTGCACGCAAAGGCATCGGCGAAATTGTTTCGCTGCAAAAGCTTACTGTATCTTGAGCAGATTCTACCCGCCTGCCTAACAAAAAAGTACAAGGTATTTACGTTTCTCTATTGCTTGGGTGAAGAGCCAGAAATTCGGGCAGAGGGAGATGCATTTCCCGTGCCGCCTCCCCGCTCCTTCGAGAACGGCACGTCAGCTTGCGATCCCTTGGCGTTATCTTTGTAAAGGCTTGGTAAAGGGTTGGTATAGGCTTGATCCCGCGCCATTTCTCCCGAGCAATTTCCAAGGCTGCTTCATTGCCTGGATTTCTTCTCGCATCGGCCTCCATCTGCGCCGCAAATCTGGTCCAATTGGCGCGGATCCGGCCTGTAAGACCGCAATGGCGAAAATCTGAGCGCGGCTATGCTATTGGTCTGTATCAGTATACACGACGAGCCGAAAGTGTCAGAGACGGCAGACCATCTCATTGGAAAACTCGGGGCCGTTACACTGCGGCATTCATTTCTCGGATCAGCTGACCGCCGTGTATGACCGTTCTGACATAGCATCGCTATTGCGCCGTTTTGCCACGCAGCCAGCATGCGCGGCGAGGCTGATTTGGCATGCCCGTGCGTGCCATGTTGACTGGATGGATTATTTGTTCATATCCATAGATCTTATTACGAAACAGGCAAACCAGATAGCTCTTTAAGACGTAATTTTAAATGTTACTGCACTTATATGGCCTGTGAGGGCCGCACTTATTCGCATGGTCAAATCAACATTAATGAAGAATTGACAAGGCCCCGGTTAAGATGAACATCAAGCATCATCCCGACGTCTCAACACTCATAACGTGTGCTGCCGGCAGTCAACCAGAAGCGCTATGCGCCGTTGTCACTTCGCATTTGTCGCTGTGTCAAGTGTGCATGCAAGAGCTGACCCGGATGGAAAAAATCGGCGTAGCCGTTTTCGAACAGCTCAAACAAGACATGCCGTCTCCCAACACCCATCGTGCTGTCATCAATGCCATTGATTGTGGAGACACGCCAAAGGCAGATTATCAATATGATCCCATTATCCCGCATCCCCTGCGGGCGATCCTCGATATAAAACTGTGTGACGTGCCATGGGAAAAGCAAATGCCCGGCGTTTCATCTTACGCGCTTGCCATGTCACCGAATGCAACGGGAGATTTAAAGCTCATAAAGCTTGAAGCTGGCGTCGTAATGCCCGCAGTCAACTATACCGGCGAAGCAACGCTACTGGTTATCGAAGGCGGCGGCATATTTCAAAACGCGCCGCTGATCAGGGGAGATTATCTGGAATTTTGCGACGGCGAAATACCACTTATCGAAGCAGCTCGCGATTTCGGTTGTATTCTGCTCTTTGCGCAAGAAGGCGTCGTGAACTGACGATTTTCGCTCAGTGAATTTGTTGAAATAAAACCGGTCAGGATTACAGAGTATTTTCCAGAAGTGGCCGCAGCTTCGCGTAGGCAAGACGCAGGCGCGATTTTACCGTTCCAAGTGGGAGCGACAGGTGCCTGGCAGCTTCAGACTGCGATAATCCAGACAGATAGCAAAGCTCGATCACTTGGAGCTGTTCAGGCGGCAACGTTTGCACAGCCTCCCACAGTGCTTGATTCCGTTGGTTACTCATCAGCACGTCGTCAGGCTTCGGATCGTTAGATGGTTGTTCCTTGTGATCTTCGGGGAGTGCCTGCCAGACCCGTTCCCTGCGCAGCCGATCAATGCGCAAGTTTCTCGCCACCCGAAAGATCCAGGCGTTAGCAGCACCCTTTGCCGGATCAAACAAATACGCCTTACGCCAGATGACCGCCATGGCTTGTTGCGCTAAATCGTCCGCAGCAGCATCGTCCGCGTCCTCTCGCATCATGTATGCTTTGATGCGCGGAGCATAGTGGCCATACAGCTCGTTAAACGCGGCTTCATCTGCATCTTTCGCAATGCGCAAAAGCAGATTGCTTGCGGTTTCAGGTGTCATGAATTCCAGATGTCATAAATATTGTACGCTTATTCCCTGCTCGTCAGCTTCTGCTTAAGATGTCCCTGTGTCCATTACATTGCATGATCGGTAGCAATAAGACGCATTTTCCCGCGACAGGATAAATGGATCAATCGTCCGAATAAAATACGTTAAATTTTATTGTAACTCTGCAATGGTCGATTTTGTGCGGTTTCAGGAAAACATCATACGCAGACTAAAGTCTGCTGCGTATGCTGCCTGCGCATTCCAGAGCATCCGGCCATTGGATAACACTGCCTGCAAATTTCTCTACCA
>CAWUIN010000003.1:0-63061 GCA_963922535.1 uncultured Hyphomicrobiaceae bacterium | reverse complement strand
TTCACGGCCTCTGAGTTTGAAATCTGGGGACTTGATCAATTACAGGAAATCAACCGCCGCTATGGCGATGGTGCGGTGCGTACATTGCGTGGCATTCAACTCATGCCTTTACCGCCTGGCACGGCTTCCGGATATATTGGTTACGTCAAAGCTCAAAGACTGGTCGATTTTGTTTCAACCCCAAACTCTGGCAGGAATAAAAAGTACCGTACAGCAGACAATTTTATGTTTCTGGATAACGTACGTGCGTTTCTGGGCGTCGATCACCAAGCTGCTCCACGAGATAACCCAGGTGCACTTGGCTTGAAGGCTACGCTCGAGCGTGGCGAAGCCACTTCCATTATCGCCGGGCATAACGGCATTGTTATCGTTGCCGACAAAGCTCGTGAGCTTGAGGACGCCATTGAGCTGACGAATGCGCAAATCGTTAACGGTTGCCAATCCACCCACGTTTTGGTTTCTTACAGTGGTCAGCTTGAGGCATGTTACCTGCCATTAAAGATCGTTGTGACAGAAAACGAGGATCTGAAAGATATTATTGCGATTGCCTCAAATACCCAGTCTGAAGTTGACAACTATGATATCCTGGCGCGGCTGCCAAATGTGAAAGCATTGGAATTGGAATTAGCGCCAGCTGCAGTCCCGCTTGATGAGAGAGTATGGTTTCAAAGACGGCGCAACCAAAGAATCGATTTTCCGCCGCACTGGAATAAGGATGTCTGGCAGCGGGTTATTCGCCCGCGACATCTGCTGGATGCATACGCATCCACGGTCATGGCGATGCCTCACACCGCGCATTCAGATCCAAGAAAGGTTGTTAACCTGGCGCGCGATGGTAATGCATTCAATCCGGAACATGAGCCGATGGTGTACCGTGCCTTAGCCTGGATGATCGTTACGGGCCGCCAATGGGCCTTTCGCCATAAGCACAACTGGCAGGATCGCTATGAATATTCCGGTGGCAAGGCATACGCAGCACGACACCAGTACATATGGGCGCTGTGGAATATTGCGGTGCCCGATCCCGAAGCCGTAACGAGTGCGAACATCAACCGCTACCGGCATGTTCACGATAGATTTAAATCCGTTTTAGACCAGCTGATGCGCAACAGCGATACGTTGGGCGACCTTGCAGGCCACGCAGTTGACAACGCGGTGCCGTCAGACCGTCGCCTTAACGCGGACCTTGTGCGGACAAAAGTATTTACCGAAAATATCGCCGAAGCCACAGCAAAGCTGAGGCCCGCGCCGTCAGATGGCCATTGATCGCGTGACCCGAGAACGAGAAACAGCCGCCAGGCGGCGCCATCGTTAGCATGCGCGTCAAACGGGGCATGGCTGCCTGAGACGGAGATTTCCTGGCGTGCGTAACTGCAGCCGGCAAAATTTCACCCGATGTCTCTGCATCCATATGACGCATTAGTGGGATTTATGCCCAAAATGTCAACAAACATCGGCGATATTCTTATTTTGAAACTAGATTTATTAATAAAAAGTATGCAACTTAGTGGCACAATCAGGTGCGGTCTAAATGCTGCATTATTGTGCGCAATGCTTCACTGCAATTCAAACGCTTGGCTTTCGAAATCAGTATTTAATGTATCTGCGAGCCCTGTATGATCAGAACCGCACATTCCAATCCATCGCCTCACTATTCGCGCCAGCCGGTCGCGCAACCTTCTCATGCGAGAAAACGCCGGCGCAGACCACCCCAGCCACCTCAGCACTCATGGCTGGGTAAATTTCTGTTTGCGTTTGCTGCTTTGGTTATTCTTCTGGCTGGCGCCATTACGGCCGCTGTCTTTGTTATAGATCCAGCCTCCATCGTGCGCAGTGAGTTAATTCGCCAGGTTAAGGCCAATACAGGTCGCGATTTATCGATTACGGGCCAGCCCTCGCTGACGTTTTTCCCAAGTATTGGCATCTCGCTGCCGAATATTGCCATTTCGTCACCGCCAGGCATGCAGGACACACCAACCATCCGCGCTGACCAGCTCAATGTTGCGGTGGCCATGCTGCCGTTGCTGGAAGGGCGTATTGTTGTCGAACAGCTCAGTCTTAATCGGCCAATTATAGATTTGCATGTTGACAAGTCAGGACGGCGCAGCTGGCAAATCACAGCTTTAGCGAGGCCAACCCAACTGGCCATGCTGCCGCCATCCACCGTGTCAGGTGTTGTTGGCGCATCTGTCCAGCCAGCCCAGCTGCAGAATGTCGTATTCCGCGCAGCACAACCCGATATCGGCACGGGTATTCTTGCCAGCCTGGAGTGGCATGAACTGCTCATTAACGACGGTCACATTCAATACCGCGACGAACGCTCTGGCGTAATGCAGGCAATTTCAAACGTCGACATCAAGATAACAGGACGGCGGACTGCCGATCCGCTCACAGTCGATGGCGCAGTTAACTGGAAGGGCGAGCGCCTTAACATTAAAATTCACCTGGATACCCCGGACGCTCTTATTCAAGGACGTACAGCAAAAGCGCGTTTCAATCTGCAAAGCAGCTCGGTTAATGCCGCATTTGAAGGAGATTTTACGCTCGAAGACACAGTCAGGATTGTCGGTCCTGTATCCATTGTCTCGCCTTCATTGCAAAAGCTGGCCTATTTTGCGGGTACCAACCTGCCAAACGGCAAAGGACTTGGTGCTTTTGATTTAAAGGGCAATCTCAATGCAACGCAATCGCAAGCTAAACTGAGTAATGCACAATTAAGTTTAGGAGAGACCAGATCAAACGGTGAAATTGCCGTGGAATTCGCCGATCTGCGACCGAAAATCAAAGCCGACCTGAATATCGCTCAGCTTGATATCGACAAGCTTGGCGCCTCTTTCAAAGGTGCCGGCCCTGCGCATCCCAAACTGATTAAACAGCCGGCCCACCTACGCTCACCGAGATCAATTGAAGATATCCTGCGCGAAAATAAAGGTGCCGGCCGTTTCAGTCCGCAGGTTCGCGATTACAGAAAAACTGCCGGCTGGAGCCGTGAGCCGATAGACATGTCTGCAATGCGGCTTGCCGATGCCGATGCCCGACTACAAATCTCAGACCTTCGTGTCGCCGGCCTGGCAATCAAAGATATGGCGCTGCGCATCGCGCTGACAAATGGCAGCGCCCGGGCAGACCTGGATAAAATAGAGCTTTACGGAGGTAATGGCCGTGGAGTTTTAACGGCACAGCTGGGTGACGCAGAAAATCTGAAATTTAGCGCAAACATTGCCGTTGCCAATGTATCGGCGCAACCACTGTTGAAGGATGCTGCCGATCTGGACCTGATTGCCGGGACCGCACGACTGACCGCTGCAATCGCTGGTAATGGCCGTTCTGAACAAAACTTGATGTCGAGCCTGTCTGGCAAAGCCAATTTTGTTTTTAACGACGGTGCAGTGGTCGGGTGGAATATTCCGCAGATACTTCGCGGCCTGCAGTCCGGACAGATTTCAGGGGTTAATCAGACACCAACGGCAAAAACCGACTTTTCAGAATTATCAGCAAGCTTCAATATCAGCCGTGGCATAGCCAATACGCAGGATTTGCGGATGAATAGCCCGCTGTTACGCGTGACAGGTTCCGGGAATACAGACATTGGCGGCCGTAAACTTGATATGATTTTACGGCCCAGGCTTGTTGCCAGTCTGGCAGGGCAGGGAGGCCAGGCAAACCTCAACGGTATCGAGGTGCCAGTGCGCGTTAACGGGCCCTGGGATAATCTGAGTTTCCAACCGGATCTTAACAGTATCTTATCGGACCCGAAGGCAGTGCAAAGTACAGTTGATACGGTGCGCAAACTTGGCGAACAATTCAAAGGTAAAGATGCTGGCGATGTAGTGCGTGGTCTTTTTGGAAACAATGACAATAATAAGGAAGGCAATTCTTCAGGCCAGCTCCTTAAAGATCTGTTCAAAAACTAACACTTTGTCTTCGATTGCCACATGAAGTTACTGGAGGTTAAATCCGCACCTATCGCAATGCTTGGCATCGCGATAGGTTGATGTCGTGCTTATTGCTATACTGCCAGATCAAAGTTGAGTTTGAAGTTATGCTCATCCATAAGCAGTGAGATTGCCTGAGTGGCCTGAACGCTCTCAAGTGCTTCAAGCGGAGGCCTTAATTCGCGCCATTGTGCATCCATGCGGTAATGTGCAATGATGGTTTTAAGCAGAGCAATCATAGGAAACGACTGCATTGTATGGCGTAGTGCAGATACTTCCGCCTGACGTTGAATGGCCTCATCGGCCTGCCAATCGTCAAAAATCGCACGCATTTTTAGGCCGTTTACGTTTGCAGTTGCTGAAATTACTCCAGCGAAACCGTTTTTAAGACCATCAAGTAGATACAGTTCAGAGCCAGGAAACAACTCAAAATCAGGAAAGGCATCGAGGATATTCTTCATATTCGTCCAATCACACGAAGCATCCTTGAGCCCGGCAATGGTTTCGGGAAACTCCTGACGCAAACGCTCAATCAGGGTCATCGAAAATCCGACCTGTGTGAGAGACGGAATATTGTAGAGGTAAATCTTAAGACGGTCATCACCCACCTCGTCAATAACGTCGGCAAAATAGCGAAACAGGCCTTCTTCCGATGGATTTTTATAGTAAAAAGGCGGAAGCATCAAAACACCACCGCAACCAAGATCCATTGCATGCTGGGTCAGAATTACCGTATCGGTCAGTGCACACGAACCTGTGCCCGGCATCAGGTTAAGCGGCTCAATTCCAGCATCGATCATGTCCTCAAGCAGCTCCATACGCTCGTCAATGCCGAGCGAATTCGCTTCACCTGTCGTTCCAAACGGGACGAGTGCGTTGCAACCGCCTTCGTCTGACAAAAGCCATTCGGCATGCTCGACAAACCTGTCCGGATCAGGCGCACCGTCCTCTCCGAATGGCGTAAGCACCGGTGCAATTACACCTGAGAAATTGTTCTTATATGTCATATCTTCACCTTTAACCAGCATTCCGGTGCCACGAAAATTTACTCATTTATTGCTTAGGGCATTGGAATGCCCGGTTGTTTAACTGGAATATGGTAGCCACGCTGGACCGCTGGCCGCGCCGCAATCTCTTTGTACCACCGGTTAACGTTGGGATAGGATATAAGGTCCACCTTTTGCCATTCAAATCGCGCAACCCACGGCCATATTGCTATGTCGGCAATCGAATACTCACCTGCAACATACGTAACTTCCGAAAGACGTCTGTCGAGCACGCCATAAAGCCGCGCGGCTTCCTTGAGATATCGTTCTTTGGCGTATGGTGCCTTACCCTCGTTATATTTGACAAAGTGATGAACTTGCCCGAGCATCGGGCCAAGCCCGCCCATCTGCCACATCAGCCAGGCAATGGTCTGCCAGTGCGCATCGCCGGAAGGTGGCCATAATGCACCTGCTTTTTGAGCTAAGTACATGAGAATAGAGCCCGATTCGAAAAGTTGGATACCGGTATCCTGATCGATAATCGCAGGAATGCGATTATTCGGGCTGATCTTGAGAAAATCAGGTTCAAACTGCTGGTCCTTGCTAATGTCTACCGCGTGGGTCCTATAAGGAAGACCGGTTTCTTCCAGCATAATAGAGACTTTACGTCCGTTCGGCGTCGACCATGTATACAAATCAAGCATTATTATGCCTTTCAGGAACTTTCGACATTAATCGCAAGTATCGGCGACACTAATCGAAACAAGAGCTATTCTGCAATGGCTTATTTAATTGACGTATTAGTCTGATGTAGAGAACTGAAGCTGCGTGCCGCCAGTGGCGTTAGGTCTCTGTGTTCCTTCGTCATGGGAGATTATGCCCCGCTGAAAACCTTGTTTACGACCATTTATAGCGGCGGGGCAGGTTATACCGCGGCAAAACACAGCGACAATCGATGTTCTGCAATGATTACGAGCTATGCGATTTTTATGCAATTAATGCGGTAATATACAACCTCATAACTTAAGCCTTTGATATTAAAAAGAAAAATATCGTTGCGCAGAAATGATTGAACGTGTATACAGATTTGATCATCCGTGCGTGTATAATGCACTTAAAAATTCCAGGAATGAATAATCATGATGACCTATTCGGCCAAACCGGGCGAAGTGGAAAAAAATTGGATTTTGATCGATGCTGAGGGTTTGGTTGTCGGCCGGCTTGCTTCTATCATAGCAGTGCGTCTGCGGGGCAAGCACAAACCAACATTTACGCCACATGTCGATATGGGCGACAACGTCATTGTCATCAATGCTGATAAAGTCGTCTTTACAGGCAATAAATATGACGACAAGAAATATTATCGTCATACCGGCTATCCTGGTGGTATCAAGGAAAGAACGCCCAAAATGATTATTGAGGGCAATTTTCCTGAGCGTGTGGTGGAAAAGGCAGTTGAGCGTATGCTCAACAAAAGCAAACTGCGCAGCCGGCTGATGCGTAACTTACGCGTTTATAAAGGCAGCGAGCATCCGCACGAGGCACAGAAACCTGAAATCCTCGATGTTAAGTCCATGAATTCCAAGAATACGAGGGTGTAACCGTTATGGCTGACGAAGAAATTAAATCCCTCGAAAATCTCAGAGAAGCAGTGGCAGATGAAGCGCTGATCGGTGAACATGCCGCTCCGGTTCATGTGCAAAAGCTGGATTCCCATGGCCGCGCCTATGCAACGGGCAAACGCAAGGATGCTATTGCACGAGTTTGGATTAAGCCTGGCAATGGACGTATTCAAATCAACAATCGCGAATTTGATAAATACTTTGCACGCCCTGTACTGCAGATGTTGCTCAGGCAGCCGTTGCAGCTTGTCGACCGTTTGGACCAATACGATGTCACGGCCACCGTTAAGGGTGGTGGCCTGTCAGGCCAAGCCGGTGCCGTGCGACACGGGATCTCCAAGGCGCTGACACATTACGAGCCTGAACTTCGCGCACCACTTAAAAAGAATGGCTTTCTGACGCGCGACAGCCGAACTGTCGAACGTAAAAAATATGGCCGTAAGAAAGCGCGTCGCAGCTTCCAGTTCTCAAAACGTTAAGCTGTATTTGGAACGTCACCGCTTATATCACAACTGAGTTTGTCGTGTGCGATTGGATGGGTCTGAACTGCACGTGAAATGGAGCTGGCGGGCGAGACGATTCTCATACCCCGCTGGCTGAACGATCCGCGATGCGTGATCTTTGACAGTAAGATATATCCTCATGTTTTATATTTGATGCAGGATTTTCTCAATTGTTAAAGAATAAAAGAAGTTTTTTCTTAAAACTAAATCTTTTTGAAACGCTCAATATTCAGGTAGTTAAGGATTTTCGCCATGATCGATAATAATTCACCTAATGTACCAGGAAATGGTGTGGACCATAAGGATAATAAGAAAAACCAACCACAGATTAATATTATTGCGCAATATATCCGCGATCTTTCCTTCGAATGCCCGAACATTGATATATTTCTTTCCGGCCTTGAAGATAATCCGAATTTGAATGTTGAGATCAACGTCAATGCTAAAAATGTCAGTAAAGACGTCTATGAAAGTGCAATCGAATTCACAGCTAATGCTTCCAGCTCAGACAAAGTGATCTATGAACTGGAGCTGATTTACAGCGGTATATTCAGGGTAGAAAATTTACCTAAGGATGCATTGGAACCTGTGCTTATAGTGAACTGTCCGACTCTCATGTTTCCTTTTATGCGCCGCATTGTCGCTGACATAACAAGAGAAAATGGTTTCCCGCCATTGTTTTTGGAGCCTATAGATTTTGCTGGACTTTACATTCAGCGTCAAAAACAACAAGAAACTTGAATTAGGTAATTTCAAAATCCGTTAAATATTGCAAAGCTTTTGATTTTTACAGGAATATTTTGAATCCTTGCCATTTTGCGTGGCTAGATTTTTCTTTACTGCGTAATAAATGGTCGCGGGGCCATCCCCTTGGTTAACCGAGCAATCCCTTATATCATCAAGGCCTCTGAGATTTCAGAGCAAGTGCTCAAGCATTAATTCAAGGTAAAGCCCACCGCGCAGCCAGAAGTGGACCTCCATATTTCTGTATTCTGGCTGGTGCTCACCCACTTTGCAGCTTTAATGCACAACTCACTCGAAATAGCGAGGAGCCAAATTATGCCGCCCGTTTGGCATTGTAAATAATCGAAAATCATTTCGTAAAGCAATGTTTCCAATTAATTTTTTCCCGTTTATGTGCGGGACAGTACCAACTCCAAAACTGTGGAGGCAGGACAAGTGTCAGATTTAGCCCAACTGATAAAGTTCATCCAGGTTGCAACATCTGCCCTGGCAGCAAAGTTAATTCGAGCTGTAAAGTCGGCCCAGATGCCAAAGTTAACGCTCGCGATGCTGGCTCACCGTATCGATCTGGCTGGATGGGCTCAGGCGAACAGCGCTGAATTGAGCCCGGAGCGGATCAGAATAGAAGTGCTCGCCGGGCTGACAGTGGCTCTCGCCCTGGTGCCGGAGGCAGTGGCGTTTGCATTCGTTGCTGGTGTGCATCCGCTGGTTGGGCTTTATGCGGCGTTCATTGTGGGGTTGATAACTGCCATCATGGGCGGACGTCCAGGAATGATTTCGGGGGCGACCGGCGCACTGGCGGTGGTTATGGTATCATTAGTAACCAAGCATGGCGTTGAATACTTGTTTGCAACCGTTGTTTTAATGGGTCTTTTACAGATTGCCGCAGGTGGGCTGAGGCTCGGTAAATTCATCCGACTGGTGCCCCATCCCGTTATGCTCGGTTTCGTTAACGGGCTTGCGATCGTGATCTTCATGGCGCAAATGCTGCAGTTTCAGGTTACAGGGCCTGATGGTGATAAAGTCTGGATGAGCGGTTGGCCACTGATTACGATGTTATTCCTGGTTCTCATGACTATGCTTGTCATTCACTTCACACCGCGGTTTACGAATTTGATTCCGGCTCCACTGGTAGGTATTGGTGTTATTGCAGTTCTGGTTATACTGTTTGGCATCGATGTCCCCCGTGTCGGCGACCTTGCTTCGATCCAGGGTGGGTTGCCGGCATTCCATATCCCAATGGTGCCTTTCAATTTTGAAACTCTTCAGATCATCTTTCCTTATGCGCTGATCCTTGCTGCAATCGGACTGATTGAAAGCCTGCTGACACTCAACCTTGTAGGCGAAATTACCGAACAGCGTGGCGGGGCTTCACAGGAGTGTATCGCTCAGGGTACCGCGAACACGATTACCGGTTTTTTCGGCGGTATGGGCGGCTGTGCCATGATCGGCCAGTCCATGATCAATGTAAATTCCGGAGGGCGGACGCGGTTATCCGGCATTGCAGCAGCACTGTTCTTGTTGATGTTCATTGTGTTTGCGTCAAGTTTGATCGAACAAATTCCTCTCGCAGCTCTGGTCGGCGTGATGATGATGGTTGTGATCGGCACATTTGCGTGGCGGAGCTTAACAATCCTCGGACGCATTCCGCTGACGGACGGGATCGTTATGATACTGGTGACGATTGTCACGGTTATTACTGACCTGGCTGTGGCCGTTATTGTCGGCGTCATCGTGTCCGCGCTGTGTTATGCATGGAACAATGCAACACGGATACGCGCCACAACACATTCAACGCCAGAAAAGGCGAAGCTTTACAAAATCGAAGGACCACTGTTTTTTGGCTCGGCTGCCGGTTTTGATGAGCTGTTCGATCCCCGCAACGATCCTGATGTGGTCATCGTAGATTTTCTTAATAGCCGTGTCGTGGACCAGTCAGCTTTGCAGGCCATAGAAAAGCTGGCGGCAAGATATGAGGCACACGGCAAGACGCTGCAGCTTAGACATTTATCACATGACTGTCATAAGCTTTTAAACAAAGCAGGCCAGCTGATTATTGATTCGGATGATGATCCAGATTACGGGCTGGCGGTCGATTATTCGATTAAAACTGGCGTGATGAGTAGCGGGCATTAATCTGCATTGCGAATTTGTGCATTAAATCAAGCGTTGATTGACGCGCTTGGAGAGTTCTTCACGGCTTTCGACACGCTCGGAATAGCGGTCCGTCAGGTAGGCCGTACGCCCTCTGATTAGCCAGGTGAACTTGACAAGTTCCTCCATGACGTCAACCAGGCGATTGTAATAGGGCGACGGATGCATCCGGCCTGCCTCGTCGAATTCAGTGAAGGCTTTTGGCACTGAGGATTGGTTGGGGATGGTCACCATCCGCATCCAGCGGCCAAGCACGCGCATCTGGTTCAAGGCATTGAAACTCTGCGAACCGCCGCTCACCTGGCAGATCGCCAGCGTCTTGCCCTGCGTCGGCCTGACGCCGCCGGTCTCCAGCGGCAACCAGTCGATTTGCGACTTTAAAATGCCGGTCATGGCGCCGTGGCGCTCCGGCGAAACCCACACCATGCCCTCCGACCAGACTGCCAAATCACGCAGTTCGCGCACTTTTGCATGGCTGCCATCGTCGGCATCAGGCGCGGGCAGATCGCGTGGTGAAAATGTTCTGGTTTCAGCACCAAGCGCAATCAGGATGCGGCTGGCTTCTTCGGACACCAGGCGCGAATAAGAGCGTTCGCGCAGCGAGCCATAGAGCACGAGGATGCGCGGCGGATGGTCGGGGTCGCCGGCTTGCACCAGTTGACCGGTTTCGATGGCATTAAGTGCTGCTAAATCAACGTTTGGGATATCGGACAAGGCTGTATCAAACTTTTCTTTGTTGTAGTGTATACGGTTTGCGTCGTGCTCGTGGTCTGTCGTCTGTTATCTCACGAAGCTGAATGCTTAGACTTCATTGCCGCGTCCGGCTGCGAGCCATCTTTCCGCCTCAAGCGCCGCCATACAGCCCATGCCGGCCGCGGTAACAGCCTGGCGGAAAACATCATCGGTGACATCGCCGGCCGCGAACACGCCAGGCACGGATGTTACCGTGGAGTCGGACGCGGTTTCTATATAGCCACTGTCGCGCATCTTTAGTTGGCCCTTAAACAGTTCGGTTGCCGGTGCATGGCCGATGGCGATAAAAACACCACTTGCCGAGAGTTCGCTGATATCTCCGGTTTCCACATGCCGCATTCGTACACCGGTAACACGCCTGGGATCGGCGTCACCGCATACTTCTTCGATGGTGTGATTCCACACGACTTTGATCTTTTCATGCCTGAAAAGGCGATCCTGAAGTATTTTTTCCGCCCTCAAACTGTCGCGGCGGTGCACCACTGTAACGCTGCGGGCGAAGTTGGTCAGAAATAACGCCTCTTCAACCGCGGTATTGCCGCCACCAACGACGATTACGTCCTTATCGCGGTAAAAGAAACCGTCGCATGTCGCACAGGCGGAAACGCCATAGCCCTGAAATGTCCGCTCCGAGGGCAAACCAAGCCAGCGTGCCTGCGCGCCGGTACAGATGATTAGCGCATTGCATGTGTAAGTCATACCGCCGTCGCCGGTGAGACGGAACGGATGCTCTCCCAGCGCGACCTCAACGATATGATCCATAACAATTTCGCTGCCGCAGTTTTTGGACTGTGTCTCCATCTGCTGCATCAGCCAGGGCCCCTGGATCGGATCTGCGAAGCCGGGATAATTTTCAACGTCGGTGGTAATCGTCAGTTGCCCGCCGGGCTGAATGCCCTGGATGACGAGTGGGGACAGCATCGCCCTTGCTGCGTAAATGGCGGCAGTATAGCCGGCCGGCCCAGAGCCTAGGATAATCACATCTTTATGCTGATTTTTCATGGGCTGAAGATTTTCCGGAATTGTGTTGCAAGCATGTCCTGAGGTATCGGCGGGAATGGGATGCGTCGATCAGCCTTTGCCTGCATGATTTGCTCGGGAAAGCGATATTTCGGTCGCACCGTCCAGCTTGCCGATTTCCACGAGGCGTTCTTTGAGTTCAGATTGCGACAGGGTGTCGATAGGAATATCGAAAAGCGCTTTCATCCTTTGCATGAGGAGCTCGTAGGCGCGGTGGAATGCCGCCAACTTTTCCGACGGTGTTCCCTCAACATCAGCGGGATCGGGAATGCCCCAGTGTGCGACCATGGGATGGCCTGGCCAATAGGGGCACGATTCACCTGCCGCTGAATCGCAGACAGTAATAACAAAATCCATTTGCGGCGCATCTTGACCGGAGAACTCGGTCCATGACTTCGACCGCAGCGTGCTGGTATCATACCTAAGACTTCTGAGAAGTTCGAGGCCTATGGGATTCGGTTCGCCTTTGGGGTGGCTGCCGGCGGAAAAACCGCGGAACCTGCCATTTCCCTCGCGATTGACGATTGCCTCTGCAAGGATGGATCTGGCCGAATTACCCGTGCAAAGGATGAGCAGATTGTAAATTTTATTATCCAAAATAATCTCCTCTTTTCCCGCCTGGAAGTACACTCGGCTGCCAGCTCAAGTACTATCCTTTAAAGTACTTGGTGTTTAATTCTTGAGGCCATGGATTCTTGAGGCCCATAGCATGCGCCTCATCTCGCTTTGCCGAGCCTGCAGACGGGTATAAGTACTCTGATCCGTGGCTAATTCAAGACTGCGATACATGCATCAACCAATTTTGTATGGCTATGGCATGCTGCGACATGCTGGATTTTTTTACGACGTTATTTTGCAGATATTAGCGGTATCGTCGCATGCACAGGCCTTTATGCCCGCGGGGAGCTTATTTTATGATCATTGAAATCAGTTGCACTTTTGAACAAATACAGGTCGACATGGTAACAATGATGGCTTGCTATAAGCGATTTAATGTTGCTGACAAATCGAGTTACAATATATCGCAGACGTGGCGTGGCAATGCGTTGCGAGCCAGATAAATTGCATCCATACCGATTTGACTGGCGCGATATCGGCGATGTCGCCATATCCAATGCTCCGCTGCGCGTGCCATGCGCCCGGCCTGCCGCTGACCGATGGCAGCCTCCGCCTCGCGGATATGACGGCGCAGCTTAACCTCGACAAATGCCACAGGCTTGCCACGCACAGCGATCAGATCAAGTTCACCATATGGTGTGCGCTGGCGTCGTGCCAGAGTGCGATATCCCTTGAAGATCAGCAAGCTGGCTGCAACGAACTCCGCAAGACGGCCGCTACGCTCATGCCATCGACGGCGGTCAGCGGAACTCGTTACACCGTTTGGGAGACTGTGTAGCATTTGCAAAAAATATTTAATTATACTCATCTGCTTTATTGCTCGTACCGCTTTAATTCCAGACCGATGGCGTAAACGCGCGCCTTGGACACACCCAGCTCTTCCGCCACCTTTTTTGCTGCTTTTGATGGCGGTGCGCTCAGCCAGGCGTGACGCAACCGATCTGCAATTACATCATCTGACACATCTATTTTAGCATCAGTTAGCGGCGGGGCAACAACAATCGTAATTTCGCCTCGCACCTGAACTTGACCAGCCCATTCAATAAGGTCTTTCAGCTGCCCCCGCCTGCACTCTTCGTACTTCTTAGTGAGTTCACGCGCTACGACGGCCGGGCGATTGCCAAGACATGCCGCAAGATCAGCAAGCGTTGCCTGCAGGCGGTGCGGCGCCTCATAGAAAAGCAAGCTGGCTGGGATGGCTGCCAATTGTTCAATTTCCTTCCTTCGTACAGATGACTTTGCATTCAGAAAACCAGCGAACAAAAAACGATCCGTTGCAATTCCTGAGATCGTGAGCGCTGCAACGGCTGCAACCGGTCCAGGCACCGGCATGACGTCTCCGCCTGCTTCGATAACAGCCCGGGCAAGCTTGAAGCCAGGATCAGAAATCGCCGGTGTCCCCGCATCAGAAATTAAGGCAACGCTTTGTCCAGCCGTTATTTTTTCTAAAATTTCGGGGCGAAGCCTGGCCGCATTGTGTTCATGGTAAGTTTTTAAGGCCCGTGTGATGCCGTATCGACCAAGCAGTTTCTGGCTGGTTCGTGTATCTTCACAATATACGGTTTCAGCCGTGGCAATAAGTGCCAGAGCGCGCAGTGTTATGTCGCCCAGGTGGCCGATCGGCGTTGCAACCAGATAGAGACCGGCCGGAATGGGCTGGCTCATTAAAGTGTTGATTTCGCACCCAACTGCTGCGGCAAGAAGGTCGGCTTGCACGGCTGGCGGTGTACCGTCTGCCTGGTTTTTAGGTCGTCTTGCCATTGCGCTCGTCAAATTGTATTTGGTTTCTACAAAGCTGGTGAAAATTCCACGAAATACGCCTTAGTATAGCTGTTTTCAGTTATTAACTCCTGATTGGTCTGATAAATTAAAAATAATATGTCTTCTGCCATCATCATACGGCAGACAGACCACTAGATTTTGATGCCCCAGGGTCACAAAGGGTTCCCAGCAAAATAAACGCTTCAATTTTAGTTAGAAATAGCCCGCGATAAGAGGCTTTGGCTCGGAAAATTGAAGCGTTTATTGCTGGGTGCCCAAAGTTGCAATGCATCGGTCAACCGGTGCCATCGGACAATGAGAATGCGATCATCAAGCCCATGTATAACAAGCCTGCGCATAAACTGGATGGCAACACCGAAACGACTTGCTGTGCTCCCTATTATTGCCAGTGGCAGCCTTGCGCTTGCTGCGCTCAGCGGTTGCAGCGGCGGCAGTGTTTCAAACGCACCCACACCAAAATTTGACACTCAGGGTTTAACGGCTGAAACTCAAACACCTCCCCCAAAGCAGCGTAAAGTTACAGCTAAAGTTGCACTCTTGCTGCCGCTCGGCGCCGCAGGACAGTCTGCAGTTATTGCAAAGGGTATGAAGCAGGCAGCCGAAATGGCGCTGTTTGAGAGTAATCAACCAACTTTCCAGATGATCGTCAAAGATACCAAAGGCACTGAAGACGGCGCCGCTGCCGCTGCAAATGCTGCGTTATCAGAAGGTGCGGAGCTGATTATCGGGCCCTTGTTTGCTAAATCTGTTACTGCTGCCGCAGTTGTCGCACGTCGTAAGAATATTCCTATTATCGCGTTTTCCAATGATGAGCGCATTGCCGGCCCCAATGTTTACCTACTCAGTTTTCAGGTTAGCCAGGATGTGCAACGCATTATTTCGTTTGCAAGTGCACAGGGAAAGCGCCAATTCGTTGCCCTGGTTCCAGATAACGATTACGGGACAAAAATCGAGAATGAATTTCGCGCAGTTGTTGCTGCAGGCGGCGGCATCGTTGTTGCCGTTGAACGATATCCGGAAGGGATGGGCGGTATTCTCGGGCCAGCCCACAAACTCATTGAGGACATTCGTGTTGCCAAAGAAAGCGGCATACAGATTGACGCGTTCTTTGCTCCAGGCGGACCGGATATCCTTACCAATCTCGGCTCAGTCATAAGACAAGAAAAACTAGACACATCACAGATCCAGATGCTTGGTACAGGTGGATGGGATTATCCCAATATATCACGTGAAAGAGCATTCATCGGCGGATGGTATCCCGCACCGGACCCCAAAAGCTGGCGGTTATTCTCGGAAAAGTTCAGCAAATCGTTTGGCTCTGCACCACCGCGCATCGCAAGTCTTACCCACAATGCAACGACTATCGCGATCCGCCTTGCCAGCATGCATGAGAAAGGTAACCGTTACACAACTGCCAATCTGACCCGCCAAGGCGGCTTCGTTGGCGCCGACGGCATTGTGCGTTTTACTGCGCAAGGATTGGTTCAGCGCGGCCTTGCTGTCCTTGAGGTGCAGAAATTTGGTCCGCAGGTGATATCGCCTGCCTCGCAAACGTTCCTGCAGACGACTGAAAATTAGTGAGCTTTATCACTTAAATGAAGGGTTAGGATCACGCGTCCCTGGCCGTTGAGGGTGCAGGTTGGTTTCAAACATTACGTTCTCTTGCATCCGGCCTCCTGTTTGCGATCCAGAACACATATGTTCTAACTCACCATTTTGGGTTAGCCCGACATTTTAAGTGATACAGACCACTAGCGAGGCTTACCGTCAGCTGCCACATCCCGGCCAGGGCGATGAACGCATAGGATGGTATTGGCGCTACTCGGAAAGGGACGATGCAGGTGGCGTAAGCGATCTTACATAAAGTTTCTGCGATACTGCAAATGCAGTACTCATAAGACGTTGAGACTGCGCTTCAAGATACTCTGAAACAACCGTCACATCCACTATGTCCACCATAGAATGAGACGTAGCTGGCTGCGCAGTCTGCTCGGACAAAGAAATTATCTGGACTATCGCCACATCAATCATTTCAGACAAGCCGCGTAACGGTGTATTCAAATTCTGCAGGCTCGTGAGATCGTGGGATGTGGCTTTGACGATTGCGATATACGTATTGACCCCATCTTCAATGCGCTCAACAGATTCTTTAATCGTCTCCAGCGCTTTGCGCTGCAATTTGCTTTTCAGCCCTGGGCCAATTCTCTTTAATTCTGATTTCGTCTGCACAAGGCGTTCGCTGGTCCGCTGCAGCGCTTTTCTTAAGGCATTCCGCTTGGCTTCCGTTTCGACAGCGGCAATCTGCGATTTAAGGCCCGACAGCAGCTGTTTTTGAGTCATATTTTCAATGCCAGGCAGAATCGACAGATTGACGATGACATTTGTATTCGGCAAGGCATTGGCAAGCTCACTGCGTAACCGGCTGACAACCGATGCGTCAGGCGCTAACCCGTTTATCCGGATTTCCCTGCCGCGATGACCTGCGGCCAGATTTATCGGATAGCCTTGCAGTTTTGTGATGCGCGCAATGATACCTTCTGCAGTTTTTTCAACCTGTTTACGCTCTATCGTGACATATCCCCACCACATCAAGCTGGAAGATGCCGCAACAACAAACATGAGCAGCAAACCTCTGAGAGGTCTGAAGGCGAGGCCGGCACGTGCATTTTCTGCATAAATCGCAGCGGCTTTTTCATTCACGCTGGCAACAAACGGTGTCAACTCATGTGTATACACGGTAGGCTTGGCAAACGATGTTGCATAGCCGTTGCGTAAATTGATCTTTTCCAGAAGGCTCAAGAACTCCTGATTAATGATGGTGTTTATACCAGCCGGCGCGATACCCGAACACCGTGCTGCAACGATGTAGAATGATGAAACGCGAACAAAGACGGTGGTATGGCCCAGCTCGAAACTTGCAAGCTTGCAGTCATTCGCCTTTAATTTATTGATTGCAAAATCATAAATGACCGATATCGTATCAGGCTCACTAATGTCAGAGCTATTCCCTGACCAGTATCCCAGCAGCGCCTCTTGCTGCCGCTGCAGGAGAAAAATCTCTTCAACCTGCAGATGCTGACTTTCAATGATAGACAGTTCAGCAACTGATTTACCACTGATCGCACTGCGGATTCGAAGCATTAAAAAATTGCACTCTAAAAGGCGATTAAGTTTATCTGCAAACCGCTTTGCTGCATTCGCAACGTATAATTTCACCATACGCCCGGTGATCGGGTAGAATATATCAGCCAGTTTACTGAGATTTTTACGTGGCTCACTCTCGATGGTTTTTACACTCAACTGAGCCAGGGACTGCGCAATACCTTCACGATTTTGCTCCCCCGCCTCCTGCAATGCATCGTTGATGAGGCTGGCTACGTTATCAGTTTTTTCGTATGCGCCAACCTTATCAAGCAATTGGCCGATAAGCTGATTAGCCTCTTGAAGCTGGATATTGTCTGCATTCCTCACCTCTTCCAAAGTAATGAGGCGGCTCAGCGCGTCCTCGACGCGACGATCCAAATCTGAAAGTGTTTGACTTTCACTCTCAAACAACAGCTCTTTAAGACGTTCAACACCCTGGGTCATCGGCGCACCTTGTTCTGACCGTTTGATCGTCTTTAGTCCGTTTTATCGAGCTTTGGCAACCGCGGCTATGCTGGCCGACTACGGCAACCTCACAGCCCCCGCTTTCAATACGTCCAGGAAGCCTTGCATATCTGAGCCTATCTCTTATAGCGCACGGACATCAAAGTGGTGTCCATTTTGGCTGAGACCGCGTCCAGGCGGGCCTGAAGAGCGTCCAGCCGACTATTGAGAGATAACTCCATACGTTCAAGTCGATCTTCAAGAACTTTGATCCGCGCATCAATCTGGCGCTCGTGATCGCCAAACAGTATTTCTCTGACCTGCTCCATCTTCTCGTCGGTGAGCCGATGGAAGGATTCCCTGCTTTTCTGCTCATTCAGCGATGACGAACTCATGGTTTACTCTCATTTGCACGAATTTCCGCCAGCTCAATCAAGCAAGCCGACATTCATTGCCAAGGATAACAGCGTATGCTGCGAAAAAATAGAAATTTTCATGGCATTTGATATGTTTGCATCAAATTATTGATGTAAACTATGTATCTAATGGAGCCGATTTGGTAAAATTGAGTACGTTTCAAGGAGCGAGGACAAAGGAAATGCTGAGCATATTCGAGGAAAAGCAACGCCGAAACGAGCCGATTTTGCCAAGCCGGCTCTCGCGCAGTGACGGACGACACGGCCTGACGCGAGCAGGAAACTTATCCACAGGAGAGCATTTGCGTCGTAAATTTCCATCTAACAATTTGATAAAAAATGATTTTATGTGAATTTAAGTGGCTTCAGACTGCACGTTAATTGTTGAAAACGTGTTGGTTATACATGCAATCTGTATGTGGAAAACATGTTGGCTGTACGTTTAAGTTTATGTGGACTATACGTGGATGAATAGCCAGAGACAAAACTGTTTTCAATCAGTGCTTTAACTCAACTTAGTTGAAGTGATATTAATCTAGTCATCACAAATAGATTGACATGATGGTCCTGAGATTTACGAAACAAATTGTATTCGTCAGATTTTCTCATAGCCTGTTGGAAAGTTCGAAAGATCACATTCACCAGGGTTAAGGACTTCACAGCGTTGAGGTATTGCGAATGATAGATCAAAGTAAAAATTCATTAATGAGGCGCTTAAAAGCTGCCCAAGCAGATGAAGATTTTCGGACCTGGTTGGGAAAAACGGGATTTTCCAGTTTTTGTGCTTCTCGATTAGGCCCTTATGAAAAGGCATATTATAGAGCGATTTCAAGACCTTCCCCTTTTGCTGGTGCCGCCAGGCAGGCAGCGGGCAATTTTGAACCTCGTTATGTAGCTCATCATGCGGCCTGCGATTTTTCCGATCATTTTACGGCAAATACCTCACACATTTCAAATAATGAACCTTCAGATCAATGGCATAAGAAGCCAGAAAGCAGTTTTCAGAGTACGCGGGTTCAAGAAGGATGGCACACACGGACAGGATTCTCATGCGGGATAATTTCAGGTCTGGCTTTCGGGTGGCTTGTTATTGCGTTCGTGGCAGTACAGACGCCGTCATCTGAGCTTAAGGAAGGCCAGTCTTTAAGGAAATTTAAATTCGCTCAAACCTGGCCTTCAACCAATCAACAGACGGTGGTACAGCCTTTTGAATTTGTCAAATATCAAGAAGTTAACGAAGCAACAGTGATTGCAGTGGCATCCGAAAAAGTTGACGTGATGCCGACTGAAACCGTTTATCAAGATAAGGCTAATGTTAATGAACCCGTTGAAATTACATCGGACGTCAACGAAGTCTTACAATCTGGGATTATGTTGTCTGGCATGATCGATGGCGATGCGCCGCAAATTGATTATAAGCACACTCCAAAACAAGCTCAAAAAACTAAGCCTGATCAGACCTCGGGCAAAGTACAAAAAGAAAATACTAAAGAAAACGCAGAACCCATTTTAATCGTTGCTAAAGTTGTGCAGCCACCAAAGCCGCAGCCTGCCAAAGAGAAAATTGAACCATTCGTTATTATCTCAGCCACATCTGCAGATAAAACCGAACCAAAGGATAATAACGCGCAAAAAACTAAGCTTCAGACAGTTGTTTCAAAGGTTGAACAGCGGCAGGAGCAGGAAAATAAAGACCGGGATAAGCAATCTACGTCTCTCCAGAACCGCATTGCAGATAACAGCAGTTTGCCTCCCATACCATCGCGAGGCGTGCGCTTAGCTTCGGATCAGATAAAAAAGCCATCAACTAAACGTTCACGGCGCACTTCTGTCAAGCGACGCATTACGACTGCCAGGCAGACGAGCAAGGCTCGTTCGTGGTCAAAATCCGTTAAATCACGGCAAATAAAAAATAAAAAATTTGCACTTGGTGCGAAACAAAGCAATACAAAACCAAAAAACAAATTCGGTTTTGAGATAAGATCTGAGTGGGAACGTCGGGCATTTCAAGGAAATAATTGACCTTTATAAAACGGCACTTTTTTAATTACGGGTCGATCTCTACGTTTGCCAGTCTATCGTGTCGAAAAACCAAGAAGGCCCAACAAATTGTAGAGGTATTATCACAAATCCAGAAGGCCGCCTGCAAAAGTTAACTGCTTTCCATGGCTTGAAGCGTGTCTCATGATCGGTGTACACAGTGAACGCATGAGAATATTGATAGACGGAGATGCACATGTCTGCAAAACGCGCTTACACATGCACATTAAAAACTGCTGCAGTCATGGCAAGTATCGCCGTGCCAACGCTCGCCAACGCTCAAGTTATTGTTGTACAGTCAACGGCTAGCAAATATCAAACAGGAAGCAAAATAGACGCGTCAGTCAAAGTCGATGTTCCGGAAGGTAAGACGATTGTCGTTGTCCTGCCATCGGGTGTCACGCGGACGATTAACGGACCTTTCAACGCTCCTGCCAGCCGCCTGGCAAAAAGTGGTGGCAAATTTAATGTCGCTCTTTTTAAAGCCGTCGAGAATTATATTAAGACAGGTGGCTCTACAACGAGTAATATTGGTGCACTGCGCTCTGCGTTGCCGCGCACGAGCAAAGAGGAAATTCCATTTTCCTGGAATACCGTTCATATTGGTAGATCGGGCAACATTTGCCTTGATAAAAGCAGTCTGGTCACTCTCGCTCGTTCCCATTCATCGTCTTCTTCTGCGATTTTCACCATTGTGGATCTGGAGACGACGCAGAAGGCGCAGGTTGTGTTTTCTGCAGGTATGAATGGGCAACCTTGGCCAGCTGAATTACAGCTTAAGAGCGGCAGTTATGGCATTTTGACCAAAGGCCGGCAAATGGATGTAGTCCGTTTGCGTTTGATCGAAAGTCCTGAGGTGGAAAATACTCTTCAGATGTTGCATGGCCAGCGTTGCACGCAGCAGCTTAAGGCTTACTTGCGCGTTTTGACAACGAAAACTGTGGAAGTGCAGGAGGAGCCGGCTGAACCGGCTGAAACTGAATAATCAGGTTTATCATAGGCCTGCAATCCGCTTGCTTCTTTTTCTTTGCCCGGCCATGCCAAAGCAAGCTTATCGCGAATGGCCTGATTGTTTGATCAGCGTACGGGCTGAAAACAGGCGAATAAGAGATTTTTATTTTCGCACAATAACGGACGGCACCTCACATCGGAGCCAGCTTTATTACTCCCCGTTAAAACTTTATTCAATGTGCCGTGACAAACGTCGCGCCAGGTTAGGCTGTGTCGTCAATTGCTGCCTGCTTCGCGCGGCAATTGACGACACAGCCTAACAGCTTATTGATAATTCAGCGCAAAACGCTGTTATCCGACGATATGATAACCGCCATCAATCATATGGATGCAGCCGGTAACGTTTGCAGCCTCACGGCTTGCAAGGAAAGCGGCATAGGCCCCGACATCCTCGATTGTTGCCATATTATGCGTCGGTGTATTCGCTGCCGTGCGGGACATAAGTTCATCGAAATGATCGATCCCGCTTGCCGCGCGCGTCTTCAGCGGGCCTGGAGAAAGGGCGTGTACGGAAATACCCTTGGGACCGAGTTCCGCCGCTGTATAACGCGTTACGGATTCGAGGGCGGCTTTGACAGGGCCCATGATATTATAGTGCTCAACAACCTTTTCGGAACCATAGAACGACACCGTCATGCATGTCCCGCCATAAGGCATCAACGGCTCCGCACGGCGAATCATATTCAAAAAAGAATAGACTGAAATATCCATCGCCTTGCTGAACCCTTCGCGTGAACAATCCACGACACGGCCATGCAAGTCCTCTTTCGGGCAGAAGGCGATTGAGTGCAAGAGTATATCAAGCCGGCCCCATGTCTTTTCTATGAGGTCGAACAACGCATCCATCTGAGCATCCTCGGCAACATTCAGCGGAGCGATAATTGGCGCTGATATCGACTCTGCGAGGGGGCGCACATACGGTTCGGCTTTATCGTTCAGGTAAGTAATCTGACTGTGAAAAGCCTTAGCGCATCCCCAGGCAATTGACTGGGTATTGGCTACACCGACGACAAGTGCCTTACTGCCGGATAGGGAAAACATGGACATATTGCTACCGTACAATGACGTGTTTGAGACTAGTGGTCTGTATCACTTAAAATGTTGGGCGTCTTAAGCCAGCGTTTTCAATGATACAGACCACTAAGCCATTGCAAGCTTTTTTGGACCTGAAGTTTCAATACATTAATAGAGCCGGTTAAGTCAAACAATTGATATGATGTATCGCAGAATTTAATCGACGCATGCTGACAGATTTTCCTCTATCTGTCAGATACTTGATCCATATTTTTTCATCGATATGCGGGGTTGGCTGGCGAGGTTTCTGCCGGCGGCAGGAGTGTGTGAAAAAGTCATTTGGCTCGCCAGGCGACTTAGGCCGTGTCGCCAATTAGCACGCGAGAGCCGGTGCATGGCAATTCTGTGCCCTGCGCTCGCAGCATTGGGGGAGGCTGGCGAAGCAATTACCATACCCCGCACACGCTGCTACTGCATGCACGATATAAGATATTTCAAGGGCGTGCATATTGAGACGTCCAATCCAAGATCTATTAAAGCAGCCTTCTTCCACCAATTTCTAAAGTTGCAGATGTGCATCATAAAACAAAAAGTTCATTTTACAGAGAAACTTAACGTTAATTTAACTCTGACCAGTCGATGCTCAAATCACTGACCGGACGAAGTTGTGCCTATTTAAGATTGCCACACCGGCCGGTGCATGAACTTGTCTATTTATGCAGGAGTTAAAAGTGCCAGGAGTATGGCATAACCACAAAGCAATGGATGCAGACAGCCCGCGGCAGGCCGGGGTTCGTAAAGCGCTGCGCAACCATGCCGGCAATCGGGCTGGCTCAGGTGCCCTGTGGGCTGCAGCGACCATTCTGCTTGGCGGGTTTGTCGTTCTTGTCGTCACGGTTGACGGCGGTTTCCGTAAGGCTCCACCCCTTTTGAAACAGATTGATCAGCTTGCAGCCCGGGTTGGGCTTGGCCTTGAAACAGTTTCTCTCACAGGCTTTGACGCAACTGATGATAAGGATATTTTTTCAGCTTTGGAGCTTGAAAAATTTCAAACCCTACTTGGGTTCGATGCCAGACGAGCGCGTCAGCGGCTGAAAGTTCTGCCGTGGGTGCAGGATGTCAGAATCAAGCAGGCATTTCCAGGTCGTCTTGAAGTGATCATCAAAGAACGCCAACCGTATGCGGTTTGGGATAGTCCAGACGGTGAAATTCTTGTTGATCGCGAAGGCCGCCAACTTATGATTGTACGCAGTCGTGCGATTCGCCACCTGCCGGTTATCGCAGGGCATGGCGCGCCGCAAACCGCCGCGGCCCTGTTCAGCCAGCTTGTAAAATACCCAGAGCTGAGCCCTCTTAAAGTGCGCGCCATACGTGTCTCAGACCGTCGCTGGACGCTCATTTTGCCCGGCAACCGGCATGTTCTTCTGCCGGAAAAACACGCTGAGCAGGCTCTCGCCCGCCTGATGTCCGGCCAGCAAGGCCAGCGCCTCATTGACCGTGACTTCTCGGTCCTCGATCTCAGAGTTGCCGGCCAGATGGTTGTGCGCCCGCAGCGTGCGACAGTGCGCGTTCAAAATTCATCGTTTAAGCTCAAGCCCCGCCTGCAAGGATCTTTGAGAGGCTAAAATCATGTTGTCGTCTCGTTCCTCCCATACAGATGTCATCGCATTGCTTGATATCGGCTCATCAAAGGTGGCATGCGCTATCGCACAGCTCAAGCGTGATAAAAATGGCGCGAACGGCATACACATCCTTGGCTTCGGCCAACGTCGCGCAAATGGAGTGCGCGCCGGCATGATCGTTGATCTTGACCGGGCAGAAGCCGGCGTACGTGGCGCCATCAGCGATGCTGAGGCGGACGCCGGCCTCACAGTTAAAGAACTGACGGTAGCGCTTTCATCTGGACGCCTGCATTCAAACCACTTTAACGCGCGCCTGGAATTGGAAGCCGGTCATGTCCGCTCAAACGATTTGCAGCGCCTTGCTCTGCGCGCGCGCCAATATGCCGAACGAGATGGCCGTGCGCTGGTCTATCTCAATCGTATTCATTACGCCCTTGACGGTGAGACAGGTATCCGAGCCCCCAAGGGCATGCATGGGAAACGATTAACCTGTCAATTTCATGCAGTTACAGGTGAGATGACACTGCTTAATAACCTTGAATGTCTGATTGAGCGATGTTATTTAAAGGTGCGTAATTTTGTGCCGACCGGATTTGCGTCATCTATTGCAGCTACCACACCGGATGAGCAGCGTATTGGTGTAACGTGCATTGATATAGGGGCAGGCGCGGCCAAAATCACCGTAATTGTCGACGGACGTTTCATATATACTGATACCGTTGTCACTGGCGGGGCTATTCTAACGCACGATATAGCAAGAATATTCTCGATATCTCTCGCCGAAGCGGAACGACTTAAGACGCTTTACGGGGCACTGATTAATCTGCGTCATGATCGTCCCGGCGGTGTTCCTTACTGGGATGCCAATGTTGATCGTTTAGTCACGTATCGGGCGTTGCAAGGCGAAATACAGGAGACGACGGTCGTTGAGCTGTCACATATTTTGTACAACAGGACACGACGGCAGCTTGAGTTCATCAAAGAGCGCCTGGACAAGAGTAGTCTTACGCGCGAATTGGCACAGAGCGTCGTCCTGACGGGCGGCGGCAGCCAGTTAACGGGCCTGAGCAATCTGGCCACAGAAGTTCTGGGACGTCCTGTCAGGATTGGCGCTGCGAATAATTGCGCAGGGCTTGCGCCTGAATACCAGGGTCCTGCGTTATCGACCGTTGTTGGCCTGGGCCTCATTCATAAGGCACCGGCAGAACTGGTGCACGCAAGCGGCGTAAGGAAGCGTACCGACGAAACGTACATGAGCCGAATGGAGCAATGGCTCCGTGAAAGTTTCTAGTGGCTCAATCTGTGTGAAATGATCTTGCCGCGTTGTGTTGGGCAGGATGAAGAAACAGGTAACCGGAACAGCTTTCCAGCCAACCCAGGTATCGGTTGAATGGCAATGAGGGACGTATGAACATTTCACTTGAACTACCTGAAATCATGGACCTGAAGCCGCGAATCTCCGTCATTGGCGTTGGTGGAGCCGGCTGCAATGCCATTAACAACATGATCGCCACCGGCCTGGAAGGTGTAGAGTTTATTGCTGCCAACACAGATGCACAGGCGCTTACCTTTTCAAAAGCGGAAAAACGAATTCAGTTGGGTGCCAAGCTGACCGAAGGGCTTGGTGCCGGGGCTGATCCCGAGATTGGCCTTAAGGCTGCCGAGGAAGCCATTGAGGAGATCCGTTCCCAGATCAGTGGATCGCATATGCTGTTTCTTGCTGCAGGCATGGGCGGGGGGACAGGAACCGGCGCCGCGTCTGTGATTGCCAAAGCGGCTCGTGAAATGGACATCCTGACGGTTGCAATTGTATCCAAGCCGTTCAATTTCGAAGGCGCGCGACGCATGCGCGTTGCAACGGCCGGCATCGAAATGCTGCAGGACTGTGTCGATACACTTATCGTTATTCCAAATCAGAATCTGTTTCATCTCGCCAACGAGAAAACGACCTTTGCCGATGCCTTCGTTATGGCCGATAATGTTCTCTATTCGGGAATAGCATGCATTGTCGACCTCATTGTCAAGGACGGGCATATCAATCTGGACTTTGCCGACGTTAAGGCCATTATGAAAGGCATGGGACCGGCCATGATGGGGACAGGCGAGGCTTCAGGAGAAAATCGTGCGGCAAAAGCTGCGCAAGCCGCCATTTCCAATCCATTGTTAAGCGATATCTCCCTGCGCGGCGCACAGGGCCTGCTTATTTCGATCATCGGGGGGCGCAATCTTACTCTCTTTGAGGTTGACGAGGCTGCCAGCTGTGTCAAACAGCAAGCAGACCCTGAAGCAAATATTATTGTCGGCGCAACCTTTGAGGAGGGTATGGACGAGTGTATTCGCGTTTCAATCGTGGCATCCGGCCTGCCAGGCGCTAAAACTGCAGGCACACAGACATCTCCATCCAAATCGGAAGAGATGGCGCCGGATCGCAAACCACAGCGACCGGCAGCTACCGGTAGTAAGACAGCAGATACCGACCTGGCTGTGTCGAGCAAGGAAGATGAAATTGACCGGCAGGATGGTGCTGTTCCGGCCAGCCATTCAAGAGAGACTGAAAATCCCTCCCCGATTAAGCCGCCACAGCTTCCGCATCATGAAAATTCGCGCGACCACGGCAACCCTTATCTTGGAGAAACGTCGGCCGATGAATTCGCGCGTGCGCTTTCAGAGGTTATGGGCACTTGCGGTGACAATAGTAAAAAGGAAGGTCGGGAGGCTTTGCCTGATCGCAAAAACCAGCCCCAATCCGCATGGCGCTCACCCGACGGCGTTGTGATTGAAGATGGTTTCGAGCCAGCCTTTGCACCTCCTCCTTTACCTGCTGCGACGCCAGCGCACGAAATGGCAACGCAATCCACGGCTGAATTTACACCCCGCCCGCCAGCGGAATTGCCACGTCGTCTTCCCGACGTCGCCGAGTTCCCTCATATCGCTCAACGCGCATACCACGCCAAGACAGCCCAAAATCAACGTCACGCAGAAGAGGCAGCGGATACGCATACCATTTTCAAACGTCTGGCCCGGCTTGCACGACAGCCGAATCAAAAGAAAAGTGGTGCGGATCAAAGTCCGTCAAGAAATAACGATGCTCCCAAAGAACCTGATTCTGCCACAGACCAGTTTTTTTTAAGGCCTGAAAAGCATGGCCGTGGTAATATGTAGAATCATATAAAGCTTTTGAAATACATGTATATTTTATATAAATGATAAGATAGCTGAAAAGTTCTTCCCGAAGTTATTAAGTATATATTAACAAAGCGTAACAAAGCGTGATTTGTGCCTTTGTGTTGCAAAGAGGTAATGTTTCAGACATCGAATGAATTCACATTCGATTCGTTGGCGCGAGTGGATAGTATCGATGCACAATAAATAGTTTGGGATTATTACTAGTGGCATCACTAAGCCAACCTTGTTGCTTGCGAGTAGTGCGTAATAGACGGGCTTGAGGGACGGGGCAAAACATGCCGAAAGCATTTGTCGGCGCCAGACAGACAACACTGGCTCGAGAGATCGAGTTGACTGGCGTGGGGGTACATAGCGGAGCACCGGTTAATTTGGTGCTTCATCCAGCCGAGCCTGGAACCGGGATTATATTCGCAGTTACTAAGCATGACAGAATTATTTCCGAGATTGCAGCTAAGGTTGAAAATGTTAAAAATCTAACGCTTTGTACGGTCATCGGCGATGATGCCGGTACGACCGTTGGAACAGTCGAACATCTGCTTGCTGCGCTTCGGGGCCTTGCTGTTGATAACTGTTACATAGAAATAGACGGTAAAGAAGTGCCGATCATGGACGGCAGTTCTGCACACTTTGTCGATGCGATTGATGAAGTTGGCTTGGTGCATCTGAATGCACCGCGCAAATTCATCAAAGTTTTGAAACCAATTCGCATTGAAGAATCTGATTGTTGGGCTGAAATCAGTCCGCATTCTGGCTTTCATCTCGACATTGAAATTGACTTCGATACGCCGGCAATCGGTCGTCAGAGAGTTTCATACGAATTAACGCCGGGTGTTTTTCGCAATGAACTTTCAAATGCCAGAACATTCGGCTTTATGCATGATGTCGAAAAACTATGGAAAGCCGGGCTTGCGCTTGGCGCTTCGTTGGAAAACTCCGTTGCGATTGATGATGACAAAATAATAAATCCGGAAGGCCTACGTTACGATAAGGAATTTGTACGCCACAAAATGCTGGATGCGGTTGGGGATTTGTCTCTGGCGGGTCTTCCTTTATTGTGCAAATACCGTTCTGTCCGTGGCGGGCATCGCCTTAATGCAAATACCCTGAAAGAACTTTTGCAGGATAAATCTGCCTGGGCTATTGTTGAAGCACCGCAACATCGTGATGTTACCGTGACAAATACATCTGATCACCAATGGCCTATCGCTCTTGGCAAATAAGAAGATTGACATATCAGATTTATGTAAGGCTGGTGTTTTCGCCAGCCTTTTTTATTTTGATTTACTTTCTGCCGCCTCATTAGCCTGTCTTGCGTAAAAGTATACTCAAGACACAATATGGGCGTTGCTTCACAAATAAAACCTGACATTTTGTCAGTAACTTGCCTTCCTATGGTCACAGGAGATCGCAGGATTAAGGCTTCATTACGCAGCTATGCCATTGCTCAAGCTTACAGGCCTTATGTTTTTAAGATTGAGCACTTCTCGCACAGCGGTCGCATTATTCAATCTGACCTAAAACCCTCTTACGCAGGCCTGGCGGCCAGCTTGACTGCTTCGACGATGTTGCCGACAACAGCATGAACAAGCGCTTCATCATCGCCTTCGCCCATGACGCGGATCACAGGCTCCGTGCCAGATGGACGAATGACCAGACGGCCGCTGTTGCCGAGCTTTTGCCTGCCTGCATCGATTGCTTTTTTAACATTTTTGCAGTCAAGCGGCTTGCCGCCCCCGTAGCGCACGTTCTGAAGAATTTGCGGTAGAGGCTCAAAGCAGCGGCACACCTCACTGACGGACCTGCCTGTGGAGACCACAACCGCTAGGATTTGCAAGGCGCATACAAGACCGTCTCCAGTGGTCGTAAAATCCGACAGGACTATATGCCCGGATTGCTCGCCGCCAACATTGAAGCCGTGTTTGCGCATATGCTCAACGACATAACGGTCCCCTACCGGGGTTCGTGCCAGGCTCAGGCCGATATCCTTGAGATAGCGCTCAAGTCCGAGGTTGGACATCACGGTTGCGACAATACCACCGGCTGCCAGACGGCCACGGCGGTGCCAACTCTCACCGATCACTGCCATCAGCTGATCGCCATTAACAATCTCGCCGTGCTCATCGACGATGACAACGCGGTCGGCATCGCCGTCCAGTGCAATCCCGATATCTGCCCGGACTTCCTGTACTTTTTTAATGAGGGCGTTGGGCGCAGTCGAGCCGCAATTGAGATTGATGTTACGACCGTCAGGCTCAACACCGATTTTGATCACATCCGCGCCCAGCTCCCACAATGCGGCCGGTGCGACACTGTAAGCGGCCCCATTTGCGCAATCGATCACAATGCGCAGGCCCTCCAGGCGCAAATTGCGCGGCAGCGTGCGTTTGGCGAATTCAACGTAGCGTTCCTGCGCGCTTTCCACCCGTTTGGCACGGCCGATTTTGTCTGCCGATGTCAAAAGCGGGGCTATGCCGTCATCAATCATGCGTTCAATTTCAAGCTCCGTTTCATCCGAAAGCTTATAACCTTCAGAGTTAAAAAGTTTAATACCATTATCCTGGAAGGGATTGTGGGAAGCTGAAATCATGACGCCAAGGTCGGCGCGCAGTGAGCGGGTCAGCATGGCTACAGCCGGTGTCGGCATCGGGCCGAGCAGAAAGACATCGCAACCAACCGCAGTAAAACCCGACATCAGGGCCGATTCGATCATATAACCTGAGAGGCGGGTATCCTTGCCGATTACTACACGATGAGAATGCGTGCCGCCATTAGAAAATATCCGGCCGGCTGCCATGCCCACTTTGAGCGCCATTTCCGACGTCATCGGGTGCGTGTTTGCTGGACCTCGAATACCGTCCGTGCCGAAGTATTTCCGTGCCATCTGTTTACCCTTAAACTTTTCAACATCCGCACAACGGTGCCACGCATATATCGCGTACATTTCGTGCTGTAACGCGCGCCCGGCGATCATGCCTGCACCCATCTGAAAAGAAATTGTGTTAATTATTTATTCCAGGTAGTAAAATCACACTATATAAGCATTTGTTGCAGCGATCGTGTTGTGCCGTAACTTGTGGTTCACGCTGTTAACGGCTATTGCTGTGCAGTTGAGAATCAGACCTATTTCAAAGGCACATTCAGTCAGTGATATGCCGTATAAAATCGTGGGGATAATCAATGGCGTATTTCCTGGCCGTTGCAAATCGTAAAGGCGGTGTCGGCAAGTCGACCGTGTCGGTTATGCTTGCTTACGCGTTTGCACTGTGGTCGAACAAAAAGGTTTTGTTGATCGATCTTGATGCGCAATCGAATTCGTCTCTCATCATGATGGGAGGCGAGCGCTGGATCGAAGCCCAACGCACCTCGAAGAACGTTGCTGCATATATCGAAGATCGTTTGTACTCAATTGAACAGGCTAAAATACATAATTACATCTCCAGGGAGATCGGGGATGTTGAAGCAGCGCCTGGCATGCTGCCTGACTTATCCATTTTGTCTGGTTCATTAAATTTTGAGGACATGCAGGATGAACTGATCACCTTTTATTCGAGAAATAAAACTCCATTTCAGCAGGCAAAAGTCAAGTGCGCGGAGCATTTCAGGGCGGCGTTAAGCTTTACAGCGCCGCTCGCCGATATCATCATCCTCGACTGTGCTCCAGGTCTTTCCAACGCGACGGTTGCAGCTTTGAAGCTGGCTAATAAAATCATCGTACCATTTCGCCCTGATGCCGTCTCGCAGTTTGCAGTCGACCGAATTTCGCGAATCATAGAAGGAGGACGCAAGTTCGAGGACGTAATTGCCATGCCGGCTGAGGAGCGGCGGTATATTTGCCTTGCCAATTACGTTCGCGACAGTGGGCGCGATCAGATCTACGTCGATAACATTGCAGTTGACCATCCAATGCTGCAAACCTTCATTCCGGCAATGCCGGCCGTGGCCGATGCATTTGATTTTCTGGGCGAACTGCAGCCCATTGAAGAAAAATATGGTGAGGCGGTTTATCCACTGCGTGCACTTCATCAGGAATTAACCAATATCCTGCCCATCTGAATGGTTGTGCAGGCTAAGCTTACTACGGGATAACCACGATGAAGAAGTTCGGGAAAGAGCTTTCAGGCCGCCGCTTGCAACGCTTTTTCACGCGCTTTTTCGAGGCTCAGCCGGATATTAACCATGCGTCCGCAGAACGCATGGCACGCGATCTGGGCCTTGCTCTGACAGCCTTGAGATTGCGTCAACATGGATTGGCATCAACTGTAAGAAGCCGGCAGAATGGGGGGAGCAGCGCCTCTAGCGCAGAGTGCGACGCAGATAAGCTGCAAGTTGTCACGGAAACGGCGGCTCCATCACTGCAGGCTGCAATCCCTGCAAATACTGAGGTGAAATTCAATCCCTATGCATTCGGGCTCGTACCTGTCTTTGTACGCGAGGGTCCGGACGGCCTTATGCAAAGGTTAAATAAAATTCATTGCCTCGATCATCTTCGTAAAATTGCACGCGCTCAACAGATTGCCCTGCCAGCCGAATTCCGTAATGGGGAAGTTGCCGTTGACGATGTCAGATTCGCAATTGTCGCAGCGGTACGCAAACGCATCGCCGACCGCCGCGCCGCAGCGGGATAAACTGTGCAAGTTTTGCCCACCCCACAAATTACGGCGGGTCAGCAAATGAACGATCAGGAACGTTTACATTTAATGTTCAAGGATTGTATGTTATTTATCGTATCCTGTAAGATATAGATGAAATAAGATTGCGCATATTACAGGTGTACTCTGACATACAGGATTGACGATAAAGGCTTTTCAGTGTCTGTCACCAGGCCCGCACAAAGTTGGGCAGATTTCGTCAAATCCTGTCGTATGATACGAAATTCTATGCCACACAGCAAAGTATGTTTGTTTGGCAGAGCCCGTCATTGACTCGTACAAACGGGTATTGACGGATGAAAACGCCACTGGCGGTTTTGCCTGCTGCCTGACAACAGGCTCTCTCAGGCCGTTAAAGCAAAAAGCAACATGGCTGGCATGTCGACCTGGTAAGAATAGGCGTCCTCCGCGTGAGGTGATAGGGTTATAGAAAAACGATGCAGGATAAAGCATTCAATTCTTTGAACTCAGCGCTTACAGCTCACGAGGCGCATGTTATCGTGAACAAAAGCAATAACGTGGCGACGATGACGCTGAACCGGCCAGCTCAGCGCAACGCTCTGTCGCGTGACATGATTGCAGCTCTTACCCACGAAATCTCTAACGTTTCGTTGGATAAGAGTGTGCATGCCGTTGTGCTGGCAGCCAACGGCCCGTCATTCTGCGCAGGCCATGATTTAAAAGAAATAACAGCCCGGCGTCGCGATGCGGATAATGGGCGGGCGTTTTTCGCTGAGACCATGCAGGCCTGCGCCTCCATGATGCAGGCGATCGTGCGCTCACCCAAGCCATTTATTGCGGCCGTTCAAGGGATTGCCACCGCGGCAGGTTGCCAACTTGTGGCGACCTGTGATCTCGCCATCGCCTCGAATGAAGCAAAGTTTGCAACACCAGGGGTTAATATAGGCTTGTTTTGTTCGACGCCGATGATCGCGCTATCGCGCAATGTTTCGCGTAAACAGGCGATGGAAATGCTGTTGCTTGGCGATATGCTCGCAGCTGATGATGCCAAAACTTACGGCCTGATCAATAAAGTTGTAGCGGTTCAGGATGTGATGGTGACCGCTATGGAAATGGCGCGTAAAATTGCTGACAAGTCACCGCTGACGGTGGCCATCGGCAAGGAAGCCTTCTATCGTCAGCTAGAGCTGCCGCTGGCAGAAGCCTACGATTATGCAGCAGATGTGATGGTGCAAAACATGCTGGCACGCGATGCCGAAGAGGGGATCGGCGCGTTTCTGGAAAAGCGCCAGCCAGTTTGGTCTAGCGAATAGACACCAACGGTCTGCGGTGCGTGAGGCAGTTCCATTTCAAGGGGGTGCACGCACATTTTTTACTGAAGGACAATGATAATCAATGGCGGCCAAGAAAGAGACGCCACGCAAGCTCATTGCTGAAAATCGGCGCGCGCGGTTTGAGTATCATCTTGAAAACGATATTGAAGCGGGCCTGCAGCTGACAGGCACGGAGGTTAAATCACTGCGCCAGGGCCAGGCGAATATTGCTGAAAGCTATGCATCGGTTGAGAACGGCGGTATTTTCTTGATCAACGCCAATATTCCCGAATATCTGCAGGCCGGGCCGTTCTTTCAGCATGAACCGAAGAGGCCGCGACAGCTTTTGCTGCATAAGCGCGAGATCGCCCGGCTTGCCCAGGCTGTTGAGCGCGATGGCATGACGATCGTGCCGATATCGCTTTATTTCAACGATCGCGGTATTGCTAAAATCAAGCTTGCCGTTGCTAAGGGTAAAAAGCTGCACGATAAACGTGAAACATCAAAAAAGCGCGACTGGAACCGTGAAAAAGCTCGAATTCTGCGCGATCGAGGTTAAAGCAATGGGCATAGAGAGCACAGATCGATCCAGCTTTAAAATGCCAGGCGATTTAATCAATCGCGCGGCGATTTATATTCATACACTCTGGCCCATTTAATTCTCAGATAGCGCAAGACAATATGCCAAGAGAAATTGCCAGTTGCATTAGACGTGATTTTTACTTTAGTGTATTTAAAGTTCTGTATCGCTTAAAATGACGTGTGATCACAACCCGTAATTTTAAGCGACACAGGCTTTGGTTACCTTAGCCAAACGAAGATCTGGTGTACAGCAATGACGCTCTCAATGGCTCCATTAACATAGGATGCAGGTCGTCGTATTTGCTGGTGATCGCAGGGCAGTCATTGATATCCGGATTTCGATATCACAGGATGAAAGCCATGCTGGAAAATTCCAATGCTATCCGAGATGGAAACGCCTCCACGAAACTCAAAAATAGCATTGTTATTGAAAAAGATAAAAACGAGGGAAAGTGTAATTCACAGCGATGCGACAAGGCTCTCGGTCGCGCAAAGATGCCTGAGGGCTATGAGCTTTGGCGGGATGGCGATGGCTGCTACTGGTGGTCGCATCCAGCATCATATCGTAGTAGCTCTCTTCATTGGGATCGTTGGGCAATTTATCGTAGCGCAAAAATAGATTATCAGCAGATGATCAAATTTCACATTACATAGCGCGGGCGATTTCTGCAGATAAGCTTGAGATGTAAGGCCGCACAAAAGGCCAGACAAAGATGAGACCGTGCAAAAGCTGATCTTTCCCCTCATGAGAAATCTATAATCATCCGGTTGGCTCCGTTCCGACTTGATGGTGCTTTTTCATTCTTCTAAGGCTTTCATCTGCTGACGACATGGCCTGCTCGCAAGGTGCCAAGGGTGACGTAATACAAACGTATAATGATGATAACATAACGTAATGAACGCTCATAAAGGCCGTCCTGAATGGACTAATGCAAAACGCATTGTTATCAAAATTGGCTCAGCTTTGTTGGTTGACCGCGAGAACGGCCAGCTTAAGGCGACGTGGCTCAATTCACTGGCCGATGAGATCAGGGAACTGCGCGCAGCAGGAAAAGACGTTGTGGTGGTTTCCTCCGGTTCCATTGCTTTGGGGCGCAAGCTTATCGGTCTTCCGCCGGGGCCATTGGAATTGGAGTTAAGCCAGGCCGCCGCCGCCGTCGGCCAGATCAGTCTTGCCCATGCCTATCAGGATGTTTTCCACCAGCGCGGCCTGATCACGGCGCAAATTCTGCTCACCTTCGGGGATACGGAGGAACGCCGCCGCTATCTTAATGCACGCCGGACAATCGACGCACTGCTCAGCCATGGCGTCGTTGCCGTTGTCAATGAGAACGATACTGTTGCAACCGCCGAAATCCGCTATGGTGACAACGATCGCTTATCAGCTCGGGTGGCCAGTATGATCAGTGCCGACTGCCTGGTGCTGCTGTCCGATGTCGACGGTCTTTATACGGCACCGCCAGTCTCTGGCCGTTCTTCAATGCGGCTTGACGAAGTGCGAGAAATAACTCCGCAGATCGAAGCTATGGCTGGCAGTGCAGGCACTGAACTTTCCAAAGGTGGCATGGTCACCAAACTCGAGGCTGCAAAGATTGCCCAGGCCGCGGGCACCAACATGGTGATTGCCAGTGGCCGCGTGCTGCAGCCGCTTAAGGCGCTGGGTGACAACGGGCCGTGCACATGGTTCCTGGCACCATCCGATCCAGTGACGGCAAAAAAACGCTGGATTTCAGGGCTACTCGGGCATACCGGTGTTATTCATGTGGATCAAGGTGCCGAGGAAGCGCTTGCGCAGGGCAAAAGTCTGCTCCCAGCAGGCGTTACGCGCATTGTGGGTAAGTTTGAGCGTGGCGATGTCGTCATAATAAAGAATGTTTCTGGTGTCGAACTTGGTCGCGGGCTTGTTGCCTATGCGAACGAAGATGCAACGCGTATCATGGGTAAAAAGTCTGGTGAAATTGCTGGAATTCTAGGGCATAAGGGGCGATCAGAGCTGATTCATCGTGATGACATGGCTTTGAAGAGAAAGCAGGCGAAATGAACATGCCAGAACGATTTTCCAATGATCTACTCACGCTGATGCGTGCTCTGGGCTACAACGCCCGAACGGCGGCCGGTACTTTAGCGACGGCTGGGCAGGCGCAAAAAGATATGGCTTTGAGGGCCGCAGCTAATGTGCTGCGTCAGTCGGCAGAGCACATTTTTAATGCCAACGCGCTTGACCTGGCTGAAGCCAGAGAAGCCGGGCTATCCAGCGCGATGCTGGATCGTCTGGCATTGGATAAAAAGCGGATTGATCATATTGCTGCGGGACTTGATGCGATTGCAGAACTCGACGATCCTGTTGGGGCGACAATCGCTGAGTGGCGCCGGCCTAACGGTCTTAGGATAGAACGGGTGCGCACACCGCTTGGTGTGATTGGCGTGATTTACGAAAGCCGCCCGAACGTGACAGCAGATGCCGGCGGTCTGTGCCTGAAGTCTGGAAATGCGGTGATCCTGCGCGGCGGCTCCGACAGTTTTCACAGCAGCCGGGCAATACATGACTGCCTGATTGAGGGCTTGAGAACGGCCGGACTGCCGGAGCATGCGATACAAATTGTGCCCACCAAAGATCGTGAGGCTGTCGGTGCGATGCTGCGTGGCCTAGACGGTACGCTGGATGTCATCGTTCCGCGTGGCGGCAAGAGCCTTGTTGGCCGTGTACAAGAAGAGGCACGTGTGCCTGTCTTTGCACATCTGGAAGGCATTTGCCATATCTACTGGGATCGCAATGCTCATCTCGAAACTGCGCTGCCTGTCGTGATTAATGCGAAAATGCGCCGTACAGGAATTTGCGGCGCTGCTGAGACTTTACTCGTTGACCAGGAGGCGCCCGAGGGTCATCTCGATGCTGCCGTTAAGGCATTACTGGATGCAGGCTGCGAGGTCCGCGGCGACGAAGCCGTGCAAGGAGTTGACAGTCGCGTCAAACCTGCAACACAACAAGATTGGCAAACTGAGTATCTTGATGCAATTATAGCGGTTAAAACCGTTGCAGGCGTACAGGAAGCAATCCACCATATTGCGCAGTATGGCTCCCAGCATACGGAATGCATTCTGACGCAGTGCTGTGAAGCGGCTGAATTATTCCTCAAATGCGTCGATTCTGCCATCGTCATGCATAACGCATCCACGCAGTTCGCAGATGGCGGTGAATTTGGCATGGGCGCTGAAATCGGCATTGCAACCGGTAAGATGCACGCCCGCGGCCCGATTGGCGTTGAGCAACTCACCACCTTCAAATACATCGTTCGCGGTGCGGGCCAAACACGTCCGTCATAATCGGCGCCAGGGCTTTTGGTGTTCTGCGCGCGAGAGCCGGTTTGGTGAAATCGGGTACACTGCCAGGAGATAAACGTCAGAACATGCAGAGCGTATTTAATCGTGTCGATGTTTCGAATACGAACGTCGATATCGACAAACGACACCGGAACGGACCTATTCTGCAAAATCCCTCCGGCAGGGGACATATTTTCCAGCTAACTGCGTTGCACCCACTTGACAGGACACAGTCCCGTCGGCGTGAACGTGGCCTGTTGGACAAAAAATTTATCTTCGCCGGCTTTGCACGGTGAACGTCAACAGGCCTTAGGATCACAAATTGTCGCGCAAATCCGCTCCCGTCAGGTTTGGCTCAATGAAGCCAAAGCCGCCACTGGTTTTTACCGGTCAGCGCATCGGCGTGTTGGGCGGATCATTCAATCCCCCTCACGCGGCGCATCAGCTGATCACCAGTACAGCCCGGCGTCGTTTGATGCTCGATGCCGTATGGTGGGTTCTTACGCCAGGAAATCCGCTGAAATCCCATAATGACCTGGCACAGCTTGAACAACGGCTGCATTTATGCCGGGAATTGACGTGCAATCCCAAAATAAGAATCACGGCTTTTGAGGCCGATCTGCCGACAGCATATACTGCGGCGACGCTGGCGTTTCTGAAAAAACGTTATCCGGCTGTCAATTTTGTCTGGTTAATGGGCGCTGATAATCTCGCCACGTTTCACCTGTGGCAGGACTGGCAGGATATTGTCCACCAGATGCCGATGGCAATTGTGGACAGGCCTGGCTGGCGTCTCACGTCGCTGGCTGGAAGGGCTTCACATTTTATGTCACGCCATTATGTGCCGGAGCTGGAGGCCGGTGCCCTCGCCAGCATGCAACCGCCAGCCTGGACATTCTTAACAGGGCCTTTATCGCGCTTATCCTCGACAGAAATCCGTGCCAAAACCATGAAAAGTTAGAATTTGCATTTTGCAGCAAGATATGCAATTATAGTGAGTGTATTAAAGCGACACCTAATGCTATTCAAACGCTAATCCTTGCAAGAAACAAGTAAAAACTTGCAAACTTAGCGTGGCAAATGTGCAGAACGGTCAAGGGAAATACACGATAAATATGCCAATCGTACTTGAGGGTGAGCTAGCTCATGTGCCTCACTTCGAGCCAGAACCGCAAGGTCAGGACTCGGAAGCCGTTGTTACAGAAATTCTCGAATGGCTTGATGAAGCCAAGGCAGAGGATATCGTGACAATAAACCTGGAAGGAAAGTCTTCCGTCGGCGACTTTATGATCATTGCATCAGGACGTTCTGCGCGTCACGTTGGTGCTGTGGCCGATCAGATCCGTCGTAAACTCAAAGATTGCGGTCAAGGCAACATCCAGATGGAAGGTGCCGAAAACTGTGACTGGGTTATTCTGGACACCGGCGATATCATCATTCATATATTCCGGCCTGAAGTGCGTGAATTTTACAATCTGGAGAAAATGTGGCAGGCAGACCGGCCAAGTGATGCAGATCGAGAATTCGTCCAGTAGGGTCTGTGTGCTCCAGTCTTTTGTAAACGTCTTGCGCGCAGTCGTGCTTCAACCATGCGGCTGAGTATAATCTGCGTTGGACGCCTTAAGGCGGGCCATGAACGTGAACTCTTCGAACGTTACACAAAGCGTTTTACCGCACTTGGCCGCCAGATTGGTCTTGGTTCTCTAAATCTGATTGAGCTTCCGGAATCTCGTGCCAGCCAAGTATTGGCGCGTCAGACTGAAGAAGCACGTGCCATTGTCATGAGATGCCCGGATAATGCCGTTTTGGTGCTTTTGGACGAGCGCGGCAAATCGTTAAGCAGCGCCGCATTTGCCGAATGGATCGGCGCCGAAAGAGATGCTGGCGCTGCCGGGATATGCTTTGCAATCGGCGGCCCGGACGGCCATGGAGCACCAGCCCGCGCGGCTGCCAGGATGACCGTCAATATGGGGCGCATGACGCTCTCCCACGGTCTGGCGCGTGTTGTTCTTGGCGAGCAGCTTTACCGTGCGGCCACAATACTGGCAGGGCATCCTTATCATCGTCAATAAAGCAGCGTTTTTCTTTCTTTAAAATGTGGTGATATTGCGCATTCGTGGCGTGCTGCGCGCTGATCGTATGATTTGTGCTGCAGTTCACCACCACTCGTCGATATGAGCAGCAATTTTCTCTTTATTTCATTTCTGCTCAACGAGAGACACCGTTGAAGGTGCCTATGCAGGCAAAGCTCGTATTTTTTTAACGCCCTGCTACGTAAGAACGGGTGCCGGTGGCATGTCGCCAATTTGGTTTATGTTTTCGACAACCATCTCAGGCAGACCGTTAAACATCTTAAGCGGTCCGCTGATGTAGGCGTAGTTGCGGCGTGGAAAGCCCTCGCCATTGGCGACATAGCGATTATCGGCAAGATTGAGAATTTCGACGATCTCGGGGCGTGCGGCATCAGGCAGAAAAAGCTGAAATGGCTGAGCTTGTGAGCCGCTCCTGAATGCGCGGTGCGTACCGTCCACCACATGGCTTTCGCGCAATTCCATAAATACCGTTGCACTATCGCCTTTCTCCGCCTTCTCAAGCAACTCTACGTAATCGAGACGGGTGTTGAAAAGATCTGCGCCGGGATGCCTGGACTTGAGGTCACGGTAGATATCAATGATACGGGCGCGCAATTCCCACCAGACGGACAGCTGGGCATAGTTACGCGGTGCCTTCGCCTCATCCGTAATGCCATTTGCCTCTTTCTGGTTCCAAACCCCAATATTGGCGCGCTGCGCTTCGATTTCTGCAGCTGCAAAAAGAGCATCATACTCTGGAAACTGTGCCCGGCCATACTTGACGAAATAAGGACTGAAACCCTTTTTGATCATCAGTTCGGAAAAGTTTGCAGTCCCCTCCTGCGGCGTGTCCAGGTGCAGGAATCCAAGCGGACGGCCAAAATTGTCGAGATAACTTCGGTTGATATTTCCATCGATCAGAAACGGGGCGCTACCTGGAAATTCAACCGTGATTGGCGAGCCTTGAGGAAGCAATGCGGTTGTGAAGCGCGTGGCCTCTTTGCCCCACTCCGTTACCGGCTTGTTGCCACCGGGATTGCTTTCCTCTGTATCCAGACCAAGCACCCGGACTTTAAGAAGCTGATTTTGCGCCGTGACCTGAACTGTATCTCCGTCAGTAACCTTATGGACAACGCCTTCTACGCTGGTGCCAAACATTTGAAAACTGCTCCCTATCAAAACCCGATTGCGCAGCCGTCCTTGCGCGGATCGGAGCCGGCGGTCAACACGTTTTGTTCGTAATCAATCCAGATTGCCTGACTGCCGCCGATCGGCTTGGGCGGCTTGACAAGCCTGTGGCCTTTCTCACGCAGCCCGGCCTGAATCACGGCCGGGACGCTGCCTTCCACCTCGACTTCACCGGAATAGGGATTGGGGAAGAAACGCGGGCTGTCCTGCGCTTCCTGAATGTCGAGGCCGTAATCAAAAAAGCGGGTGAGAAACTGCATGTGGCCAAAAGCCTGATACTGGCCGCCCATGACACCATAGGGCATCACCGCACGGCCGGCCTTGCAGACCATGCCGGGGATAATTGTATGCAGCGGCCGCTTGTTCGGTGCAATGCAGTTGGGGTGGTCCGGGTCGAGCACAAAACCCTGGCCGCGGTTTTGCAGCACAACGCCGGATTTTGGCGCCATCTGCACGCTGCCAAGCCCGTCAAACAGCGTATTGATGAAACTGCAGCAATTGCGATGCTTATCGACCACGGCGATATAGACGGTGCTGTCATGACGTGGTGCAGTGAATTCCGGCAGCTGATTCAACGCTCTGGCAGGATCAATGGCGGTCCGCATCCGACCTGCAAGCTCATGTGAAAGAAGCCAGTCTATCGGCACATCGACCTGGGCTGGATCGGCGACATAGATATTGCGATCGCGATAGGCAAGGCGACCAGCTTCGATTTCAGCGTGCATGCGCGCCAGCGTGATCGGTTCGCTGCCATCAAGATCCATCTCTGACACGATATTCAAGAGCAGCAGCGCAATGACGCCCTGGCCGTTCGGCGGACACTGGTAGACATCGTAGCCGCGGAAATTCGTCTTGATGGGATTGGCATATTCTCCCCGGGCGTTAGCGAAATCCTCCATCGTGTGAAGACCACCCCTGGATTGCAGGTAGGCGACGATATCATCGGCAATTTCACCTTTGTAAAAAACATCCGGACCGTGGTTTGCAATTTTATCTAATGTATCAGCCAGTTGCGGCTGGCGGTGCATTTCACCCACTCTTGGCGTTTTACCATTTGGCATGAATACGCGCACTGAAGCTGCGTCCTTGCCGATCAGCTCCGCCTGGCTCGCCAGACCAATGCTGACGCGCGACGACACGGGATAACCGTCGCGCGCGTAGCGGATTGCGGGTTGGAGCAATTCACCCAGTTGGCGGCTGCCGTGATCGCGGACAAGTGTGGCCCAGGCATCAATGGCGCCTGGGATAGTTACAGCGTGGGGAGACTGGCGTTCGATTTTGGCGATGCCCTGTGCAGTATACCAGGCAGCCGTCGCAGCGGCCGGTGCCCGACCGGAACCATTAAAGGCAATCAGATCGCTTGAACCCTCAGGCGCATAAATACAGAAGTTATCGCCGCCAATACCTGTCGACCCTGGCTCGACCACGCATTGCACCGCGCATGCAGCAACCGCAGCATCCATGGCATTACCGCCCGCACGTAAAATCTCCACGGCGGCCTGTGTCGAAAGCGGATGGGACGTCGCCGCCATGCCTTCAGGCGCATGAACAGGCGAACGACCCGGAAATTCCATATCTCTCATGATGTCAAGCTTTCACGGTGTTACTCCAGCGGTCTGTATGACCTAAAATCGTCCCACTCCATCATTTTAAGCGATACAGGCCATTCGCGATTTATTGTCCCCGCCGATGATCTTGGTATTATCCATCAGCATTATAAAGATTTATGTAGCCCAGCCGATCTGGCGATAAGAAATCATCCACGACCAAACCGCATCACTGCGTCTCCAGGCCGACCGGGCATGACAGACCCATGCCGCCCAATCCACAGTAACCGTGCGGCACCTTGGCGAGATACTGCTGATGGTAATCTTCTGCGTAATAAAATTCTCCGGCATCGAGGATCTCGGTTGTGATGGGACCATAGCCGTTTGCGGCGAGTACACGTTGAAACGCATCTTGCGATGCCTCAGCCGCGGAACGGTGCTGCTGCGAGGTGACATAAATACCGGAACGGTACTGCGTGCCAATGTCATTGCCCTGGCGCATGCCCTGCGTTGGATCATGGCCTTCCCAGAAGATTTTCAGCAGATTTTCATAAGGTGTGACGGCAGGATCAAAGGCGATACATACCACTTCATTGTGGCCTGTACGCCCGCTGCACACCTCTTCGTAAGTCGGGTTGGGCGTCAGACCTGCGGAATATCCAACGGCCGTTATCCACACCCTGTCAGCACCAAGCTTCCAGAACATACGCTCAGCGCCCCAAAAACAACCCATGCCGAAAATTGCCGTCTCAATGTTGTCGGGAAAAGATTTTTTAAGCGGACGATCAAAGACAAAATGGCGCTCTGCCGTTGCGATTGGCTCTGCGCGGCCAGCCAAGGCAGTCTCCGCCGTGGGCATTTCAAGGGATTTGCGAAAAAACATCCTATATCCTCCTCAGTTGAGCGCATTTGTTGCACACAATGTCCAGGGGTGCCGTCAGTTTCCGCACGAAGCAATGTCTTATTTTAAGGTGCATCCCATCCATACGACTTGCATCCAGTGTGAACATGCATACAGCATCTGGTAAAAATAGACACCTCACGATATTGCTATACGCAAAACACGATATGATGCAGTATTATGGTTTAGTATATAGCATGACAGGAGTGCTTGATGGCTGAAACAACCGCAGCAGACACAAACTTGCAGCAACCGAATACACCTTTGTCAACGGTTTCGGGTGCCGATCAGACCTATTACGAGTGCGGAGCGGGACGTAAGTTGTTCTTCAGCTTTGCGTTTATTCTGCTACTGCCGTTCTACATCAGCCTGCCTGCCATGCTCTTTCAGCGTATAAGCAGTGGGTTATGGGTGGACACCTGGCAGCTTTCGCTGCTGGCTGTTCTTTTCACTATTCTGATGGCATTGATTGTCTTCGAGCTGATATTTTCCCTGCGTGCCAAAGTTGACATTGGCGAAAAGTCAGTCGCCTTCACGCTCCCGAGCGGCGGTGGCGGCACCGTCCCTGTAATTTTCTACGAGTCAAGAGATATCCCCTACGAAGATATCCAATCCGTTGAACAAAGATGTGAAATTTTAGGTGGGCGTTACGCACCCATGATGATGTGCACCGTACGTCTCATCCTGAAAGACGGCGAAACAATCATGCTTGGCCGCACCAACGAAAAGGACAATGATCCGAAGTTTCCGTTCCCGATTATAGCACAACAGATTGCGAAGCGCGTTGGCGAAGAAGTGGTGGACCGCGGCAATGTCATGATGTCATTTCCTCGGCGCATATTGGGCCTTTCGGATCAGAATAAATTAGAACCAGAACAGGAAATCGCCCAGCTCAACAGTCAGCACAACGTATTTCTGGTGCTGCTGAGTACGTTGCTGGTGATCTTATTATTGCTTGGCATTGCTGGAGATTTCATAAAGGAGACCACAAATAATGGGGAACGCGCACGCAACAGCGTGGTTTTGCAGTAACCACTTAACCTCAGTGGATCATCAAAACCAGAGCTCATAGGCAGTTGTCGGACGACGCATTCGATGAACCATCTACTCGGGCGCGGTTATCATAAGGCAGCCAGATATGTGATAAATTTTTGAATTAATTGATGAATATATCGACATTCCGTCGCTCGCGACCGGCAAATATAAGCGCTATACTGAATGATGAAAAAATCAACCAGGCCGGCGTAGACAAGAGTATAAATAATCCATAATCCCAGATCATAGGGTGTAGTGCGATAATTTCCTCTGCCATTTTCTTATAAGTGGCAGGCGCTATCGTTTCTATATGGTGAGCAAGGGAATGGAACAGAGGAACAACTTCACCGATCTGCCAACGCGTCACATCAGCAGTTAAGGCAAATATCGCAGCCACCATCAGAACAGCACCGATAAAGCGCAAAGCAGGGCGGAAAATCCTCCACAACATTAAAACTACTGCACGCGCAGACTGCCAAATCCAGAATGCAAATGTTTTCGGCAATTCTCGAACCATAATCCCTCGCACTGTGATGCTCTCGCGTAATAGCGATGGCTTTCAACCTAACATACTTCGACCGGCACATCATATCGATATGCCAGGAATTGGGCTATCCCCACTTGCAAACCCAGATTATCTGCGGCAAATTCTGACTGATTTAATGCATGTCGCAGTTATTGCGCGCGAAACCGTCGGAGGTAAATTATCTCTGTCGCGTACCTGATTTATTGGTGGAACGCTGTTCCTACATCACGCAGATCCCCATGCGCGAAGGTGCTTTGAACATATCGTTCTATGCCAGACGAGAATTCACCTGAGCCGGTTTCGCAGGCGATGACTGACAACGAGCCTTAAATTTATCTTCCATCAATCATTTTATCACTTCTACACCGGAGCCTAAACATGAGCACCGTCCAACTTAGAAACTTTGCCATTGGCAATGATCAGCCTCTGGTGCTTATCGGCGGCATCAACGTTATCGAGTCGCGCGATCTTGCGATGACCGCGGCGGAAACCTTCAAGGATGTAACCAGCCGACTCGACATTCCCTACATTTTCAAAGCTTCCTTTGATAAGGCAAATCGGTCTTCGGCCGGTTCATTTCGCGGCCCCGGCATGGAGGAAGGCCTCAAAATTCTTGAGGAGGTCTCTAAAACATTCGACGTTCCAGTGATTACCGACGTTCACGAGCCGCACCAGGCGGCATCAGTGGCGCAAGTTTGTGAGATCATACAGCTGCCGGCCTTTCTGGCCCGGCAAACCGATCTAGTACGTGCTATGGCTGAAACCGGAGCCATCATTCACGCCAAGAAACCGCAATTCATGAGCCCGTCACAGGTCGCCCACGTCAAAGAAAAATTTGTAAAACTCGGCAATGACAAAGTGATGCTGTGCGAACGCGGCAGCTGCTTTGGCTACGACAATCTGATTGTCGATATGCTGGGCTTTGGCGTTATGAAAAATGCCAGCGGTAATGCGCCGGTGACATTCGATGTGACGCACGCCCTACAAATTCGCGAGGTCGGCGCCGCGGTTTCCGGCGGCCGCAGACACCAGTTTAAGGAACTTGCCCGCGCCGGTGTTGCAGTGGGCCTTGCCGGTCTGTTCATCGAGGCTCACACCGATCCGGATCAGGCACTGTGTGATGGTCCTAGCGCTATCCCACTTAGTGAACTGGAGGCGGTTCTTTCCCCACTCAAGGCAATCGATAATCTGGTGAAGTCATAAGGATACGATCAGTGCATCGTTGATGATCACTCACCTTGAGGAACAGCATTAGCAGATAGCGCACCGGGCTTGAGTTGAATGTCAGTGATTTTCTTGCCCGTCGACAAATTAAAAATGACAATACTGGAGTGGTCCCCGGCATTGAATGTCACTGCGATATGTGGGCCATCCAGCATTACATGCTCGACCGTCGCTCCGGCAGGTATGGGAAGATTAATGGATGGCACCAGTTCATACTGCGCGGCGTCCTGAATGGATGCTTGAGGCGCGTTTGGCCTGGAGACAAGATAGATAACGCGACCAATCACCAGTGCTATGCCGATGATAATCATAATGCCCATGACAACGATGGCAATCTTCAAGGCTTTTACAGCGCCGGGTGACAACGGCCCCTGATTAACTGCCTGAGCTTGATTTGCTTGATCCGACATATTTCATCTCCAATTCCGTGAGCCAGCATAATTCGATATTACCACCAATACTATAAGAGAACCGTCGCGGCGGCGGTGTGGCGTGGTGGCATAGTAAACGGAAGGCTGCGTTGCAGAAAAACCAACCAAACCGCTGATGAAGAGGAGAAGAATCATAAGACTGATAAATAGCATCTGTACGAAGGGAGCCTTAAGGGCGCGCAGCAGATGTGTGCGATCTTGTCGGAACGCGTATAAAGCTTGAAAATATTGATCAGTACTTTATAGTTTTGTTTTGAATTGATGTAGTTCAAGTATTGCATAATATTTTTGCCAGTCTTTACAGCTGTGTTTCCTTGAACTACTGCCGGAAGGTTTGGCCTGAAGAGCGGTACATCAGAAATTTCGCCAATCGCACATGCCGACACACATGTACGGACAGGAGAACAGATATGAGTGAACATCATTACGATGTTGTTGGCATTGGCAATGCAATTGTCGATATTATTGCACGCTGCGATGACACTTTTCTTACACAACACGACGCTCCCAAAGGCCACATGCGCCTTGTCGACGCCGAGACCATTTCAAGCCTTTACGATGCGATCGGACCGGCAGTCGAGATATCAGGCGGTTCAGCTGCGAACACGATTGCCGGCGTTGCATCGCTTGGTGGCAAAGCCTCCTACATCGGCAAAGTCGCCGACGACGAATTCGGCAGGATATTTGCTCACGATATAAAGTCCACAGGTGTCGATTACCGCACCCAGCCAGCAAACGGTGGTGCCCCGACAGCCCGATCAATTATCCTGGTCACGCCGGATGGTGAGCGCACTATGAATACTTTTCTAGGCATTAGCCCTGAACTGGGGGCTAAGGATTTGGATCACGATTTGATCACAGCCGGGAAAATTCTTTATCTTGAAGGGTACCTTTTTGACAGCGATGCGGCAAAGGACTGCTTCAGGCAAGCCGCACAGATTGCCAAGCAGGCCGGGCGCTTGGTTTCAATGACACTCTCCGACGGATTTTGCGTTGACCGGCACCGCGATGCGTTTCTCGAATTTATACGCTCGGATGTCGATATTGTTTTTGCCAATGAAAGTGAAGTTACATCGCTTTATGAGGTAGATAACTTTGATATCGCCGCAGAAAAAATAAGCCGGGACGTTAAGCTTGCTGCACTGACAAGAAGTGAAAAAGGTTCCATTATTATTTCAGCAGATGAAACGGCGACCATCCCAGCATATCCGGTTAAAAAACTGGTTGATACCACAGGTGCGGGAGATCTTTATGCGGCGGGTTTCCTGTTTGGATATGCAAGAGATTTAGATATAGGTATATGTGGGCGCCTCGGCTGCCTGGCGGCAAGTGAAATTATTTCGCATATCGGTGCGCGCCCGGAAATGAGTTTATTAGAGCTGGCAAAATCCAAATCCCTGCTGTAGTGCATGTATGTGACTGGAAAGAATTTTGCGCGGATGCATTTTTTATGCGCAATAAAAAATTTATTATTTAGCGTATGCTTGCAACTTAAAACATAAAAATTACATTAAAATCCCTTCCCAAATATTTAAAATCCTTGGCTATTTTAAATAAAGCAGGCATGTTTAATTCAAATGATTCTCAATTCGCCCGAGCTAAACAATGTTAGACAAGCACAGACAACGACGTGGCCGGCCGAAAGGCAGCGGCATAGATGACAGAAGCCGACTGCTCGCTATTGCAGAGGCTATGGAGCGTGACCCTCAGTTGCGCGTAACAACAGCGATTAAACAGCTTGGCTTTGACGATCCATCAACCATTCGCAGACTACGCGATAAATTCAAAGCCAACCATGAGGCGCTTTTGCAGCCGTTGCATGCTGCGTCTTATGGTAGCCTGACTTTAAATGGCCAGACCGCTCATACGCGGACCAGCCACGCCCGTAAGGTCAACAGCAGGCTGCATAAAGCCGAGGCCGGCAAAAAAAGTGCCGGCAGCGACATTCCCAAGAATCGCTGTTTTAAAAGAGCGCAGGATGCACTGGCGGAATATGCTCATCTTGCCGATAGGCCTGTTTCATTCGTCAGCGGCTTTCAGGCAAGTATCGCGCATTGTCTGCTGCAGCAAACGCAGGATCAAGGGCTGGAATACTGCATCTGATTGTATTCGATAAATTTAAATTTCAGAACTGCACACCCGGACTATAAACTTGTTCCATGCCTTCCCCCAAAAGGCATGGCTTTTTCATTTTATTTGCATCTCGATGAATAATACCGGTCTAGACATGAACTGACTCATGTGATTTGGGTTTGCAGCTTTGATTGACCGCATTTTTTGAGGCTTGAGATGTGTCAGTTCATGTCTGGACCGGTATAATACACTCGTATATTATATTTTGCGCAGAGATACGCTTTCAATACAGTGATCTGGCCCTTTTTTAAGAATGAGTTGTGCCCGGCCGCGGGTTGGCAGTATGTTTTCCAGCAAATTTTTAAGATTAATACTCCGCCATATTTCACGAGCACGTGCAACGGCTTCTTCATCGGTTAATTTTGCATAACGGTGGAAATAAGCGTCAGGGTGCTGGAATGCTGTCTCACGCAGACGCAGAAAACGCGTGACATACCAGCTTTCGCAAATATCCGTGTCGGCATCAATGTAAATCGAAAAATCAAAAAAATCTGAAACATATGGAATAGCGTCGCCTTTTTTTGGCAACCGGGCGGGCTGGAGCACATTAAGGCCTTCGACGATAAGAATATCGAGATTTTCAAACCGCAGCGTCTGATCTTTCACAACGTCGTAATGGAAGTGGGAATAAAGCGGCGCTTCAACGACACAACTGCCAGACTTTACTTCGGCAAGAAACCGCAAAAGCCGCCCGGTATTGAAACTCTCGGGAAATCCCTTGCGGTGCATAATATCGCGCGCTTCCAGTTCCGCGTTAGGTAAGAGGAAGCCATCGGTTGTCACCAGGCCAACGCGGCGATGATCCGACCAGCGTGCCAGCAAAGCGCACAGGACGCGTGCCGTTGTGCTTTTGCCAACCGCGACCGAGCCGGCAATTCCCAAAACGAACGGCACCTTGCCATCCCAGTTGCCAAGAAACTTTTGTGAAACGGTGTGCAGCTTCTGCGCTTCCTGCACATAAAGATTGAGCAAGCGTGACAAAGGCAGGTAAATCTGCTCAACCTCCTCCAGCGACAGCTCGTGGATGAGGCCTGACAAGTGCTCAAGATCTTCAGGCGCAATCGTCATCGGAGTGTCGGCGCGCAACCGTGCCCACTCATCCCGCTTGAAAACGTGGTAAGGCGAAAAACCAAGTGGCAAGGATTGCTGCTGCATTAGCTGGTCCGGGATGCTTTTTCTGCGAGCCCTGAGGTGCCCGTACGCTTGCGCAGGACATCAAATACGTCATCCAGTAAGACACCACGCGATTCGAGCAAAACGAGTAAATGATAGATCAGATCAGCCGCTTCCGCAGTCAACTCTTCATCCGTCTGCGCAATACCGGCAATCACCGTTTCGACGGCTTCCTCGCCGAGCTTCCTTGCGCAGCGCTCAGGGCCTGAATCGAGAAGCTGCCGGGTGTAGGACTTATCCGCATTCTCAGCCCGCCGCGCGCGGATGGTCTCCGCCAGTTCGTCAAGTATGTGTGCTGTCATGATTGTTTTGTCAGCTGACTCTTTTTGAGGATATAATAAATGCCAGATCCTTTGCGTTTATATCCTGCAGATGTAAGATAGCAGCCCTCATCTGGCTAGTGGTCTGTATCACTTAAAATGTTAGGTTAGGATCACGTATCCCGGTTTGTGAGCAGGAGGTCAGACGCAGGCGATGTGGTGCATCGCAAAAGTCTGGCCGACGCCCTCACAAACCGGGAGACGTGACCGAAGGCGCCCAAATTTTGTTTCTGCCGGTGTTGCGGCTCGCTTATGATACTCGTATCACTGCACTCACCGCGCCTTGGCAGAAATAAAATTTGGACGTCCTAACCCAATATTTTAAGTGATACAGACCACTAGTGGTCTGTTGACACTTAACCGCAGCATTTGAGAGTGTGCGTGATCTAATCTAATGAGCAACAAGGCGGAATTTATCAAGTATCCAAGATCTTACGCTTGGTTTGCTGCAAGAGTTGTGTGAGCAGAGTTTGAGATCAGCATCACAATTGTCAATCGGGCTTCACTGCAAAGACGGCGGGCAACCATATCAGAAGAGTTGAGAGCAAGAGCGCTCTCAACTTTCCGCGCACGAAGGCACGCTATGAAATGCGTCTTAAACTTCAACGTGGTGGAGACGATTATAGAAAACGCCAGACTTAGAGAGTGGCGCAAGGCTCTTTGCACCCGCCAGAATAAGAAGGTCCAGCACCGGCTCGACTAAGATAACCACCGAATAGGAAGCACTGAAACTAAGCACGTTTTGCGTGTTTTCGGCTCCAAAGCTTTGGCCGTAGAAGGCCCAGAATGCGACCCACGCAATAACGCCACCCTGATAGGCTGTAGAAAGCGCTAAGACCTGCAAGTATTTAAGTTCAATGTAAGCTGTGCCGCGTGGAACAACGCGTTTAGCAAGCTCACTGACGGCCCAGAGAGGTACAAGCAAGGTTGTCACGTTTACGAAATACATCGGCAGATCAGATGGTGCGAAAAACAAACCTTGCAAAAGTAAGCCCGCTGACAAGCCAATGGCTGCTGCACCAGGACCGAAGACAAGATAAAGTGTTGCGCCGAGAATAAAGTGTACCTCACTGATACCAACAGGATAGTGCGGAAGAATCTCGAAAAAGCAGAAGACAAAGGCTGTCGTGATGAGGCTGCGCACCATTAAAGCTAAGATGCCGCCGTCATTGCGAATAGTGTCGAGAATAAGCTTGCCTGTAATAGCGAAAGCACCTGCAGCTGTGGCATAACTTAAGGCCATTTTGGCGCCGTCAACAACGCCTGGTTCAATATGCATTGTGTTTTTCCTTCCCGCACCCGCCGTGCGGATTTTATATGATTGGGGGATCGCTCTGTAACGGTGGCAGGTCTCCTGGCTTGCACGTCATTGCTCCGTCCGCCCTTCCCAATCCCTCGAGACCAGTGGCATTTTCGGACTTTGCTTGATGCTTACAGTTGCGGGGGCAGCCACGGATTTGGCCCTTGATGGGTCGTCCTCACCGTGTTCCCTTTTCATTACCGATATCTTTCGACGGTAAAACCACCGATAACGACAGTATTGAAAGACTGTCGCTAAATCAACTCTCTAAATCAACTCTTATGAGGATTGCACAGACTATGCAGTGTATGCTGGGGCAGTGTATGCTGGGGCGATTTATGTGTCGCTCTATCAAATCGAATTATTCTGCTTCGATGGAGTACAAAAGATCTCAACAACGTTGTCTTACAAACCACCCTTACGAGATGGTGTCGCGCAGAATTGATGTTCATTGCGACAGATGATATGATTAAAATTGATGTCAGATTAAAATACAGGGGCCACCATGAGCAAAGCCGAAGATCAACGCGAAGCTCGCATTAATGTCAGGGTGAGAGGCCCAATGGCCGCCCATCTTGAAGCGGTTATCGGACCCGATGGCCTCTATGAGAACCAAAGCGAATATATCCGCGACTTGATCCGGCACGATATGGCCGATCAGCCAACTTATGACTTGGAAGCCGGATTGCTGGAAGGATATGCGCAGCTCGCCGTGGGCAATTACCGCAAAGGGGATATGAGCAAGATTATCGAACGAGCCGAGCGCGAAATGCGCGCGGAAGATGATGCCTGATATTTTCTAAACGCCGCGTTACGAAGACGATCTTGTGCGCATCTATAAATACAGCGCCCGCAAATGGGGAAGGCCTGTTGCCGAACGCACGTTGGGGCAAATCACGGAACTGGAACAAATGGCCTTAGCCGATCCAGGCTTTGGCAGAGTGGATGCGGAGCATCATTCCCCGATATACCGCTACGCCACCATTCGGAACAGCCAGACTATCTTTTTTCACCGCCTTGGCGAGGATGTCGTGATGATCACCGCCGGATATTCCGGTCGGGCATGGCGCCAGATCATGCAGCGCATTGAGCCTCAGATAAAGGCTTTCATCGACCAGATAGAGACTGGATGAAATACATATCCCGCAAACGGTCGTTTCCGGGACATTAGAAACGCGCCAAAGAGTTGAAAAAATAATTCTATATAGTCTAAGACAGTCACATAGATAGTATCTGCGATTTCACATTGGGTAGAGGCCAAAATGCTGTTCGATCAGCATGAATTGATAGGATTGCAGGCCTAGAAAGGTCTCAGCGAGAATGATCGCGCACGATCAAATCAGTGGCGTCCAGAATGGGACAACGACTTTGCCGAATTGGCCGCTTCTTTCGATTTAGCGTTCACCCAAAACAACTCAGATGCCTGGAGGAATTTTTGCATGCTCTGCCGCAATTTACGGCTTAGTATTCAAAGTGCCGACGCACATCATGACATGTTTCTATATACCGAACTTGCAAGTTTTTCTGATCGTGTAGAAAATAAATTGCTAAAAGCTGTAGTGCGCCCTCAAAATATAATACCTAATGTTGAGCGTGATGAGCTTATTGAACGCCTGTCAGACACAGAGGCAGTTATAAAATCATCTTATAATAGTGATCCGTTGGGACGATCTGATAAGTCAGAGTTGGAAAAAGCGCGGGAAGTGATTGCAAGAGGTAGATCTGAAATAAAACTGACAATAAATCTTATCAATATCGACGCTTCGTCAGTTGTCTCCATTGTTCGTGATACCTTGCAGGCAATCAAAGCAGGGCTTGACATTCTCTACGATGAAAAATGGAATGATAAAATAAAGAATAGTGCGCGACGACTATGGAAGGCAGCAGCTAAATTTACAAAAAAAAACACGGCGGCTATTTTCTAAAAACAAAATATCTTGGTCTAGCGATGTCAACACCGACTATTTCGGCGAAGAAGAGCCGAAGTTTAAGGCTAATCTTCCTACACAATCTGCACAAATCGAGTGGTATTTAGCACGAGATGGTCAGCAACATGGCCCATTGTCAGATGACGAATTGCATAAGTTTATAGAACTTGGCCACTTAAGACCAAATGATTTAGTGTGGCGTGCGGGTTTCACAGATTGGCGTACTGCGATCGAGTGTTTTCCTAATATTTCACAAGAGCAAGCTGCACCTTCACTTCCCGAACTTTCAAAATTGCCGCGCGGTCTTGCAGCTAGCCTAGGACGGCTAGCTGGATTGAGCGAAGCACAGATTGAAGAAGTCACCCAAACCTCAAGAAAAAAATCTAATTGATCAAAAATAAGTTCCGCTTCGCATAATTTTTCTTATGGAAATCGCGACATCTAGTATCGCTATTTGACATTTGTTGCCAATCTTTGCCATTATAGAGGCAAGGAGACTAGCGATATGGCAACCATGAATATCTCACTACCCGACCCGATGAAGGATTGGGTCAATGCGCAAACAGAGACCGGTCGTTATAGCAATGCGAGCGATTACGTCAGAGATCTTATTCGCCAAGATCAAGAGCGTACCGGAAAGATCGAGCAGCTTCAAAGGTTGATCGACGAAGGCCTCGCAAGCGGCATTACCAATAAATCTATAGATCAGATCTTGGAGGTGGCGCGCAAGCAAGCGGGCGGGGCACAAAATCGGTAATGGCATACCGGCTTACCCGCTCTGCTGAGCAGGACCTAATTGACATCTACATTGAGGGATACCGGAAATTTGGTGTGGCTCAGGCTGAAGCCTACGCAGAGAAACTAAAAAAGACTTTCGAGCTACTATCTGATTTCCCTGGCCTGTCGCGGGATCGTGATGAGTTCAAGCCGCCGGTGAGAATTCATGGTTGCGGCGTACATGTCATTATATACGACGTTGATGAAAACGGAGACGTTGTCATTATCCGCATTCGCCATGGACATGATGACTGGTTGGTTCATAGCTCTGATTAGCGGATTGTCCCGGATCGCTTCAGCAATGGGCAAATGAGCCGACGTTGTCAGGACATCTTACAGAATCGCATATACTGGTCGGCCTGGCACGCGATTTTGTTGCAGAATACTTTGTTTTGTAACATCACCTCTCTTACGTCCGTTATTCGAATATAAGCGGACGTGACGGCCTTCGCTAAGACCAGACCTCAGAAGATCTCTTTCAATGTGTCTGGAAAAGGTTCACGACAAAGCCTTGGCGAAAGGACAAAACAGGCATAATTATCGAACTGACATGGGGGACATCGGACAGCTTTGCACAGTAAATATCAATCACCGCTCATGTCCGCCGGCAAGGCGCTCGCGGAGATATTCGAGCTGTTCGAAGTTTGCATATTTGATCGCCAGCATGCCGCTTTCGCCGCTGCCGCGTTTGACTTCGACCTTGAGGCCCAGAACTTCGGTTAACTGTTGCTCGAAGGCGCGCGTGTCGGCGTCTTTTTCCTTGGAGCGGCGCATGGGCGGGTGCTCGGCGGAAAGATCGAGGCTCTGTACGAGGGCTTCGACATCGCGGACGGTCAAATCCTGCTCGATAATGCGCTGGGCCAGGACCTCGGCGTCGTCGCGGCCGATCAAGGCGCGGGCGTGTCCCGCCGTCAAGCGGCTCTCGCGCACCATGGCCTGGACCGACGGCGGCAGCTTGAGCAGGCGTAGCATGTTGGCAAGGTGCGGGCGGCTTTTGCCGATCACTTCGGCAAGCCTGTCCTGCGTATAATTAAACCGCTCGATCAGCTCGCTGTAGCCTGTGGCCTCCTCGATCGCATTGAGATCGGTGCGCTGCACGTTCTCGATGATCGCCATCTCGAGAACTTCCTGATCGGCAAGCGCACGCACTATGACTGGCACCATATGAATGCCCGCCCGTTGAGCCGCGCGCCAGCGGCGTTCACCTGCCACGATTTCGTAGCCGCCTTCGTCATGCTCGCGTACGATGAGCGGCTGGATCAGGCCGCATTGGCGAATGGAGTCTGCCAGTTCCGTCAGTTCGTCTTCGCGAAATTCCTGACGTGGATTGAACGGACTGGGCTGCAATTGATCGACCGCCACAATGCGCTGCACGCCTTCCGACGGCAGGTTCGGATTAGGTGCGTTCTGATCCCCGATTAGTGACCTCAACCCTCTGCCGAGACGCCCCTTATTGGTGGGCATAGGTGTCACAGCCATTTGCTTCAATCCCCTACAGTTATCGTTACAGCAATGTCATCAGGCTGCCTGTACTGCGCGTTCGCGCTCAATAATCTCGGTGGCCAGACTGACGTAAGCCTGGCTGCCTGGACAATCATAATCGTAGATGAGAATCGGTTGCCCGTAAGACGGCGCCTCGGCAATCTTGACATTGCGCGGGATGATTGTCTGATAAACCTTCGAACCAAAATAATTGCGTACCTCTTCGGCCACTTCCCTTGAAAGGGCTGTGCGTGAGTCGTGCATGGTCAACACAACACCCTGGATTTCAAGGCCTGGATTGAGCGTTGCGCGGATCTGCTCGATCGTTTCGTGCAGCTGGCTGATGCCTTCAAGCGCGAAAAATTCACACTGCATGGGAACGAGGACCGCGTTGGCTGCAACCAGAGCATTCAGCGTCAAAAGCGACAGCGACGGCGGACAATCGATGAGCACGTAGGAAAAAGGCTTTTCCTGGGACATCGCCTGCTGATTGCCAACCAGGGCGGTGATCGCATCGCGCAGCCGAAAGGCACGATTGCGATCCACGTAATGCTCGGCTTCAAAACCGACCAGATCCGGTGTTGCCGGCACAATGAAAAGATCCGGCACCTGTGTGCGTTGTGCAGCCTGCAAAAGGCCCGCCTCGCTGGCCAACACGTCATAGGTTGTCAGCGCCCGACTGCTGGGCGCAACGCCGACGCCGGTGCTGGCGTTGCCTTGCGAATCCGTGTCAATAATGAGGACTTTTTCGCCAATCGCTGCCAGTGCAGTTCCCAGATTAATCGTTGTTGTTGTTTTGCCCACGCCACCTTTTTGGTTAGCGAGTGCCAGTGTACGAAGTCCGTTCCAACCTATCTGACCCGTCACGACCTTAAGCCTCCGGTTTTCGTGCGAGATCCCGTACAACGACAACGCGGCCTTCACTGTCAGTTTTGCTTTCCCGTAACTCATACTCGAACGCCCACGTCTGACGGGCACTTTCAATCTCGAGGGCGAAATCGCGGCCCTTGAGAAAAATGCCAACGGTCTGACGCGAAAAAACTGGGAATACGAGGCCGAACAATCGGTCGAAGGGCGCAAACGCACGCGCCGTTACGGTATCCACATTATTTAGTTCCTTTACACTTGCATTGCTTTCGATTCGTGTCGACATAATCTCCACGGGAATTTTTATCCTTCGTGCCGTTTCGCGCAAAAATGCTGCTTTTCTGCCATCACTTTCGACAAGTGTGACTTTTAAGTCACTTTTTTCGCGGAGCAAAATGGCAAGAACCAGTCCGGGAAAACCACCACCAGAGCCAATATCGACCAGATGACCAGCAGTTGGTGAGATAAATTCGGTGAGCTGCGCGCTGTCAGCAAAGTGGCGGTGCCAGATCCGCTCAAGCGTGCTGGGGGCCACAAGGTTTACGGCGCGCTGCCAGCGTTTGAGTTCGTTCTCGTAAAGTTCTAATTTTTCGATTGTCTCGCGTGACGCGTTGAAGGCCTTACGGAAGGCTTCGGGAGAGTTGATTTCGTGTTGCAAGAGCTTCTTCCAAGGGCTGGGACATTGACCAATGCACCTTTGTTTTATTGATGAAAGCGGCACACCAGCTAAACCTGGACGCGAGTTCCATAAGAGGTTATGCGAATGGGAGTAACGGAATATGCGTGCTTCGTGGATGCGCCGGTCCTACTGGCTACCTGGCAATGTAATTAATCCTCGTGCGATCTTGTCGTTAATTTCTTTTAAATCGCGGCGGATAGCGAAGCCGTCTTTTTGAAGAATGGCCGGAATATCGCGGCCCTGGCGAATGACGGCGGCAACAGCGATTGATTGCTCGCCGATAGGAATGAATGCGATGAAATGCTTGTTGACCGGATAGAGCAGCAAGCCGGTGCCGCCGCTTAAGTCGCTACGTGCCTCGCTCTTCTCAAAAACTTTAAAATTCGCTGCAATATATTCCAAACCTTCGTGCAATTCGGCGAGGTACTTGACCGTTCTTTCCTTGCCCCAATGCTCAGAAGACCAATCAGCTATCTCGCGGATATCATCGACCGCACCTGGCGTGAGGACATAGTTGCGGCTGGCCACTATTTATATTCCTCAAGAATGTCCAGCACGCTTTCTTCTGCAAAGCGATTATTGCTGATGTCGTCCAGACCGCGCCGCACCTTGGTCAGGATAGCCGTGCCTTCCATGTCGCGGCGGATCAGATCGCGAATATATTCACTCGGCGTTGAATATAAGCCCTGATCGCCGGCGCGAGCATCTACAAAGCGCCGTAACTCATCGGTCAAAGAAACGTTTAGGCTATTACCCATGGTGAATGCCTCCCTGTAACATTATTCCCCGGCATCCTGCCATTCATGTCGAATAATGTCAAAATTTGCCAGAAATGGTCAATATCAACGTTTCTGTCACCTGGGGCAATAGGTCGGGTTGGCGTATGTATCTACACGTTCCATGAGAGATGTTATGCGAATCGAGATGAAATTTGAACTCTAGACTACTTTTGTTAGTCAGAAGAATTGAGGCGTGCCTGATTAACTAATTCCATGAAGCGAACACCTAGCTTTGTCAATAAATAGTAATTAAAGCTATATAGCTCTATCTTCTCAGGAATATAGTTGTCTCCCATAATACCGCTGCCAATTTTCCAGTTATATGGCTCTATTAAATTTAGTGAAGCTAGCACTTCAAGTGTCATCTCATAATGATGGCCATATATTAATGGAGATGTCGTTATAGTCATACCTCCTTTCTCACGAAAAATACTATCTGCGGGAAAAGAAGATATGCTTCGATTGGACCATAATTTTTCAATGATCTTACGCAGCTCAGAATGTCGATCAATTACAGCTTCTGAATCAACTTGTTGCATTGCCTCACTAATAAAGTGGTCGAAACGTTTCGTAGCTGTTTGCCTATAGTGCTCATAGACAAAGCTATTGAAATTATAACGTTTATTATGTTGGTATACAGAATATAGATCCTCAAGAAGTTTTGCTTCATTAGGGCCCAATTCTGAGAGTTTGCTAATAGCCCAAACGCGAGTAATGTCGAACTCTCCCATAGAGTTCAGCAACAGGTTTCCCCATTTCTCGGATAATTCATCGTTATCTTCAAGTGATGCACCTTCAACCCATTTGCTCAGTATTTTAGGCGGCACTGGCTCCAATTGAATGTCATCATCTTTTGCTTTCTGATGTGCATGCTGCAAAGCCTTAGCTACCGATTGAGAGCGCCAAATTCTAAGATGATCGCCCGCAATTCCAGCCATTTCCGTAAACGGGCTTAGTAAGTCAGAAAGCTGTGACGCTAGACGTTGACTTGCCTTACCGGCCACCTCGAGTGATAGACCATCCGCTTTCGCTTCCACTGATAATTTTTCATCGGTCATCGTTATCTCTTCTTAAAGGTATAATTTCAATCTGAATTGCTCGCTATGCGCACGATAGCGACTTCAATGAGGTAACTGAGAGTCGGATAGTGCGCAAACAACGGCACCAGGTCACCGGCGGCCCTGGTTGAAGCATGGCGTGCTGTCAAGCAGAGCGTCGTCGCGATGCTTTTTTCAGATGTGCGCGCAGCAGCAGGAGGGCGGCCGGGGTCATGCCGTCGATGCGGGCGGCCTGGGCGAGCGTGGATGGCTGGTGTGTCTTGAGCTTTTCGCACACCTCCGCCGATAGGCCCGCAATGCGACTGAAATCAAACCCCTCCGGGATATCGATGCCTTCGTCTTTGCGTAGCGCTTCCACGTCGGCGGCCTGGCGATCGACGTAGGAGGCATAGCGGGCATCGATTTCAACCTGGCAGCGGATGGCTGGCGGAATAGCGGCAAGTTCAGGCCAGATCGCTGCAAGCCGCGCGATATCCACGTTCGGGAATGCCAGCAGTTCAAAAGCTGAGCGGCGGCGGCCATCCTGATTAATCTGCAGGCCTTCGCGCGCAGCCGCGTTTGGTGTGATCGACAGCGCTTTCAGCCCCGCCGTTGCCAGCTCAAGGGCGCCTGCCCTGGCCTTGTAGGCGGACGCGCGCCCGTCGCCAACGCAGCCAAGTGCCAGCCCGAGCGGCGTCAAACGCTGATCTGCGTTATCGGAGCGCAGTTTCAGGCGATATTCGGCGCGGGAGGTGAACATGCGATAGGGCTCGCTGACGCCGCGGGTGACAAGATCGTCGATCATGACGCCAATGTAGGCGTCAGCACGTGAAAGGACGAACGGAGCGGCTTTTTTCTGATCCTCAGAGCCGGCAACGATCGCCGCGTTCAGACCCGCGATCAGGCCCTGTGCGCCGGCCTCTTCGTAACCGGTGGTGCCGTTGATCTGGCCGGCGAGAAACAGGCCAGGCAGCTTTTTGACTTCAAGCGCCGGGCTCAGCGCGCGCGGGTCGACGTAGTCGTACTCGATAGCATAGCCAGGACGTACGATCTCGACGTTTTCAAGGCCTGGTATCGTGCGGATAAAGCGCTCCTGCACGTTGGCCGGCAGCGATGTCGAAATGCCGTTGGGGTAGACCAGATCGTCGTCGAGGCCTTCGGGCTCAAGAAAAATCTGGTGCTGATCACGATCGGCAAAGCGGACAATTTTATCTTCGATGGATGGGCAATAGCGCGGGCCTCTGCCCTCGATCCGGCCACCATAAAGCGCTGAGCGGCCTAAATTTTCTCGAATGACATTATGCGTTTCCGGCGTTGTCGTCGTAATATGGCAGGCGATCTGCGGAACTGTGATCCGCTCCGTCAAAAAGGAAAAGGGAATGGGCGGATCATCGGCAGGCTGTGCCTCCAGACCATCCCAACGGATTGTTCTGGCTGACAGACGCGCCGGCGTGCCGGTTTTAAGGCGGCCCAGATTGAGATCGAGCGCCATCAAGCGCTCGGAAAGTTTGAGTGCCGGCGCCTCGCCAACGCGACCGGCCGGTATCTGCTGATCGCCAATGTGGATCATACCACGCAGAAATGTGCCCGTCGTCAAGACAATAGCGGCACACGGATACTGAGCGCCGGATGTTGTGAGCACACCGCAAGCCCGGCCATCCTGAACCAGAAGGTCTTCAACACCATCCTCGATGACCTCAAGATTAGGGATTTTCGCAATATCAGCCTGCATGGCAAGACGGTAAAGCTTGCGGTCCGCCTGGGTTCGCGGCCCCTGCACGGCCGGCCCCTTGGAGCGGTTCAGCATACGAAACTGGATGCCAGCCTGATCCGCAACACGGCCCATCAGGCCATCCAGAGCATCAATTTCGCGAACCAGATGCCCTTTACCCAGACCACCGATGGTCGGATTGCACGACATCTCGCCAATCGTTGCGAATTTATGTGTAATGAGCGCCGTGCGTGCACCAAGGCGGCTTGCAGCTGCAGATGCCTCGGTGCCGGCATGGCCACCGCCAACAACTATAACATCGTACCGGCTCTGCATTCTGGAGATTGCACCTTTTCAGTTTTTATTTGCCAAGAGATTTGAAGCTAGATTATTTCGTACGAAGGAACATGTAAAAAGTCCATCAACACAGTATAGATTCTGTACTTTACTTTGCTTTCATTCTGATTGACTCTATTGTTTCACGTGAAACAAGGATTGAAGACTCACTTACCAACGCAGAATCTTGAAAATATCTGGTCAAGAATATCTTCAACATCTATCCGGCCGGTTAATCTGCCGAGCGCTGAGGCTGCAATTCTGAGATCTTCAGCGCGCAATTCCAAATCAGACATATCGGCACCCAAAAATAGGCGCAGCTGATCTGCGGCAATTGATAAATGCTTTTTGTGGCGGGCGTTGGTCGGAACCACTTGATCCGTCATATACATCGCCCGACGTGCCGAGGCGACAATGGCTGCAGCCAAACGTTCAAGGCCGACCTCTTCTTTTACGGAGATGGCAATTGTATCTTTATTTTGATCCATTGTGCTTACACTTACAATATCGGCAAGCAAATCGACTTTGTTGCACACGTTAATGCAATCAATACTTGCAAGTTCATCTGGAATATCTACGCTGGACTGAGCCGTGGCATCCTGCACCCACAGGACCAGATCGGCCGCGCGCGCGCGATCGAAGGTGCGGCGAATACCTTCCTGCTCAATCCTGGAGGCAGCAGTTCGTAATCCTGCCGTGTCGGTAACAATGACAAGCAGGCCGTCAAGATCAAGGTGGATTTCAATCGCATCCCTGGTTGTGCCAGCTTCATCTGAAACAATCGCAACATCCCGTTTTGCAAGAGCATTGAGCAGGCTTGATTTGCCAGCGTTGGGAGGGCCAGCGATCACTACGCGGAAACCAGAGCGAATGATTTCGCCGGAGCGGGCGGCTGCGAGATGCTTTGCAATATTATCTGCCAGAGGTGTGACGATATTCAAGGCGCCACGATACGCCTGTTCGCCGACGTCGCCCTCATCCGAGAAATCAATTGCCGCCTCGACCAGAGCCTGCGCCTGGATGAGTTCATAACGCCAGCCATCGTAAAGCGCAGTGAGAGCACCGCCTGCCTGCGCCTGCGCCTGCCGGCGTTGCGCCTCGGTTTCGGCATCGATGAGATCCGCGATCCCTTCTGCTGCCGTCAGGTCTATTTTGCCGTTATCGAAGCCACGGCGGGCAAATTCACCTGGTTCTGCAGGGCGAAATCCCTCGAAACAATCGAGCGCGTCAAACATCGCCTGGATAATCGCCCTCCCGCCATGCACCTGGAATTCAGCCAGATCCTCGCCGGTGGCGCTATTGGGGCCAGGAAAGAACAACACTAGGCCTTCGTCGATGACCTCGCCGGTTTCAGGAATTCTGATCTTACGAAAGGATGCACGTCTTGGCGCCGGTAAAGGCCGCCTCGTCAGATCCGTCACGGATTTTGCCGCGCCAGACCCGGAAACGCGTATAACGGCTACGGCGGCACGGCCTGCTGCACTGGAAAGGGCGTAGATCGTGTCGGGCATCAAAACTCCATAACTGGCGATTTAAGATGCCAGTGCGAAGTCAATGGCAGCTTCGGCATGTAAAAGTGTGGTATCGAAAACCGGCAGGGCAAAATCCTCAGGACCGATAAGCAGCCCAATTTCTGTGCAACCTAAGATAATGCCGTCAATGCTTTCAGCTTCTGCCTGGCTGACAACTTCGAGATATCTGGCCTTTGATTCTGGCCGTATCACGCCACGACAGAGTTCTTCAAAGATAATGTCATGCACAATTGTGCGGCCGCCGGCATCGGGCACTATGGGGGATATTCCGTGCTGGTCCGTGAGGTAACCATTGTAGAAATCCTGTTCCATTGTATAGCGCGTTGCAAGCAGCAATGGGCGTTTGACGTGCGCGGCCTTGATGGCATTCGCAGCCGCATCGGCAATGTGCAGCAGAGGGATGTCAATGGCTGCTTGAACTGCACCGGCCGAACGATGCATGGTATTGGTGCAAATCAAGATACATTCAGCGCCACCAGCCTCAACCTTGCGGGCGGCGGCAACCATGGCGTTTGTTGCAGCGTCCCAATCGCCGGTGGCCTGGTGCGCTTGAATTTCAGCAAAATCAAATGACCACAGTAAAATCTTTGCTGAATGCAAGCCGCCCAGACGCTGCCGGGCGAGGCGGTTAAGCAGCTTGTAATAGACGATGGTGCTTTCCCAACTCATGCCGCCAATAAGGCCAATCATTTTCATGGATACTTACCAATCCTCACAATGGATAACGATGGCCAATATCTCCAGATCCTGCAGATACCAACCAACTGAACAAATATTTTGAATTTTTACTGATAATATGATTTTGACATAATTGGCGCTTGACTTGTAAATATTAAGAGATGTTGCTTAAGAGAATGGGCAGATACAATAAAAAGCAATACACCAGAGTAAACATTGCTTCGCGCTTCATTCTTTGCAGCGCCAGCCGAGGTATATCTTGAAGTATGGCGCCCTCAGCCATAATGGCAAATGCTTATTCCTGACTGCGTAAAATGAGGAAGGTCTTTAAGGGCATACCGCAAAAGTCATCTGCCCTCACGTAGTGCCAGCGCAGCATAGCGCGACTTAGCATCAAGATGGATCATCTTCGACGGAGTATAATTCTCCTTATTGAAGTATTCACACGCATATTTTTCATAAATTGTTTCACGTGAAACAATTTACTTACGTTAGATTCACTTAGACTCATATTAAATCAAATAATTCTCCGTTTGACTCTCCTTCGACTTGTATAGACTCTGGCTTACCTCTTCGATCAAGTAA
>CAWUIN010000002.1:0-84957 GCA_963922535.1 uncultured Hyphomicrobiaceae bacterium | reverse complement strand
AATACAGATTGCTTTAAATTCGCTGGGATTTGAAGCAGGTCCCGTAGATGGCGTCATGGGAGAACAAACGCGCTCAGCAATTCGCTCTTATCAGCATTATATCGGCGTTCCGGTCACAGGCCGCTTGAACAATCGGCAGTTAGCTGAACTTAAGGCGTTTTCCCGCGAACGAATTGCGAGTGAGAATGTGGCTCCTTACCGAGCACCTGCAGTTCAAGCGCCTTCTGTTCAATCTCCGTATTCGCCAAATTCGCTCAACTGATTCTGTTTAGCTGAAGCATGTCTTTCATATGGTGTATTTTATGCGCTGCTGGCGCCGTTGAACTTGCTGATGAAGCCGTGCCAGCCGCGCATTAAAAAACGTTAGCTTTTCGCATTAAGCTACGCATCAAGCTACATTGATCCTGATGATAATGTGGCTTTAGTGCTTTGCTTCACGCACGGCGCTTGCCATATAATTTACACTGGTATCATCCGACAGGGACCAGCGATCCAGGAATGGATTGTAAATAACGCCCATACTTGCAAATTGGTCAAGGCTGGCGGCGTGCATAAAGCTTTGCAGCTGCGATGGGCGGATAAATTTGTCCCATTGGTGGGTGCCAACGGGAAGCCAGCGCAGGATATATTCAGCACCAATAATCGCAAGCGCATAGGATTTTGGCGTGCGGTTAATTGTTGACATAATCAAAAGACCGCCAGGCCGGACGAGTTTGGCAAGGGTGTTTACAAGTTCAGCAGGTTCTGGAACATGTTCAATCACCTCGAGGCAGGTGACAAGGTCATACTGTGCGCCGGTTTCCTGCAATTCTTCCGCTGTCGTAGAACGATAATCGATATCGAGGGCTGAAAGAGCGGCATGGGCTTTGGCTGCGGCAATATTTTCCTCGGCCGGGTCAATAGCGGTGACGATTGCTCCCATGCGCGCCAAAGGTTCGCTTATTAATCCGCCGCCGCACCCAACATCAAGGCAGGTAAGCCCTTGTAAAGGCGTAAGACTTTTGCCGTCATCTGCCGCGAAATGCCGGATGGCCCGATCGCAAATGTATTTAAGGCGTAGGGGGCCGATCTGATGCAGTGGGCGGAATGGCCCGTTTGGATTCCACCACTCACCTGCCTGGCGTGCGAATTGCGCTATTTCGTCCTGGTCGATATTGTCTTGCATTTCTGGTGTTTGCTGTGGCATCTGCATATCCAAAGATATAGTGCGAAGTTTGCCCGAATCATTAGTTTAAAGCGCGTCATTATCGCGCCCGCGTGCGTTGAAGTTGCAGAGAGCTAGAGTTGCCGGTAAGAGTACGCTGCAAAAGATATCAATACCAGCACGAACTTACTTTGAAGCCCTTGATCGTATTATACTCCATGTATACTCAAAGGGCTGATATTAAGGCACGTGTAGAATGGTAGCCTGCAACTTTAAAAATGGGGCCTTTCGCTCAAGCGGCTGGCCGGTTAGACGGAAAAATATATGGCACGCGCGGTCATGAAATTCGGCGGCACCTCTGTCGCCGATTTGGAACGTATACGTAACGTCGCCAGCCACGTTAAACGTGAGTATGACGCTGGCAATGAGGTCGCAGTTGTTGTTTCGGCGATGGCAGGTACCACCAATCAATTGGTGGACTGGGTGCGTCAGGCATCGCCCTTGCACGATGCACGTGAGTACGATGCCGTGGTTGCATCGGGAGAGCAGGTAACAGCCGGCCTTCTCGCTATCGTGCTGCAGTCCATGGGCATACAGGCGCGCTCCTGGCATGGCTGGCAGATCCCTATTGTCACCAATAATGCTCACGGTGCAGCGCGCATTCAGAGCATTGACGGGACCGAACTTCGTGCCCGGCTCGCCGCGCGTGAGGTTGCGGTTGTGACAGGCTTTCAGGGGATTGAGCCTGAGCGCAACCGGATTGCGACGTTAGGACGTGGCGGCTCAGACACCAGTGCGGTTGCCTTGGCAATCGCGCTTGAGGCAGATATCTGCGACATCTACACCGATGTCGATGGAATATACACAAGCGATCCGCGCATTGTGCCTAAGGCGCGGCGTATGTCACGCGTCTCCTATGAAGAAATGCTGGAGATGGCATCATTGGGATCGAAAGTGCTGCAGACGAGATCGGTGGAACTGGCAATGGTGCATGACATGCGAACGCGCGTGCTCTCAAGTTTTGCCGCACCTGAGAGCATTCCAGCTGTGCTTAGCAGCAGTAATTGGTGTGAAATTGGTACAATCGTTTGTGGTGAGGAAGAGATTTTGGAAGCGCAGGTTGTCAGCGGAATTGCTTATGCAAAGGATGAGGCTAAGATCACCATTCAGCAGATCGCCGACCAACCAGGTGTCGCTGCAAGCATTTTCGGTCCACTTTCCAAGGCTAATATTAATGTCGACATGATCGTCCAGAACCTGTCTTCAGACGGCAAGCACACTGATATGACATTTACCGTTACCGCAGCCGAGCTTGATCGCACACTTGAGGTGCTTGAACAGGCGCGTGCAGACATCGGTTACGGTAAGATTACCAGTTCCGCCGATGTCGTGAAGGTTTCAGTCATTGGTATCGGAATGCGCTCGCATGCAGGTGTAGCTGCCAAGATGTTTACCGCTTTGGCGGAGAAGAGCATTAATATTCTGGCGATTACGACATCGGAAATCAAGGTAAGCGTTCTTATTGATGCTGCTTATGCTGAATTAGCCGTGCGCACGCTGCACTCTGTTTACGGACTTGATAAAAAGTAAACCGCAGGCTCTGTCGTCGGGTAACATACGACCAGCCAGTTTGGCATAATTGCATCTCTTAATAAGGGCTAAATGTACAAATATGGCTTGGGAATAAGTATTTTTGCCGATGCTCTGAATACTAACACTGTCTATAATGAGCGGCGTAAAAGCCGGGCAGATTTCGTACAAAAAGTTTCACGCAGCAGACGCCCTAGTGGTCTATATCACTTAAAATGTTAGGTTAGGATCACGATCCCGATTTGTGAGCAGGAGGTCAGACGCAGGCGATGCGGCTTGCTTATGATACTTGTATCACTGCAATCACCGCACCGTGGCAGAAATAAAATTTGGACGTCCTAACCCAACATTTTAAGTGATACAGACCACTAGATCTTTGAGATCAAAGGTGCATCTGTATTGAATGCCGCGTGCTTGAACTGACGATGGCAGTGCGACAAGTACATCGAAGCCAGTATTTTTCTTATGGTAGTACGACGCAACGATAATCAACCGGTGATGCAGACAGAAAATGCTCTGCGCACGATTACCCGCGAGCTTCGTGAAATCATGGCTCAGGCGGGCGATGGTCAAACACGGCTTGACATGATTGTCCGGCAGATTTCCAGCTTGATGGGCGCCGAGGTCTGCTCAATTTATTTCAAGCGTCAGGATGGGACGCTGGAACTGTTTGCCTCTGAAGGTCTCAATGCCGAAGCGGTTCATAACACACGGTTGAATCGTGGCGAAGGCCTTGTCGGACTGGCGGCGGAAACGGCAAACCCGGTTAATGAGCCGGAAGCGCAGCAACATCCTGCATTTTCCTTTCGCCCGGAAACAGGTGAAGAAGCTTACCATTCCATGCTGGCGGTGCCAATGTTGCGTGGTGGCGTTGTGCTTGGCGTGATCGCCATCCAGAATCAGATGCGTCGTGAGTATTCAGAGGAAGACGCAGAGGTTCTGCAAACAACCGCCATGGTGGTTGCCGAGCACCTTGTTTCAGGCGATGTAACGCGGGCGACTGTTTACGGCGAAATCAATCGTTCGTCGGCAGTTGCACTAAATGGTTCTGCAATTTCCGACGGTATCGCGCTGGGACATGTGGTGCTGCATGAACCGCGTGTTGTCGTCACAACCCTTCTGTCTGAGGATACCGAGTTTGAGGCTCTGCGCCTTGACCGCGCGATCGCAGATCTTAGAACAAGCATTGACGATATGCTCGCGCATGAAACGGTTTCACACGCCGGCGCGCACCGCGATGTCCTTGAGACGTACCGGTTGTTTGCCAATGACAAGGGCTGGCAGCGCCGCATGCAGGATACGGTGCGCGAAGGACTGACGGCGGAAGCAGCTGTTGAACGTGTGCAAAATGGAACCCGCGTGCGTATGCTGAACCAGAACGACCCGTTCTGGCGCGAACGTTTGCGCGATCTTGATGACCTGGCGGGCCGGCTGTTGCGCATCCTTGCAGGACGCAAGACGGCGGTCTTAGAGAATCTCAATCTGCCAAATGATACCATCCTCGTTGCGCGTAATATGGGGCCTGCCGAACTGCTCGATTACGATACGGCCCGTCTCAGGGGGATGGTTGTTGAGGAGGCCGGCGCACAGAGCCATGTCGCCATCGTTGCCCGCGCGCTTGGTATTGCAGGAGTGGGTGAGATCCCGGATATCGTTGAAAGGGTGACATCGGCCGATGCGATCATTGTCGACGGAGAAAGCGGGCAGGTGCACATCCGCCCGTCGCCCAACATTATTGAGGCCTATAACGACAAGGTTCGCTTCAGGGCCCGGCGCCAGGAACAATATCGGGCGCTACGTGATAAAAAGGCGATCACAAAGGATGGCACTGAAATCTGTCTTCTCATTAATGCCGGCCTGATGGCGGATATGGCCCATTTGCGCGACAGCGGCGCGGAAGGTATCGGTCTTTTCCGCACAGAGCTACAGTTCATGATCGTCTCCACATTTCCCCGGCTTGGCAAGCAGATTGAAACCTATCGTAAAATTCTTGAGGGCGCGGATAATAAACCGGTTGTATTTCGCGCACTTGATATCGGCGGCGATAAAGCTTTGCCGTATTTGCGCCAGCCTAAGGAAGATAATCCGGCAATCGGATGGCGGGCGATACGCCTTGCTCTTGATAGGCCTGCACTTTTTAGATTGCAGGTGCGTGCGATGTTTCGGGCGGCAGCTAGCCGCGAACTACGTCTTATGCTACCAATGGTGAGTGCGGCTTATGAGATTGACCAGGCGCGGGAACTTATCGCAAGCGAGGAACAACGTGCTTTCAAGCGTCGCGATCCGATGCCTGCAAAGTTTAAAATCGGCGCTATGGTCGAAGTGCCGAGTATTCTGCTAGAGCTTGATGCCTTGATGGCGCGCGTTGACTTCGTCTCCGTTGGCAGCAATGATCTGCTGCAGTTTCTCTATGCCGCCGATCGTTCAAATCCTTTAGTGGCGGACCGTTATGATCCTTTGTCTATCTCAGCGCTGCAAGCCCTGCGCATGGTCCAGGAGGCCGGCGAACGTAATAATGTGCCGGTGACGTTGTGTGGGGAATTTGCAGCCAAACCGTTGCAGGCTATGGCTTTGATTGGTTTAGGATATCGAGCTTTATCAATGGCGCCGGCCGCGATTGGGCCGGTGAAAAAGATGATACTCTCGCTTGATCGCGCACGTATTAGCGCTTTCATGAATGAAAGACTGAAAAGTGGATGTGCTGGCGATTTACGACAGGATCTGAAAGAATTTGCTGCGCGCTACTATGTCGAAATCTGATGTTGGACTTTGCGATTTAGATGAGTTCACTACCACAAGAAAAGCTTGCCGGCCTTGTTGAGCGTTGGGAATTGGTCCAGCAGGAAATGAACGCTAATGCCGATCCGAAAGCCTTTGCTCGCCTGTCTAAGGAATTTGCAAACCTTAATCCCATTGTCAGCACAATAAGAAGCATCAAGAATGCAGCGTCGGAAATTGCCGATCTGAAGACAATCATCTCTGATAGAGACAGTGATGCTGAGATGGTTGCTCTTGCCAAAGAGGAGCTGGACGAGGTTGAGGTTCAGTTAGCTGCTCTTGAGCATCAGCTCAAGGTTCAGTTGCTTCCCAAAGACGAGGCCGACGACAAGAGCGTTATCATAGAAGTGCGAGCTGGCACGGGAGGCGATGAGGCGGCGCTTTTTGCCGCTGATCTCTTCCGTATGTACGTACGTTATGCTGAACTGCACAAATGGCAGGTTGAAATCATTGAAGCGTCGCAAAACGACCTTGGAGGTTACAAAGAGATTATAGCATCCATTACCGGTGATGGCGTTTTTGCACGACTGAAGTTCGAGTCCGGCGTGCATCGTGTTCAGCGTGTGCCGGCAACAGAGACAAGCGGGCGCATTCATACGTCTGCTGCAACGGTCGCGGTACTGCCGGAGGCCGACGAGGTTGACATCCACATTCGCCAGGAGGATTTACGTATTGACACAATGCGCGCTTCGGGAGCTGGCGGCCAACACGTTAACACGACTGATTCAGCGGTACGCATCATTCATATCCCAACCGGCATAACTGTGATCTCGGCAGAAAAATCGCAACACCAGAACCGTCGTAACGCTATGCAGGTCCTCAGATCACGACTTTACGATATGGAGCGCGAGAAGGCCGCAGATCAAAGGGCCGCGGCACGCCGCGGTCAGGTCGGCTCAGGGGATCGCTCGCAGCGTATTCGCACGTATAATTTTCCGCAGGGACGCGTAACGGATCATCGCATCAATCTGACCTTGCATAAACTTGACCAGATGCTGGAGGGCGATGCTCTCGATGAAGTGATTGATGCGCTGGTCACAGAAAATCAGGCAACGCAATTGGCCGCAATGGAAGGCAATGGTTGATCGCAGCTTTTTTCTTGATCGCACATTGACGGTAGCGGAAGCCAGCAGTCGCGTGATGCAGGCTCTTGAGCACGCCGGCGTCGAGAACGCTGGCGTTGAAGCCCGGCAGTTGCTCGTCGAAGCAGCCGGACTTCAACGCGAAGACATCATTCTTCGACCGCAGATGATATTGGGAAAACTGCAGCAACAGAGCGTTCTGGAATGGCTGGAGCGGCGGGCTGGCGGGGAACCACTCTCGCGCATTCGCGGGTGGCAGGAATTTTATGGCCGTCGTTTTGCTCTTTCTGCGGCAACGCTGGAGCCGCGGGCAGATAGCGAGACGCTGATCGATGCCGCTTTTGAATTGACAAACATGCATCGGGGCCATCACGCACCATTGCGTATTCTTGATGTTGGGACTGGAACTGGCTGCCTGGCTTTGACGCTGTTGGCGGAGTGGCCTAATGCAACCGCGACTGCCGTTGATATTTGTGCTAATACTCTGCACGCCGCACGTGACAATGCCGTAGCATTAGGATTAGACAATCGCATGACGTGGCTGCAATCGAATTATCTTGAAAATGTCGAGGAAACATTCGACCTTGTTATCTCCAACCCGCCTTACATCAAGCGAGATGAAATACAGGCATTGCAAGTTGAAGTTTTGCAACATGATCCTTATGTAGCACTTGATGGCGGCAAAGATGGATTAGCCGCATACCGCATTATCGCAACAAGCCTGTTGAATGTTATCCCTAAGGGATTCGTCATCCTTGAAATTGCCTGTAACGACGCGACGAGAGTTATCGATGCTATGCAAACATGCATCAACGATAGCCGTGTTAAGGTCGCAGGTGTGTGGCAAGACCTATCAGGCTGTGAGCGTTCTATAGCCTTCCAGACAATTTCGTAAGGCTAAGGTGAAAAAGTGTTGGAATCGGATTAACATTCCGCTACGGTCATTATCAGGCAAAGGGAACACATGCACGTCTTGATCGCGTGCGACACCGCCGCTTTAGCATGTGAAAATCGAACTGCACTACATCGGCAATCGTTCAAATTTGCAGACATCATTGAATGCTTTGGCAATCTAAAAGCTAAAGATCATAGTTAAATGTGCTGAATGATTCATAGCTTTAGATGCAATATCGCTGCAATGAGCGAAAAGATCATGGCGAGCAATATGGTTGAATGACCAGCTTCCAAATATGTTGGTGTGTTTTGCGATGGCAGTAATCTTGCCATCGTAAGCTGGTGTATGAGAAAAACAAATTTATTGATTGAGAACGGAGCCTATGAGGCAAGGACAACAGAATCGCCGTGGTCGCGGTCGTAACCGCAAGGGCCAGAACCCTCTCACTCGCAGCTTTGAGTCAAGTGGACCGGACATAAAAATTCGCGGGACGCCATCGCATATCGCAGAAAAGTATGTTTCACTTGCGCGTGATGCCCTGGCTTCAGGAGATCCCGTACTTGCCGAGAATTACCTTCAGCATGCAGAGCACTATAACCGTATTATAATGTCATATCGTGAGCAACAATCTCCGTCCAGTGAAGGGCTTAACGGTAGTAGCGAAGGCCGGCATCGCTCTCAGGATGCAAGTGAGCAACTGGACGCCGAAGATTTACAGGATTTTCAAGAGGATTCTGGATATCAGCAGCCGCAATCCGTGATCATGCAGGATAACGTCAATGGTGAAGGTGCCGAGGACGGCCCTGCAGAAATTCGAACAGAACGTCGGGAACGTCGGCCGCGGCGCGGAAACGGGATACGCAGTCCGCGCCCTCGCCGCGATGAGGCGCAGCGCGAGAACGCGCCAGCAGGCAACTTTGAAGGCAATGGCGAGGTGCTGGCAAATAACAGCGGAAAACAGGATGCCTTTTCAAAGCAGGACAGCCCTCCGGATTTTCTAAAACGGCCGGTGCGGCGCACACGCAGTGCAATCCCTAAAGAGGATCACGTTACAAGTCCAAATGATTTGGGTAATTCTGCTGACAAGACTGCTGAATAGCTGAATAAGTGAGTTCAAGTGCAGTATAGCGTCAGCAACAAGCGCCAGCGCCGCCTTCCAGGCATGCCGGCTGCAATAAAGCAAAATCCATATGACTTTCATCATGTAACTGCAGACCCCACAAGGAACTTTAACGATGAATTCCTGCAACAATTCTTGGCTTGCGATTATTTCTATTATCATCATATGGGGACAGGCAATATCTGCCCAGGCGCATGAAAACTTAGAAACAGACGAACAGAAGACCCTTTATACGTTTGGCTACGCTGTTACGCGGGAATGGCATAAGTTTGGTTTCTCAGAAGAAGAAATAGAAATTATAACCGAAGCCATGAAGGATTCTGTTTTGCAGCGCGAGCCGCAGATTGAGATGGAAAAATGGGCCGCAGAAGTCCAGCCCTTGCTGGCAGAAAAACAAAACGCAGCAAAATCTGCCACAATTAAACGTCAGACGGTGTTAAGTGCGGCGTTTCTCAAACAAGAAGCAGAAGAGCCAAGTGCGAAAACAACTTCATCCGGGCTGATTATTACAGAGTTAAAATCTGGGACAGGTGTGTCGCCAAAAGCAACAGACAAAGTAACTGTGCATTATCAGGGCACGCTGATAGATGGTACCGTTTTCGACAGCTCAATTAAGCGCGGGCAGCCCGCAACTTTTCCTTTGAACGGTGTCATCAAATGCTGGACTGAAGGATTGCAATTGATGAAGGTTGGAGGCAAAAGCCGTCTGGTTTGCCCAGCCGAACTCGCCTATGGAAATAATGGTGCAGGATCTGATATTCCCCCGGCAGCGGCGCTGATCTTTGAAGTTGAATTGCTCAAAGTTGAATAAAGACGATAAGACGTCCGACGCTTGATGATTAAACCCGGCCGTTTGTTTTTCAAAGGAAAACGGAAATAATAATCGATCCGGATCGTTTAGTTTTCGGACAACAAACGGCCTCTCCGTGAGGCCCTCTCGTCGGTTGCCAAGCTAAGCCGGCAGAGGCGAATTTTCCCGTCAGCTGGTTTGCCGCGCAAAAGTTAACGATACAGTTGTGCCAACGTTGCGCTGGCTTTCAACTGAAAGTTCGCCACCGCAAGCAGCGGCCAGAGAATTGGCAATACTGTATCCATAACCATGACCTGAGCGTGTATTTCTTATCCGCGCAAGCTCGGCGGGAGCAATGCCAATTCCATTATCGCGTATCGCGATTGTACAGGTCTGGTTTGCGACACTTATGCCGACGTCAATCTTGCCGCCGTCGGGGGTAAATTTGATTGCGTTGACAAGTATATTAATCAAGATTTGCCGAAGTGCGGAAGGTTTTGCGCGCACAGATATCAGGTCATCCAGAGTATCGATTGAAATTTTAACGCCAGCATCCTGCGCCTGTATTTCAACAAGCGCGATGGCCTGCAGCACGTTATCGTAAAGATCGGTGTAAGGAAGAGGATCAGTAGCATTATCGTCCGGATCGCTGGTGGTTTTATCGATAACTTCGAGAGCATGATTTGCCGCAAGGCGGATTTCTTCCAGGTAGGACGTGCGGTGAATTTCGGTGTGTTTACTCATGCTTGTCTGCAGCAGCGCATCCACACGCGCCAGAATAACACCAAACGACGTACGCAGTTCGTGGGCCAGTTTGTGGCGTTCCGTAGCGCTCAGAGAAGTGGGCAAAGATTGAGCACCGCAAGTATTGGCGGGAGTGAACATTTTCTTGATACGTTGGATGTATTGCGTTCTTTTTTCGTTCACGTTTACCAGGCCCTGCCGGATGAGGTTACATTTATGACAATATTTCCAAGTCATCGGTTTGGTATTTCACCCAATGCGGGCAGTCTCTGACTTGTTTTCCATTTTGATCGCATTTACCTTGCAATTCATATTTAACACCATTCAGAAGAAAAGTGATCAAAGATTGCGAGAGATTTAATATACTGCCAATATATCACAAAATCGCATATATTAATTCCAATGCAGGAGAACTCTATGAAAAACATCGAGGATTTCGAGGTCCCGGAAGCCGTTCGTCAAATGGCGGAAAAAAACGTCGAACTCGCCAAAAACGTCTATGAACAATTCATGGACGCAGCGCGCCAGGCTCAGTCGGCAATGCAGCAAACATCGGGAACTGCCGCCGCGGACGCGCACGAAGTTCAGGCTAGAGCAATATCGTATGCTGAACAAAATATGGAAGCTGGTTTCGCATTCCTTTCCGAACTTGCAAAGGCGAAGGATATTAAAGAATGCGTGGAAATCCAGAATCGCCACGCTGAGAAGGCTATAAAAGCCTATCAGGAACAGGCCGATGAAATGGGCAAAATAATGACTGGTATGACGCACAAGGCAAAGCCTGATACCTGAATTTCTGGCCAAGATAATCGATCTCAGGGTGCCCACCAAAATAAACGCTTCAATTTTGATCGTAAGTGGCCCGCGACAGGCCGCTTCGGCTTAGAAAATTGAAGCGTTTATTTTGGTAGGCGTCCTAATATTGCGACATGCAGGTTGATAGGTCGATCTTGACCATGGTTGTGTTCGCATTCATGCTATCCGGCGCCTTGACATCCAATTGTCATCAAAGATTGCACGAGAATTTCCATGAGTAATTTTAAATTTTTGCAGGAACTTCTTAACACCGTTGCTGACCAGAGCCGGATCTTTCTGCCGCGTGCTTTTTTTCCCCATGGTTCTGAACAAGGATTGCAGGAACTTGCTCAGGCGCTGATGTCCGTACGCGGCGAGGCTTCCGGCGTTGCCATTGCGCGTCAGCTTGCTCACCATTACGAAATGTCAACGCAGGACGCCAAACTCAGTTTCTTCAGCTATCTCGCCAACACACTCAAACCCAACACGGAAAAGGTCTGCCTTGCGGCTCAAGAATACATGAGCAAACCTAACCCGGATAATCTTGTAAAGCTGCAAAACAGTCTCGCAAGTCCGCTGCAGGAATTTTTCCGTCGTGTTAATAGCGCGGCCGGAGGAACGGCTGAAATTGTGCGCATGCGTAGCGATCTCATAGGCTTCATGCGTACACAGCCTGATCTTGAGGAACTGAGAATTATTGATCGCGATGTCGAACATCTCTTGCAGTCATGGTTTAATCGCGGGTTTCTCGTGCTGCGCCGTATCGACTGGAATACGCCGGCGTCAATTCTTGATAAAATTATTGCCTATGAGGCTGTCCATCAGATTAACGGCTGGGATGACCTGCGTCGCCGGCTTAATCCTGCAGATCGCAGATGTTTTGCATTCTTCCATCCTTCACTGGTGGATGAACCGCTCATTTTCGTACAAGTTGCCTTGATGAATGAGATACCAGCTAATATTTCGAGTGTCCTTGCATTGGAACCGTCGAAGCTGGAAGAAGAAACTGCGCCAACAACGGCAGTCTTCTATTCCATATCCAATTGCCAGAATGGCTTGCGCGGCATTTCGTTTGGCAATTTCCTGATCAAGCAGGTGGTTGAAGAACTCTCACGTGAATGCCCATCGTTGCGCACGTTCGTCACGTTATCGCCGGTGCCAGGTTTTGCCAGTTGGCTTGAGAACCTCGCAGATACAGAACATTGTGATATACTGGGTGAGTCAACCCAGGAGACTGTAACGACTATACGCGCCGGTGAATGGGCGATCAACGAGGCGTTGGTCGACAAACTGGAGCCATCGATGCAGGCTCTGGCAGCTGCATACCTCCTCAATGCCAGGAACAATCGGGGGCAACCAGTCGATCCGGTTGCACGGTTTCATCTCGGCAACGGTGCACGTCTGGAGCGTATTAACTGGCCGGCTGATCTTTCTTCCCGCGGTTTGCGCCAGGCACATGGCCTCATGGTCAATTATCTCTATGTCCTGGGAGATATCGAAAAGAACCATGAAGCCTACGCCAATGATGGCACCATAGCCGCCGGGCGCAGCATCAGAAGTATGGTAAAAGTTAAGCCGCGGAGCCACGATGCGGCAGCTAAAGATAAATCGGATGCGTCGGCCGCTGATGCAGAGCAGGAAACACCTGGAGATGTAACGGCCGGCAATAAACAAAACCCGATATCCAGCGACGATTCGTAAGAAATAATGCGATAGTTAAAAAATATGCCAGCCTCTCTTGATCCAGGGCGTGTTTCTGCAACTTCCACTCAGTCAGGCGCTTCAGGCGAATCGGCAGTCTGGTTTCCGCCCGCAGCAAGAATGCCTGGCACGGGAGATATAAACACCGTCCCGTGGTTGGCTAAGAAGCTTGAGCATAATAAAAGCTTCAATCTTCTGCGCCGAAGCCCCACATCATGTCCAATTATTATCAAAATTGAAGCGTTTATTCTGTTACGCTATCTAAACAGGACTCAATGTGCATGTGATTTATAGATTAAGGAGTGCTAAGCTTTTATTTCAGCGGCCTGCGAGACAAAAGCTATCCAACTGTAATAAAGGCTGTGCAAGCTTGAAAATATTTTGGTTAATAAAAATTTTTCCGACGCTTTCTTCTGTGAGACATCAAAGTTGTTTATCTATCATAATTTTAACCATTAATATCTGATGAGGTTGTTCCTCCTGTCTCAAACAATCTACGATGGTTATGGATTTTGAGATGCTGCTATTCAGTTTCAGGCCTTTGATAGGACAGAATTCGCGTTGATTAAGTGTACACTTAAAATTGCATGACGCTGCACATTGCTGGTGATAACGCAAGTGACACAATACACCTAGATTAATGACTTGGAGACTAACAGGAATGATCCGTTCTTTTATACAACTTTGCTCATTGACCGCCATGGCTATTCTTTTTGCACTGCCGGCATTTGCGCAACATGAATTCAGGGAAATTAAACTTACGGATAAAACTATTCAAAACTATATCAAGGCAGATCCTGATTTAAATGATGTACTTGAAAAAATTAATGGTGCTGGTGACAAGCCGGACACGAGGCTTATAGCCGAATTAGAGAGCGTTGCTTTGAAACATGGCTTCAAGTCGTTTGAAGAGCTTGATGAAGTTGCTCAGACTGTATCATTTATCATGACTGGTTTTGATCCGGAAACAGGTGATTTTATTGAACCTCGAAAAGCTTTGCTGGAAGAATTAAACGCGCTCAAAGAAGATAATTCAATTCCGGAAAACGAACGCAGTGAGCTTGTGAAGGAGCTTGAAGAGGCTGTCAGAACAGCTCCTGATGTTATATTTAAATCAAACATCACTTTAGTTAGAAAACACTTGAGTGAGCTTATAAAGCTAGATGAACAAATTAATTAAAATGAATATCTTTGAATTTCAATAATCTTGCTTTTCGATCATTACAATTGGCTTTTCAAGATCAGGAAACGAGACGAAAGTAAGGATATTTCTGGTAAACTCTAGCGAGTTTTGTTGCGATCCGCCGCCGGATGGTTGTAATTAAGCTGGCGACGTGGCATCCAAGCCGCAGCGGCGGTTCATGAAGCTTTGAGACCTTGCATGAACTTGATACATTTTTGGCTGTTCACGCAAGCTTTGGTCGTGGTAAACGCGGTCGTTTTCTCTGCAGTTATCGTGGTCGCCAAGTAGTCTCCTAAGATCATGGCATAAGCACTGTCGCGCCCATTGTTCTGCGTGCCTCAAGATCTCTATGCGCTTGCTGCACGTCTACCAGCGGATAAGCTTGACTGATCTGGATTTTAACGTGTCCATGGCTCACCATTTCAAAAAGCTCATTGGCATTGGACAGCAAGTCATTTCGGGTTGTGACGTAATGAAACAGCGTGGGGCGCGTCATATAGAGCGATCCCCTGGAAGCCAAGGCACTGACATCAAAGTTCGTAATAGGCCCGGAGGCATTCCCGAATGTGACGAACAAGCCGCGTGGCTTGAGGCACTCCAGCGACGCCGGGCACGTTGCCTGACCAATAGAATCATAAACCACATCGCATCCCTGGCCGGATGTAATTTCCTTCACGCGTGCGGCAAAATCCTCAGTATTATAGTTAATGCAATAGGTTGCGCCGTTAGCTTTCGCTAATGCGCATTTTTCATCCGAGCCAGCCGTACCAATGATCGTTGCGCCAAGATGGTTCGCCCATTGACAGGCGATAAGCCCGACGCCGCCTGCTGCGGCATGCAACAGCATCGTTGTATCTGCTGTGACTTTATAAGTCTGGCACAGCAGGTAACGCACTGTCATGCCCTGCAGCATCATTGCTGCAGCGGTAGAATAGTCAATCGTATCTGGTAATTTGACGGCGCGATCCGCCGGCATAACGCGCTCCTGGCAATAACTGCCTATTGGGTTGGCGTAGCCGATACGATCTCCGACGGTCAGATCCCGGACTCCAGCACCCACTGCAACAATTTCGCCAGCTCCCTCGGTGCCAAGTATGGCGGGCAGCTTTGGAAGCCTGTAAAGTCCGCTACGATGGTACGTATCGATATAATTTAAGCCAATCGCGTGGTGTTTGACATGGATTTCACCATCGCCCGGCGCCGGAACATCGATATCTTCCCATAGCATTTGCTCTGGACCGCCGTATTCATGGATGCGGATTGCCTTCACCATTGCCGTATTCTTTCACCACACTTTATGGAATAACCAATGCGCTATGCTAAATCAGGCATTTAATCGCTTACTGGGCGCCAAACGCTAATAGCTCATGGATAATTACAAGGCGTACACGATATAATATTGTAATGCCATACGCTGGTCTCGATAATTTTCTATGCAATCACCGTCCCGTCGACAGCTTGAAGGAACGTTTGCTAATGTCGAACGTATGTTGCCGCAAATTCTGTTTAGCTTTTGTTTTTATCGGCCTGAGCGGGCTTATTTTTGGCTGTGCAAAGCCAGAACTGCAATCTGATAGTCTCAGTCTCGGCCTCAATTGCGTCAACGACAGCGCTGAATGCATGGCAAAACGCCGGACGGCACTTAACCAAATACTGGCAGACGATTCAGCCCGGTGGATTGATCAGCCTGCCTCGGCCAATGCCGATGCATCCGGAGTGCGCCTGTTTGCATACAAAATGAAAAAGAAAACGCTCACCTGCGACCAGTTGCAGCGCGGATATACCGAGGCCATGGGCGCACGCGCCCGGCTTAGAGAGGCCAACAATACACAGTTGACACCTGCTCTTATTTCACGTGGCGCGATACTTGGCGACGAGGTTGCTCGCGAATTAAAGCGCGAAATGCGCAACCGAAAATGTAAGTCCAAGGCGTAGGGCACTCACCTAAATAAACGCTTCAATTTTCGTAAGCCAAAGCCGCATATTGCGGGTTATTTCTCACTAAAATTGAAGCGTTTATTTGGATGAGTGCCCGTAGTGGAATATTAATGACAGGCGAATTGAAATTCTGCGTTTTGTTTTGATATGGACTGGCGGATCATAGCTGATTTAGATTTGGGCTTATAAATAATACCGTCCAGACCGGAAAGCACCTTTCCCAATCTGATATTAAAAACATGCCACAATCTCGCAAATTATTTAATACTTATTTAAGAACAAGCAGAAGAGCTGTGCATTTTTTATTTAAGCATTGACTTGAGGCCGAATCCTTTGGAGAAATACGCACGTATATCTTGAATGCAGAAACAGATGATTTTTTATCTGTCTGTGTAATAACAGCCTGTAAAAATTTTATGCCGGGATAATGTCAAAACATATCCACGGCAAAATTCAAGACTGCCCATCGATGTTATCGATGTGGTTACTGACGTCATGGTATGAATTGAGTCGATATTTCAATAACAAAAGAAATTCGGCATGATTGGTATTACGACGGTAAATCTCGTTGAGGAATTTGAAAACGGCAGACCTTTTGCGTCATATAACACTGGCGAGCGCTTGTCGATTGCACTCATTCTGGATCGCATGGATCTCATTAAGCAAGCCGGTTACACCTATCAAGAAGCTATCGAGACGGTTGGTGCTGAGGGCATGATTATTGTGAAAAGTATCATAGACATGCGCCGCAATAAAAACAGAAATTCCCAAATCACGCAGCAGATGGAGCTATTTAAACAGCTCGAAGAAATCTCCTGACTTTTCAACTGGCGCGCCATTGGGCTGTATCGCATGCTCAAAGTGACCTGACCCAAATGCCCCCGGTTATCTGCCCTTATATAAAACTTTAAATGTTAAAGGTCAGTGGCATAAAATCATGGTTGCCGCCGCAACACTGCATAATCGGCATATCCACGATAAAGCTTTTGGAAATCGAGATTGAAGCCACTGCCGTCTGCGCGCGCGGTGAGTTCTGCTGCAAGCTCAGCCCTGGGATATACAGAAAACTTTTCCAGCCAGGTGAAAAGCATCGTCTTAAACCACTTAGGCCAGCCTTCTTGCTGCCCAAAGTCAACAATGTGGAGGCTGCCACTCTCTCCAACCGCAGCCATAGACGCGTCGATGGCCTGACGCCATGGCGGGACCATCGACAGGGCATAGGAGATGAAAACCCGGTCTGCGCCGTCTATAGAAAACATCTTCTGTGGATCAAATGCCGTAGCGTCACCCTGCACAACGGTAATCTGCTCCGACAAACCAGCCCGGGCTATTGCAGCGCGGGCGGTGATCAACATTTCATTTGATATATCGAACCCGTAAAACCGAGCACCGGGATAACGCCGGGCAGCGAGAATTAAATTGCGCCCGGTGCCGCAACCGACCTCGATCACGTTCTGGCCCTCTGCTGGCTGCAATTCATCCAGCATGCGGTCACGACCAAGTAGATAATACTTGCGTGTCGCGTCGTAAATATAACGTTGATATTTGTAGATGCCGTCCATGTGTTTGGCAGCATCGCCAGTTCGGTTACTCACGAAGTATCTCCCACGCCGGGTTGGGCTGCTCAGCCTTTGTGAACATAGAGATGGAAGCCGCCGTAAATGGATGAACGATCGTTCTTTACCCATTCGCGGCATTTTTCTTCATCGTAAGTAAATTTTGCCAGAATTTCATCGGGTACGCGGCCAGGCAGAATGCTTTCCTCTCCGGCTGTCCGGAATATGACGCGCGCACCTGGTTTGGCGGTACGATCAATCTCCTGCCACAGTCCTGTTAAGATTTCGTTGGTCATCCAGTCTTGGGCGTCCAGAAGAACGTAACCATCCAGAGAAGCGTTTTCCTGCGCGGCGAGATATTCTGTGAAGGAGCGATGCTCGATTTCAAGGTTATCGATACGCTGGCGTAATTTCTCAAAAGCTTCCGGTTTAAGATAGGGCGGCAGCGGGCCAGCTCCTCCGGTTGCATAGCGGCGGCCAAACGCCTGCCACGCAAAATAATTGTCCTGCAGGTCAAAATCACAAGCCAGGCGTTCCAGGCGCTGCAGAAGCACTTTTGACATGTGCTTTTCCTTGCCCTTAAGCGCTTCAAACTGCGATGGTGGGATACCGAGACCAAACAGAGCCGATGGTTTGTTCAAAAGCCAGCGTATATGGCGCTTTTCAAACAATGGCGCCAATTCGGCTTCGAAGATTTGACGTTGCTCAGCGCGACTGCGGGCCGCCAGAATTTTGCGTGGATTTCGGCCATGAAAGCGGGCGAGCATATGGCTCATACCTATAAAGGCACCCAACAAACCGTGTTTATAAAGATTGTTGCGGAAGTAGGCTATGCGCCGGCGGCCGATCAGATTGCGGCTTTCCCAATATTTGCGGGATGTTTCGTCAAGATGCGGGAGAATGAATTGCTCATATACCTGCACGTTATCGCGCGCGTCAGCTTCCGCAAAAAAACGATGGAAGGTGCGGTAATCCGGAAAATGCCGCACCGCCGCCTGCTTCAATTTATTCAGCGCAACGTGGGCGGTATTAAGATCGACAGCAGTAATGCGTACCGGAGCGGCAGAAAGGTAACTCAGAATGTTGCAGCCGCCTGAAGCAATGGCAACGATGTGCTCACCATCCTTCAAATCCAACGCTTCCAGATCAACGATCGGGTCCTCCCAGATTTGCGGATACACAAGGCCGGAGAAGACCATCGTGAAAAGGCGTTCCTGAATTCCCTGACGGGAAATAGCTTTGTGTCGCAAAACAGCGTGACGCAGTCGTTGCTGTCGATTGCGGTTAAACAGCCGCATTCTATTTACATGTGTCGTAGCAGGTTCCTGCTGCATTGGTAACATCTTTTCCTCAGATCGTAGTACAGTGCTGTATTCTGCACGCACCAATCCAGTTCGATCGAGCCGAACTTGTTGCAAATCGTTTGTTGCTATATGTTTGTCTTTGATCATGGTTAGGCATTGTCGTCGAGAGTGCAACCCCGACTAGCGACATCTTAGCACACATTATAAGATCAGATTGCGGCATTGCGTATCGTTAAATGTTGTGAAGCATTTAGAAACACGTCTTAGCCTATCGCATCAAGTAGAAATTGCAGCATAAATTTACAATATCAACATGCCTGAGCTTTTGGAAAGCGACGTACTCCCGGCCTTGTTGCGATGGATCGAGCAACACCAGGGACTTGCAGTTGCAGCGGTCTTTTTCATAGGATTTGCAGAAAGCATTGTGCTGCTTGCTGTCCTGGTCCCTTCAACCATCCTTCTGGCAGGAATTGGCAGCAGTTTTGCTGCAACGGGCGGCTCGATAGAACTTCTTTGGATCTCCGGGGCAGTGGGCGCAACCGCAGGTGACAGCGCGTCTTTTGCTATCGGACGCTACTTTCGTGATGATCTGCCGCGCATATGGCCGTTTCGGCGTTATCCTATGCTGCTTGAGCGCAGCGAACTTGTGTTCAGGCAATGGGGGTGGTTTGCTCTTATTGCCAGCAAATTCGCGTTTGGAGTTCGCCCGTTTGTGCCTTTGACAGCCGGCGCTCTGTCGATGCCCTTTATTGGATTTCTGGTGCTGAGTGCCATTTCGTGCATCTTATGGGCCGGCACAGCACTTGGCATTGGTTACGGTCTTGCGCGTGCCATTGCCTACTGGTGGTCGTTATAACGTTTGTGTGATGCTTTGCAGGGCCCGTGTGCGATGACACGTTTATCCCTCTTTTTCCGTCATTCCGCGCTCTGACTTCGCACAACAAGCCAGATCTACTTCGTTTCAACATCGCAGAATAAGCGCGTCAGCGATTGACGCAGCGCCTCAGGCACGACTGGAGTGCGGTTTCGCAAGCGTCGCTTCCCTTGGTGCGGCGCCGACATTGGGCATGGTCAGCGTAGCAAGCTCTCGCGCATGTTGTGCTGGCCTCGGCTTCCGAAGCGATAAAGCTATTGATCGAACCATGGGCTACAGCGGCTAACATAACTGCAAAGAAAAGACCGATGTAAGATTTTATGGTCACGCAAGCCTCCCCGTTGACGCTATCAGGGCCTTCCGTATTGCATTGTGACGGACTTATTCTTTCAGCTGACCTTGCAGCCGAATAGATAAGATTCAGTCTCAACCTGCGCCGGAAAAGCTTGAAGCATTCAAAGTTATTGGTAAAATTCCAGATTAAAGAATATGATGAAGTGCATGAACATGAGCTGAATTAATCGCGCAGGTTGTCATGAGTATTGAGCCGTGTCGTCAATCACAGCGCGAAGCCGGAGGTAATTGACGAAACGCGCTAACTTTAACATTCAAGCCAAATTGAAAAATTGCAACCAGCGCACTCCACTATACTTTCAAAGGTCCATTAAAAGGCGTACTCTTCGAACATCCGTTCGATCTGTCCGTCCCAGGCGTTATGGTAACGGCTGATAAGCTCATCCGCTGGTGTTTGGGCTGATGCGGCGGCGTCTTGCACAAAATCAAGGAAGCCCGTTTCATCATGTCCTTTACTGTTGAGTATGTGCCGGTTTTTCAGGCCGGCGGCTGAAATACGCACGGCTTGCCGTGTGATATCAAGCACGGTAGTATCGCGGAATGGCGTCTGCAGACCAAGCTTCGGTACGGCGTTGCGCAGCGCCACGCGTTCCTCAGCCGTCCAGTCTTTGACCAGATCCCAGGCCGAGTCGAGCGCCGTTTGATCGTACAGCAGTCCCACCCAGAAGGCAGGCAGTGCGCAAATACGCCGCCACGGTCCGCCATCGGCGCCGCGCATTTCAAGAAACCGTTTCAAGCGCACTTCAGGAAAAAGTGTTGTCAGATGATCAGACCAATCGCCCAACGTTGGCTTTTCACCAGGCAGCTGTTCAAGTGCGCCATCCATAAATCTGCGGAACGAAGCACCCGCAGCATCGATATATTGTCCATCGCGGTAAATAAAATACATAGGCACATCAAGCGCATAGTCAACATAACGCTGGTAGCCCATGCCGTCTTCAAAGGCAAACGGCAGCATTCCCGTGCGCCCTGGATCGGTGTGCCGCCATACCTCGCTGCGCAATGATTTAAAGCCGTTGAGCGCGTTTTCCCTGAATGGCGAACAGGCAAAAAGCGCGGTTGCAATCGGCTGCAGGGCCAGCGAAACACGCAGCTTTTTCACCATATCAGCTTCCGAGCTAAAATCCAGGTTCACCTGGATAGTGCAGGTTCGGTACATCATGTCGAGGCCCTTGGCGCCCACCAGCGGCATATAGCGGCTCATAACCGCATAGCGCTTTTTTGGCATGATCGGCATTTCTTCCCGCCGCCAGGTTGGTGCAAAGCCGGCACCCAGAAAACCGATGCCGAGACGTTCTCCGATTTTAAGCGATTCTGTCAAATGCTGGCCCGCCTCGGCACAGGTTTCGTGCAGGGTTGCGAGCGGTGCACCTGAAAGCTCAAACTGGCCGCCGGGTTCAAGTGAAATCGTCTCTGGAACCCTGCTGCCGTTCGTGCGTTTCAGGGCGATGATATTCTCCCCCTCGTTTATCGGCTGCCAGCCATAGTCGTCGATCATCGCCTGCATGAGTGCACGGATGCCTGCTTCACCGCTATAGGGGACTGGACTGAGATCCGATATGCGAAACACGAATTTCTCGTGTTCGGTGCCGATCCTCCAGCGATACCTGAGTTTTTCGCCCGCTGCAATCCAACCGATAAGGTCATCGTAGGATTCGATTTGCGCGCTCGCCGCTCCCGGCTCTTTGGTGGACATGGCGAACCTTTCTTGAGAGAGACAGGGCTGACATGGTTTTATTGATTTATATGGCCTGCCTTGCAGATGAACAATCGATTTATTCGGCGTCGGCATTAACGCCAATCGCCAAGCGTTGCATTAACGAGCGCCAGCAAGGCAACGCCAGCTGTATCAGCGCGCATAATGCGGGGGCCGAGCGACACACGGACGACAAAGGGCTGCTTTGCCAACAGGCTGCGCTCATTTTCGCTGAAGCCTCCCTCCGGGCCGATCAAAACCGCAAGTTTTGCTGTGTTTATGGCGTTCAGAGCTGAGAGCGGTGCGGCAACCTCGGCATCTTCATCGGCGAAAATTAAGGTACGTTCCGCGTCCCAGGACTGCAACCGGGCTGGCAGCTTCAGTGGTTTACAAATGTCGGGAATGCGCAGGATGCCGCATTGCTCTGCCGCTTCGATCGCATTGGCGCGCATGCGTTCCAGGTTGATACGATCAGCCACCGTGTGTTGCGTATAGATGGGTTGCAAGGCTGCGACGCCCAACTCTGTCGCCTTTTGGACCATGTAATCCAGACGCGCACGCTTGAGCGGAGCAAAAAGATACACAATATCCGGCCCGGCGGTTTGCGGGCGGAGCTGTGCAATCAGTTCCAGAGTGCATTTGCGCTTGCCCTCGGGCTGCACCTCGGCATGCCACTCACCGCTTGTGCCGTTAAATGTCAGAAGCGTAGCACCGTGGCCGAGGCGCAAAACGTTCAACAGATAGTTTGCCTGCTCCGGCGTGCACACAATCCGGTCGCCCGGTGCCGTCATGGGGGTGTTACAATAAAGCCGCTGCGACTTGAAATCATGGATCGGCATGGCTTGTTTCAACTTGCACGAAATAATGCCGGCCGCGATACTAATAAGCTGCGGGCCTGGGCGTGTTAACGTTCAGCACGCGAAATCGCGCTGCGAGACTTTCCACCACGGCGCACCGTCGATCAAATTGGCTTACACAAGTTACATAAGTCAATCTACTGGTTTGCAAATTAGGTTCAATGAGCAAAAGTACCAATGGCTCTTTGATTGCGGATGCCAGGCCGGACAACTGGGTTGATCGGTTCGCGCCTGCTTTTATGAAGCCTTATCTCAAGCTAGCCCGTTTTGACCGGCCGATTGGGGCATGGCTTTTGCTCTTTCCTTGCTGGTGGGGGCAAGGGCTGGCTGAACTCCAGGCCGGCCATGAGGCTCTCAATCTTTGGTATTTGCTTTTGTTTGCCATTGGCGCTTTTGTCATGCGCGGAGCCGGATGCACGTGGAACGACATTATTGATCGCGATTATGACGCGCGCGTCGCGCGCACCGCGCTAAGGCCAATTCCCTCTGGCCAGGTTACAGCCAGACAGGCGTTTTTATTCGCAATCTGCCTCAGTCTCTCTGGTTTTCTGGTTCTTATACAATTCAACATATTCACGATTTGGCTTGGCATTGCTTCGCTGGGCCTCGTTGCCGTTTACCCATTTTCAAAAAGATTTACCTATTGGCCACAGATTGTGCTGGGGTTGACGTTCAACTGGGGCGCGCTGGTCGGCTGGGCAGCCATCCATGGCGAGTTCTCGCTCGTGTCGCTTCTGCTTTATGCCGGCTGCGTTTGCTGGACCATCGGTTATGATACGATTTATGCCCACCAGGATAAGGAAGACGATGCGCTGCTTGGTTTGAAATCCACCGCGCTTCATTTCGGCGCGCATACGCAGTACTGGTTGATATTATTTTATGGTGCGTCAATCGCACTCTGGCTTGCCGCAGCGCTGATTGCCGGCGCCGATCCGTTGCTTTACCTCGCAATTATCTTTATATCCGGGCACTTTGTCTGGCAAATCATCACACTTGATACGGAAAATAGCGGTAATTGTCTGGCCCGCTTCAAATCAAACTCTACTGTCGGCTGGCTATTTTTCCTAGGATTGCTTAGTGATATTGTCTTACGTTAACTGACGCAGAAAATCAAAGGTAAATGACATGAGCAATCAAAACCAATCGCAGCAGCTTTTGCACCTGGTTTTTGGCGGAGAGCTGGAAGATGTCAGCAATATGACTTTCAAGGACCTTGGCAATCTCGATATTGTTGGAATTTATCCAAATTACGCGACTGCTTACGATGCATGGAAAAATGCTGCACAACGCTCGGTTGATAATGCTCATATGCGTTATTTCATTGTCCATATGCATCGCCTCCTGGAGCCGGACAGCGATTGACGTTCTGAAGCAGGCGTCAGTCCTGCTTAAGCAAACGCAGCGCGCAAATTAATGCAGACAGCACAAACAAGGGCGTGTCCCGTTTTCAGCTGCAGACACTTCTGATAATAAGGAATAAGAGCGCAGATAAAAATTCTGCCCTCTATTGTTATCAGCGTGTGTGCTAAATGACGACACGCTCTAGCCCTGATATCCGGACCGGTCCGGTAGAGAAGTCAAAACTTAAGCTAACTTCCGGAGCGTGTGTGAACGACCGTCCTCAGAACCTGCAGGAAAGACATAAAGACAGTGGTCTTCAGAAAAACCGGCTGCTGCGCTTTGGCAGAGAATTTCTGTTGCCAAAATGGCGCCAGATTATCTGGACGCTGATCCTGACCGCCGGTCTGGCTGGCGTAACAGGTGGCTATCCGCTGATCATCAAGCACTCTTTCGACGCCTTCGATACCGTCCAGTCAGGCAATCAGGATGTGATTTTTTACATCTTGATTGCTGTGGTGAGCATTACAGCTTTGCGCAGCAACCTCATGTATCTTCAGGTTGTGGCCAGTAATAAAATTGTCTGGCAGGTCGGCACTGAAATGCAAAAGCTCGTGTTTGCCCGATTGATGGATGCGGATTTCGCCCGCCAGACTGAAGTCCCGCCGGGTGACAGGGTTTCGCGTCTGACAAACGATGTCATGGCCGTTCAGGGTGCGGTCCAGGCGACGATTGGTACAGCCGTACGCGATGTTCTGACAATAATTGTGCTGATTGGCGCAATGATTCACCTCGATCCAATAATGTCTTTGATTGTCCTTGGCGTTTATCCGATTGCAGGATGGCCAATCGCGGCTATTTCCAAGCGTTTGAGAGATGTTGCCAAACTCACCCAGTCTGAACTGGGGGATATGACATCACTGTTAAGCGAAAAGCTTTCGGCAGCCCGCCTGATTAAGACATTCCGCCTTGAGAATTATGCTGTCAGCCGCCTGAATGCCAGTTTCGAAGATATTTATTCACTGCGTATGAAGGCCGTTCGTGCACGGGCACGGCTTGATCCAATTCTTGAAGCCCTCGGCGGCCTTGCCGTTGCAGGCGTTATCGCGCTGGCTTACTGGCGTATTTCGAGCGGCATGGCGTCGGTTGGAGATTTCATGGGCTTTGTCAGTGCCCTGCTGATTGCTGCGCAGCCCATTCGTGCGCTTGGAAACTTAACTGCACGTGTCAATGAAGGCATGGCTGCAGCCGATCGGCTTTACGAACTTATCGATGATCAGCCATGCGTAATAGATCGGACAGGTGCAAAGCCGCTGTCTATTTCTGCAGGACAGATCACGTTTGATAATGTAACATTCGACTATGCCGGCCCCGGCGGCGATGGCGAAGGCCAGCGGCCTATCGCCATACGGAATTTTTCCCTGAACGTGCCGGGAGGCGCAACGGTAGCGCTGGTTGGGCGCTCGGGCGCAGGCAAGACCACGCTTGTTAATCTTATCCCACGTCTGTTTGACGTTACCGAAGGTGCCATCCTGATTGACGGTCAGGATATCAGAGATGTGACGATCAGCAGCCTGCGCGATGCCATTGCCATCGTGAGCCAGGATGTGACGCTGTTTGACGACACAATTGCCGCAAATATTGCACTTGGCCGGCCAGGCGCCAGCCAAGACGAGATTGAAAGCGCTGCGCGGGCAGCCGCAGCACATGACTTTATCCTCGAACAATCTGCAGGGTATAACACCCAAATCGGCACGACAGGACAACGCCTTTCCGGTGGTCAACGCCAGCGCTTGACGCTGGCACGGGCAATCCTGAAGGATGCGCCAATTCTTTTGCTCGATGAAGCGACAAGCGCACTTGACACGCACTCAGAACAAATTGTTCAGAGTACGTTGACAAAATTTTCGCAAAACAAAACGATGTTCATTATCGCACACCGGCTCTCAACGGTGAAAAATGCAGATTTGATCTGCGTTCTGGCCGATGGTCGCCTTATTGAGATGGGCAATCACAAAACGCTGCTTGCGCGTGACGGTTCTTATGCACGGCTCTGCCAGACGCAAATTTTGGCCCCGGAAGTTGACGAGGCACATGGCTAGTGGTCTGTATCACTTAAAATGTCGGGTTAGGATCACGTCTCCCGGTTTGTGAGCAGGAGGTCAGAGGCAGGCGATGCGGTGCATCGCAAAAGTCTGGCCGACGCCCTCACAAACCGGGAGACGTGACCGAAGGCGCCCAAATTTTGTTTCTGCCGGTGTTGCGGCTCGCTTATGATACTCGTATCACTGCACTCACCGCGCCTTGGCAGAAATAAAATTTGGACGTCCTAACCCAACATTTTAAGTGATACAGACCACTAGTGGTTACCCCCAGATCTCCATGCGCAGGCCTTTGCCGTCAATGCCCGGGGCGCACGGAAATCGCCGCGCCTTGCCTGTCCGTATGCGCGCAGCGCTCCAGGCATTAACGCAGGCGTCAAGAATATCGTCCGGGCCAACTTTGGATTTCGGGAACTCAACTGACAAAAGCACGCTGTCAGGATAGCCTTGTTGTCTCAGTAAAGCGCGACGGTAATCCAAGCCCGGTGGATTGGGACGCGATTTGACCTTTTTGGCAAGGTCCAACGGTCGTTCGCCGTTAAGAGCCCAGAACGCAACCTCGGGGTGCGTTTCAAAAATGCGTGCTTGCAATTCAGGCGACATCAGTACGTCGACTTCGCGGATCTTGGCGAAAATATTGAACGCCTGCCTCGAGACTTTGCGCGGCGGATCGGAGGTGGCAAGGGCCATCGCACACGCGTCCCGGTAATCCGTGCACATCACCGCAGCTCTGGACGGCACGGCAAAAACCGCAGACTGCCGCTGACCGAGGACTGCCCGCGCTTCCCGGTCAGCCGCACGTCCGCCCGTGACAATATGGTCCGGCAGGCCAATGGGGATGTCGACAGCAATGGCGGCGAGTACCGGGCGATACTCCAGCAAATTATTGAAATTTGTAAACAGCCTCAGCATGGCGCTCGCAGGACAATCCAACTCATGGATCACCGCAATCCATCCGGCCGGGCAACCGTCAACACCTGCAATGTAGATTGGCATCCGTTCTACTCCCGCACGTTGACGCATAAACACAAGAATTGGCGGTTAGAAAAATATTTTTTGGCTATGTGCAAAGGCCAACGCGTGCAAAGCGGAAAGACTGCCGTGCAATTGAATGTAGTCCTCGCAAATCTCACCAATTAGATCCGCAGGATTAAGGGCGCCGCAAGCCTATGAAATGTGCGGGCTCATATAGCTGTGCCCTTTCGCAATTCCGCCTCATTTCCGCTTGGGCTCTAGAGTATTGATTCATAAGTTATTCTTTTTCCTTTCAATCGCATAGTGGGGATAAATATCATGTATGCAACCAAGAATGTGGTCAAACTGCCTGCATGGGCAGGCGAAATCATAGAAGATCTCAAGTTTGAATTTCAGCAGCACTGCCCGCAAAAAACCTGCGTTCCGGTCGCCTGGATGGGCACCGTCGCGGGCATCGTAATGTCCATATCCATGCTCTCAATGATCCTTGTCATCAAAGGCGCCTGAGTGACGGCATTGTGCTGTAATACATGGGAGGCCAGGCAGCAAATTGGACATTTGTTCATTGCTGCTTGCGAATGATGCAGGCGAATTGCTCTTTGGCAAGCGCATGGATTTGGGCGACAGCCCTGGCGGCTGATATAGCCCCACTCATAAACTCAAGCAAAAATCCTATAGCTACGCACCAGAAAATTCAGTGCCCTCCATAATGGCAGCGACACCCATTCCGCCGGCGGTACAGATAGAGATCAGGCCGCGGCCATCCTTTTTTTCGCTGAGCAGCTTGGCAAGGTTGGCGGCAATGCGCGCGCCGGTTGCAGCAAACGGGTGGCCGACTGCAAGCGACGAGCCTTTAACGTTCATCCTGGAGCGATCAATCGATCCCATCGGTGCATCGCGGCCGAGATGCGTTTTGCAATATTCGGCATCCTCCCATGCGCGCAAGGTCGACAGAACCTGGGCTGCAAAAGCCTCGTGAATTTCGTAAAAATCAAAATCCTGCAGCGTGAGGCCGTTGCGATCAAGCATCCTGGAAACAGCGATGGTCGGCGCCATGAGCAGGCCATCGCCGGCGACAAAATTATTTGCAGCTGTCTGAAAGCTTGTCAGATATGCCTGGATCGGCAGACCACGCGCATTGGCCCACTCCTCTGATGCCAATAGCACAGAGGCTGCGCCATCCGTCAGCGGTGTCGAATTGGCGGCCGACAGCGTACCGCGATCGGAACGTTCAAAAGCGTTGCGCAGCGTTGCAAGCTTTTCCAGCTCCATGTCCTCGCGCAAGTTATTGTCTCGGAACACCCCGGCGCATGGCACGATGAGATCATCCATATAACCTTCGCGGTATGCGGCGGCCGCCTTGGCATGGCTTTCCATCGCCAGCTGATCCTGCTCCTCGCGTGGGATCTTCCATTCTTGCGCCATCAATTCGCAGTGCTGGCCCATGGACAGGCCGGTGCGCGGCTCGGCAACCGATGGTGGCTGCGGTGCCAGTTCACGCATGGTGAGGCCCTTGAAGGCACCCAGTTTAGCCCAGGTGCCCTTGCGCTGTGCCATATCCGTCAGGCGTTTAGAGAATTTTCTGGAAAATACGATTGGCGCATCGGATGTGGTGTCGGAGCCCATCGCAATCCCGCACTCGATTTCACCAAGCGCAATTTTGCCGGCGATGCCCATGGCCGCCTGCAGCGATGTTCCACATGCCTGCATCATCGTGGTGCCGGGCGTGGACGGTGACAGGTCCGTACCAATCACCGCCTCACGCGCCAGATTCCAGTCTTTGGAGTGCGTGAGTATCGCACCGCCGACTACCTCGTCGATATGGATGCCTTTGAGTTTATATTTTTCGCTCAGGCCCTGCAGCGTCGTTATCAGCATGTCGAGGTTCGAAAGATCCGCGTAAAGCGTGTTTGATCTGCAGAATGGAATTCTGACGCCACCAAGGATGGCCACGCGTCGTGTTGTCTGGTTCATTGGTCAACCTCTGAGGTTTCAAGCTGCTTCGGCGGTGTTTTTTACATCTAAAGATCCGTAATAGTTCAGCGGTCCGCCGCGGAACGGCGCAAAGCCGGTACCGAAAATAACCCCTGCATCGACAAGTTCGCCGGAGGCGACCACGCCTTCATCACGGCACTTAATGCATTCATCAATCAGAGGCTGCACCAGTTCGACGCCAAGTTCCGCCAAGGCAGACTGTGGTGCTGAAACATCGCCAGCGACCGGCCTGCCGTCCTTCCATTTGTAAAAGCCCTCGCCCGTTTTCTTGCCCAGCTTGCCCCTGGCGACAAGATCGGCCAATTTCGAACCTTCAATGCCGCCCTTCAGGACTTCACCAACGTGGGCGCAAACGTCAAGGCCGACGGTGTCTGCAAGTTCAATCGGCCCCATCGGCATGCCGAAAGCCCTGGCCGCTTCATCGATTTTTTCCATACTCTCTCCGGCTTCCATACGTTGGAATGCGCCGAAGAGATAAGGGGCAAGCACACGATTGACGAGGAAACCCGGCACACTTTTCACGATAAGGGGAAACTTGCCGATCGCGGTGACAAAGACACAACCTTTCTGCGCCTCTTCATCACGGCTTTGTGTGCCTTTAATGATTTCGACAAGTGGCATCTGCGCCACCGGATTGAAGAAGTGAATGCCGATCAGGCGGCCCGGATCCTGAAGAGGGGCAGCGATATCTTCAATCATGATCGAAGAAGTGTTCGTGGCAAGCACTGCGCCAGGTTTGAGTTTTGGCTCCAGTTCGGCAAAAAGCTTCTGCTTGACATCAAGTCTTTCAACGATGGCTTCTATCACCACATCAGCGCGGGCTATGTGGTCCCCATGCGGATCGGCAATCAAGCGGGCCTTGGCTGCGTTGCGCTCAGCTTTGGTTTTAAGACGCCGCTTGAAGAGTTTGTCCTGCGTCTTAATACCCTTTTCGATAGCCTCCGGCGACAAATCCTGCAATGAGACCTGCATGCCTGCCGCAACACAAAAACCAGCAATATCGGCGCCCATAACGCCGGCACCAATGACGTGGACGCGCAGCGGCTTAAAACCGATGTTCTTCGGTGCCTGCCCCTTGAGTTGTTCGGAAAGATGAAACACACGGCGCAGATTGCGTGAACTCTCGCTGATCATCAGAGGCGCGAAAGCTGGGGTTTCTGCGCGCTTGATGGCTTTAAAGCTGCCGCCATGCCGACGGAACAATTCAATGAGCTTGAATGGGGCCGGATAATGATCCGGTCGCACTTTCTTCCTGGTCTCTTTCAGCATCTTGCTGGCGACAAAGCCGCGCATCGGCCACTTGCCCATTATCGCCTTGCCGATGCCGGCCGGCCGCGATTTGCGGTTTCGCAAAATTGCCCTGCGCACGTTCCAGCGTAACTGTACAGGGCTATCGACGAGCTCATCGATGTAGCCAAGGCGACGCCCAACACTCGCACGCAGCATTGAGCCGGTCAGCATACTCTGCATGGCGGCCACAGGGCCAGCCTGCCGGATGGCACGCGCGGTTCCATTGAAGCCTGGAAAAATGCCAAGCTTTACTTCGGGAAAGCCAATGCGGGTTGCTTCAAGCCGCGTTGCGATGCGATAATCACAGGCGAGTGCAAGTTCCAACCCGCCACCAAGGCATGGCCCGTGAATACCGCAGACGATGGGCATCTCAAGCGCTTCAAGCCGGTCCAATATGTCAAGCACCGGATTGAGGGCCTCGAACACCTTTTCTTCATTGTCAAGATCTTTGAATTCGCGGATATCCGCGCCGACGATGAAATTACGTGATTTGCCCGACAGAATGCCAAGACCACGCACCCCGCGCTCAGAGCCATGCGCTTCAATCCACTGCACGATCTCTCCAAACTCTTCGACAGGCCGGCGGCCAAGCGAGTTCGCGCTTTCCCCCTCACGGTCGAACACCGCCCAGGCAATATCTTCAAAATCAATGGTAAAGCGCCAGTCTTTAAGATCAAGCGGTGCTTCAGTCATAGTGTTCTCCGTCGGGCCTTATGCGGCCATATCTCGTTTTAGTGTTGGTCTAAAAGACCGTTGAGCCTACTCGGCAGCCCTCTCAAAGATTGCGCGAGTTATGGCCCATAATGGTGTAATTCGGCTTGACTTCAGCTGGATCAAAGTGATCGACAGCAATAACACGCGCTGTCAATTCATCAGCCTCGCGTAAACACGCCGCTTCATCCTCGCTTAGCACATTTTTTGCTACTGCTTCACTAATCCAGTCAAGGCCATGAAAACGGCGCAGAGTTCCAGCCCGGATCGCACGCTCCAGCTTGCGTTCAGCTTCTTCTGCTGCAATCACCTTTGCCATAGTCACTTCCAATATGCCTGTTGGATCGCTGGAATCTTGAGAGACAAAAATTTCCCGGGTCAGGCGATCACGGAACTCACCGGGCTCCAACGCCTTGCGTACAACAATATGGCCGACATTATCTGCTGCCGGTTTATAGTGGGAACCAAACGGAAAGACCAGCCAGCGCATAAGAATGCGCGCAGGAGCAATGGGGAAATTATCGATGGTATCGTGCAGCGCCTGCCCAGCACGATAAAGACCGTTGCGTACCACCAGTTCAACGACTGCACGATCATCCTGCGGGCAGCCATCGTCTTCGAAACGTTTAAGGGCGCAGGCTGAAAAATAAAGTTCCGACAGCGCATCCGACAGTCGACCAGTTAATTTCTGCTTGATTTTAAGACGACCGCCGAGCAGGCTGACGGTCAGATCGGCAACCAACGCAAAGTTGCGGCTTGAACGCGACAGCTGCCGGTACCATAACGCCGTACCCACTGCTGTCGATGGAAGACGGCCAAATAAACCGCCGGTCAGGTTATGGAAAAGCGCCCCGAATACGTTGGAGACGGCAAAACCTGCATGGCCGCAGAACGCCTTGTCGAACTCGGCCAATCCCTTGCGGGTATCGTCAGATTGCGCAGCCTGGATTTCTCTGAACAAATAACGATGTGATCGCAAAGCTCCCTGAGTGAACGTGATAAGAGAACGTGTCAGGATATTGGCGCCTTCAACCGTAATGCCAACCGGTACCATCTGATAAGCCGATTGCAGATAGTTGGTCGGCCCGTCGCAGATTGCCCGACCGCCGTGCAAATCCATAGCATCGTTGACCGCCTGGCGTAGCCGCCCCGTCGACTGGTATTTCATAATGGCCGAAATCACGGATGGTTTTTCACCGGCATCTATCATGGAACACGTGACGGAACGCGCAGCTTCGAGGGCGTAAGCGTGTTCGATTATGCGCGCCAGGGGCTCCTCCAGCCCCTCCATACGCGCGATAGGCAAGCCAAACTGCTTGCGAATGCGCCCGTATGCGGTCCCCACACGCAGCATCATTTTAACACCGGCTGCAGATGACGACGGCAGCGAGACAGCACGGCCAGCCGACAGGCACTCCATCAGCATACGCCAGCCCTGCCCGGCCATCTGTGCGCCACCAATAATCCAATCAATCGGAATGAAAACGTCACGCCCCCAGTTCGGGCCGTTGGGAAATGCGGCGCCGCACGGCAGATGCCGCCAGCCAATATTCACGCCAGGGTGATCGGCCGGGATAATGGCCAATGTAATGCCAGGATGCTCGCCTTTGCCAAGATGGCCCTCCGGGTCGAAAAGTTGAAACGCCAGTCCTACCAATGTTGCCTTCGGCCCCAAGGTTATGTAGCGTTTTTCCCATGACAGACGAACACCAAGCGTTTCGGCACCATTATGCTGACCCAGTTCGACAACCCCGATATCACGCATTGTCGCGGCATCTGAGCCCGATGTCGGGCCAGTGAGCGAGAAGCAGGGAATTTCATCACCGGATGCAAGTCGGCCCAGATAGTAATCCTTTTGCTCCGGCGTACCGTACTTTTCGATTAATTCACCAGGACCAAGCGAATTCGGCACCATGACGATGGTCACGACATCGGGAGAGCGCGATGAAATCTTACCAAGAATAAGCGATTGCGCCTGTGCCGAAAAACCAAGGCCGCCATGCTCCTTGGAAATCAGCATGCCCAGAAAACCGTGCTTTTTGATAAAATCCCAAATCGGTTCAGAAATCTCTCTTTCGTTATGGCGAATTTGCCAGTCGTCTATCATGCGGCAGAGTTCTTCCGTCGGCCCATCCAGAAACGCGCGCTCCTCATCCGTCAGGGTGATCGGTGCAATGGCGCGCAACCTGTCCCAATTCGGACGGCCAGAAAAAAGCTCTGCGTCAAAGCCAATCGTCCCTGCCTGAAGTGCTTGTTGTTCGGTATCGGAAACTTTGGGAAGGATTTTACGCAGGACTGCATAGGCTGGCCCGGTCAGGATGCCCATGCGAATCGGCGGTATGCTTAAAATCAGCAAAATTACGACCGGCAGCCAGCCAACAACGATCCAGAACCCAAGCTCAGGCTCCCTCAATGTGCCTTGGAACAGGCCGCTTTGCCAGGCAGCGACCAATATCGCCGATACGATTGCCCACACAATAAGCCGCACCTGCATCATGGCCAGCGCGAACAAGGCTGCAACAGTAATCATCAGAAATATCGCTGCGTCCATCATCGTATCCTTCCACGCACCAATGCGCACCATTCTATCAATGCATCTGCCAGAATTTTAGGCCATGTCAGTTTGCATTAAATAAGAGCTGCTGACCAAGCAATTTTATGGCCCATGCCAAAACGGGCAAGCAAAACTTCAAATAGTCCGACATAAAGGCAACTAATAAAGCCTTTGCTTACAGATAATATAATGCATTCGATGGAACAGACGATCAAGAGAACGCAGTAAAATATGACAAAACTCATGATTTGCGAACAACCGGCAAAAATTATAAGTCTCAATATACGACGAACTTTGACATCGCCCGTATCGCGTTGTTTATAAATGAAGCAACAGTTTATTAGATCGGACACATCCGTCACTTGCTGGAGTTTGAGACATGAAAGAAGAACCCGTCAGTGCGCAACATGGACCATATCAGGTTGAACTGGATGCAGGCCGTACGTATTTTTGGTGCGCCTGCGGTAAATCCAAACGCCAGCCATTCTGCGATGGCTCACACAAAGACACAGGAATCGAGCCGATAAGCTTTACGGCCGAAGAATCCGGCACATATAATTTGTGCGGCTGCAAACAGACCGATGAGCACCCTTACTGCGATGGATCACATAACGTACTTTAAATATCATGGTGCATTGAAGCAACCAAAATGGCCCGCACGACAAACTAAGAACTAATCACGACCTGACAAGGCAAAACGATTGGTGCGCAGCACTACGGCATGCCTTCAGTTGGAAATTCGCCTCCGCCGGCTTCGCGCGGCAATTGACGACACGGCCTATCGGAATTACCACCAATCTTATGCGTTGCGTGGTTTTTCCGTATTGCACCTCTAATGCAAGGCATTTTACAAGCTATCCTAGTTTGTATATCGAAATTTCTCCCATGTTACTCAAAACGTTAAGGACGCGCGCGTGTCATTGCTACAGCTTATTAAAATAGAGCGGACACAACGTGGCACGCTTACGAGCAGGAGTTTGCAATGACTGCGCCGCCCATGGCAAACGATGCTCGCACCATATTTTTGGCATTCGTCCTGGGTGTGGCGCTCGCCTTGATTAGCGGTGTGGTGTATCTTTATCATTCAACTCCTGCAGCCAAAATCAAAATTGCCACTGCTGGTCCGATGACTGGCCAGTATGCACATTTCGGCACCCAATTGAAGGCAGGTGCTTATAAGGCTATTTCAGACATTAACGCTGCAGGCGGCGTTCTCGGTAAACAGCTTATGCTTTTCATTGGCGACGATGCCTGCGATCCGAGGCAGGCTGTTGCTGTCGCTGGTGAACTGGCTGCCGCTGAAGTTATATTTGTCGCAGGCCATTTCTGCTCCGGCTCTTCAATCCCGGCAGCCAATGTTTACGCTGAAGAAAATATTATCCAGATCTCTCCGGCCTCCACCAACCCGAGGCTGACCGATGAGCGCGCCGGGCCGAACGTATTCCGCGTCTCGAGACGCGATGACCAGCAGGGCAATGCGGCAGGTGAATATATCGCCAAAGAATATGCAGGCAAGAATATTGCTATTCTGCACGATAACAGCGTCTACGGCAAAGGCCTTGCCGATGAAACGCGGAAATTCATGAATGCGGCAGGCCAGAAGGAAGCCATGTATGCGGCTTATACTGCCGGAAAAAAGGATTATACCGCACTGGTATCCAAGATGAAAAAAGCCGGCATTGATGCCGCCTACGTTGGCGGCTCTTACACCGAAGCCGGCTTGATCGTGCGCCAGATGCGTGAACAGGGCATGCAAACCCAGCTGATTTCCGGCGATGCACTCGTCACTCAAAAATACTGGCAAATGACCGGCAAAGCCGGAGAAGGCTCTCTCATGACCTTCTCTCCTGAGCCGCGCAAAAATCCGCACGCGCAGAAAATTATTAGAGAGTTCCGCTCAAGGAAGATAGAGCCGGAAGGCTATGTTCTCTACACTTATGCAGCTATTCAGGCTTGGGCTCAGGCCGTTGAAGCTGCCCAGTCAACAGAGCCTAATAAAGTCATTCAAAAGCTTAATCAGATGGAATTCTCAACTGTTCTGGGAAAATTTAAATTTAATAAAAAAGGCGATCCCAATTTGCCGCCTTACATATTATACGAGTGGAACGACGGTCAATACAGACGCAGGCCGACTAGCGATACGGATCGCTAGCGCTCAAAGCGCTTGAATTTGATGCGGCTTGGCTCAACCGATACATCACCCAGGCGCCGCTTCTTATCTTCCTCATAGTCGGCAAAGTTGCCGGCGAACCATTCCACGTGGCTGTTGCCCTCGAACGCAAGAATATGGGTCGCAATCCGGTCGAGAAAAAAACGGTCGTGGCTGATGACCACGGCACAACCCGGGAAATCTTCTAAAGCGGCTTCCAAAGCTGACAATGTCTCGACGTCGAGATCATTGGTCGGCTCGTCAAGCAGAATGAGGTTGGCGCCTTGTTTGAGCATCTTGGCCAGATGCACACGGTTGCGTTCACCGCCAGACAGAAGCCCGACCTTCTTTTGCTGATCGGAGCCTTTAAAGTTGAACCAGCCGGTGTAGGCGCGGCTTTGAATCTCCTTATTTCCAAGCTGAATGACATCAAGCCCATCGGAAATCTCCTCCCACACCGTTTTGCCCGGATCGAGGTCGTCACGGCTTTGGTCAACATAGCCGAGTTTGACCGTTTCGCCGACACGGATCGTGCCCTGATCAGGCTGTTCCTGCCCGGTAATCATCTTGAACAGCGTTGATTTACCGGCGCCGTTGGGGCCGATGACGCCGACGATGCCGCCCGGCGGCAGCTGAAAGGATAAATCATCAATCAGAAGACGATCGTCAAAGCCCTTGCGAAGTCCTTCCGCCTCGATGACGACACCGCCAAGTTTCGGCCCTGGCGGAATTCGGATCTGGGCGGTTGTGACCTCCTCCTGACCAGCTTCTTCGGCCAGCTTTTCATAAGCATCGATACGCGCTTTCGACTTGGCCTGACGTGCCCGCGGGCTTGAACGGATCCACTCAAGCTCACGCTTAAGCGCGCGCTGCTTGGCTTCCTCCTGGCCCTTTTCCACATCCAGGCGCTTGGCTTTCTGCTCCAGCCAGTCGGAATAATTGCCCTTGTAAGGCACGCCCTGGCCGCGGTCGAGTTCAAGCGTCCACTCGGTAATGTTGTCGAGGAAATAACGATCGTGCGTTACAAGAATGACGCAACCGCTGTAGTCCTTCAAGAACCGCTCAAGCCAGGCAACGCTCTCTGCATCGAGGTGGTTGGTCGGTTCGTCCAGCAGCAGGATGTCGGGCTTGGAAAGCAACAGCTTGGTCAGTGCGACACGCCGTTTTTCACCGCCTGAGAGATTATCAACCGGCTCATGGCTGGGCGGGCAGCGCAGCGCATCCAGCGCCTGCTCGACCTGGGCATCCAGATCCCACAAATTCTGGGAGTCGATACGATCCTGTAACTCCGCCATTTCATCGGCTGTTTCGTCCGAATAATTCATCGCCAGCTCGTTGAAACGATCGAGCATGGCCTTTTTCTCGCAGACGCCCTCCATGGCGTTTTCCAACACATTCTTGTCGGTGTCGAGCTCCGGTTCCTGTGCTAGGTAGCCGACTTTAATGCCGTTTGCCGCCCATGCTTCCCCATTATAATCTTCCACCGTGCCGGCCATAATCTTGAGAAGGGTTGATTTACCGGCACCGTTGACACCGACAACACCGATCTTGGCGCCGGGCAGAAAAGAAAGTGAAATATCCTTGAGAACCTGCTTGCCGCCCGGATAAGTCTTGGACAGGTTGTGCATGTAATAGACGTATTGTGGCGTCGCCATTGCCTGCGTGCTCCGCTCCAGCGCCGCCCTTTAAGAGCGGTTCAATTGTTGATGATTGGTGTAACTTGTAACTAAAGTGTCATGTCAGCTCAATGCCTTGATCTGACATCCGCAAAATTCTTGAAGTTTTGCCTTACAAAATTTTGCCTTACAACGGCAAGAAGCATGATTTGGCTTGGTATTTAATCAGCCGCCTTGCAAAATATCCTTACAGTCAACGTCCTAACAAAAATTAATATGAGCATACTATATCGAGATGGGGTTGATCAATGAATAAAATCGAACGAAATACTCCTGAGTTATGGATTTCAAAACTCCCGCAAAAACAATGGGATCAGCATAAATACGACCATGGTCACGCCTTGATCCATGCCGCACCGAAATTGACAGGGGCTACCAATCTGGCCGCGCAGGCCTGCGCCAGGATCGGTACCGGCCTGGTAACCGTGGCAACTGGCGAGGCTGTGGAGGATATCTATCGCTGCATTCTGCCGCCGCATGTTCTGGTTAGAACGGAGCATAATTTCGAGACTAAAAGTATTTCGGCAAAACTCTACGGCCCCGGTGGTCTTAGCGCTCTGCCTGACTATCATTCCAGGGTTCCAGTTGTCCTTGATGCGGATGCTTTGTCCGCCTTGCCGGGCAGGCTTGCGCCGCATTATATCCTGACACCACATCATGGCGAATTCGATCGCGCTTTCCCTGATATCGAAGGTAATAGAACAGAGCGCGCAAAGAAAGCTGCAAACACACTGAACTGCATCATTGTTCTGAAAGGACCGGAAACCCTGATCGTATCGCCAAATGGGCACAGTATTACCAGTAACCATGCCAGCCCATGGCTTGCAACAGTAGGCAGCGGCGATGTTCTGGCAGGAATGATCGCAGGCCTGGCTGCTCAGAATATGCATCCGTTCGATGCCTGCTGTGCAGCGGTTTGGATACACGGTGAATGCGCCCTGCACTTTGGCCGTTATCTCGTGGCCTCTGACTTACCGGATCTTATTCCTTCAATAATGAATAAACTGCTTGACGACGATCTGCCTTAACCTGGAAAACTTTAACTCATGACTGAACGGGCGAACTCAGGAAGCCCCTTGACCGCCTCGCGGCACTCGGCCGCGGCGTTAAACTCAAGCTTATAACTACGTAAAAGGACTTGGAGCAAAGAGCTTTTTTCCAAGTCAGTTCAAATTCAAATTGATACTAAGGAAGCAGGCGTGGCTGGGCATTATTTCCAACGCATTGGAGTTATCGGCGGCGGTGCATGGGGGACGGCACTCGCCCAGACGCTGGCCGAAGCAGGCCGCAAGGTAACGATCTGGGCTCATGAGGCGGATACCGTTCGCGAAATCAATGAGCACAATACCAATCGGCTGTTCTTGGCTGGCATTGCCCTCAACCCATGCATTGTCGCGACCGTTTCGCTGGCAGATATTGCGCACAATGATCTACTGCTGATGGTCACCCCGGCCCAGCATCTGCGCCGTGTTGCAGCACAACTTCAACCACACATCGCATCTGCGACGCCCATTCTGGTCTGCGCAAAAGGTATCGAGCAGACAACGGGTAAGCTTTTGGGGAAAATCCTGAGTGAGGAATTGCCGCGAACGGTCCATGGTGTACTTTCCGGCCCAAGTTTTGCCCGCGATGTTGCCCGCGGCATGCCGGCGGCGCTGACCGTTGCATGTCCTGAAAAAAGCCTTTGCGAGAGAGTGGCGGCAGCACTCGGCTCACAAAAGTTGAGAATATACTGGACAGACGATCTCATCGGCGTGCAAATCGGCGGCGCTGTCAAGAATGTATTGGCAATTGCTGCGGGCATTGTAGATGGAAAAAAACTTGGCGCCAGTGCCCATGCGGCGCTGGTGACGCGCGGTTTCGCAGAAATGCGTCGTTTTGCTGAGGCACTCGGCGCGCGCCCTGAAACACTTTCCGGCCTCTCAGGATTAGGCGACCTGCTTCTAACCTGCGGCAGCCCTCAATCACGTAACATGTCGCTCGGCAGGGCTCTGGGGGAAGGACTGGCGCTTGACGACATTCTTGGCGAGCGCAAAGCTGTGACGGAAGGTGTTTATACAGCCGAAGCAGTCCTCCGGATTGCCAGGGAAAAAGGCATCGAGGTTCCCATAGCCGCTGCAGTTAAAGCCATTGTAAACCATGAAATCAGTGTGGATGACGCAATCCACGGATTGATGGCAAGGCCGTTACGTGCTGAAATTGAAGTGTTTAATGCCGACAGTCCCCAGGGGAACGGATAATGGCCAGAACTGCGACGCCTAAACTTAAAATCGGCGCACCGCCAGAGCGCGTTGGCAATGAGCTGCTTTACTGGTTGTTTAAGTCAGAACCTGACAAATTTTCATGGGATCAACTGGTCGCCAAAGGCAGCCAGGGGGAGGAATGGGACGGTATCCGTAACTATCTGGCGCGCAATAATATGCGCGAAATGCGCCCTGGCGATCTTGGTTTTTTCTATCACTCCAATGCGGGTAAGGATATTGTCGGGATTTGTGAGGTCTGCGCACTGGCGCACCAGGATTCGACAACTGACGATGAGCGTTGGGAATGTGTGGACGTTCGTGCCGTTAGTCCGATGCCACAACCTGTAACGCTCGCCGACGTCAAAAATAATCCAAAGCTGTCTGAAATGGCGCTCGTAACTGCAATGCGGCTTTCCGTGCAGCCTGTGACAGCGACGGAATGGGAAATTGTCTGTGAAATGGGCGGCATCGACCCCAAAAGCATTAAGCAAAAGGAAAAATAACCGACACCATTGAAATGCGATTGAATTCAATGAACCAGAGTTTGCCGGCTATTCAGGTGAAGATTTCTGCCTTATGATATCGTGGTTGACTTGAGCGGCAAAAAAGTGGATGATAGAGCTTTAATATAAGAACATTTGCCGTGCAATGCTTGCTGTCCTTATCGTACGCAAGCATGTATTGGTTTTTGCATAAACAGGTCACCACTATGAAAGTCAGAAACTCCATCAAAGCGCTCAAATCGCGCCATCGCGATAACCGCGTTGTACGCCGCCGCGGCCGCCTTTATGTCATCAACAAGACGCAGCGTCGCTTTAAAGCCCGGCAAGGCTAAGCAGGCTTCATCCGCTCGACTAACGAAGCGTATCGATCTTTTTCACGATATATCGGTTGACCGAACAAATTTGAATAGCTGGTTCGTTGGTCAATACGAGAATTTCTGCTTATTTGCCTGCCAAACAAATTATATATCTGTCGTATCTGTGTAATCCCGTTCCAGAGCGGCAGCTAGGCTTGCCAGATCAGATGGCAGCGGGCTTTCAAAGTGCATAACATCGCCTGAACGCGGATGCTGAAACGCAAGAATAACAGCGTGCAGAGCCTGACGGCCGAGTGCATCCAATGCATCCGCTGAACGCTCTGGCAGGTTTACGGCGCTTGATTTAAAGCCCATGCCATAAGTCATGTCACCGAGTAATGGGTGACCGATTGACGCCATATGAACCCGGATCTGATGCGTTCGGCCAGTTTCCAGCTGGAGCCGAAGCTGGCTCACGGTAACGCCACTGGCGAAGGCATACTGCTTTTGCACCCAATAATGACTGACCGCGTGGCGCCCGTACGCTCCCGACACAATTTTGATCTTTCGCCGGTTGGTCGTGCTGCGGCCAAGGGGAGCATCAACAGTGCCGCGGGGACGGTCAAAGCCGCCCCAGGTAAATGCACGATAAATACGTTGCATGCGTCCATCGGATCCATGCGCTGCGAATTGCTGTGCCAAGTGTTTATGCGCGTAATCATTCTTGGCAATCACGATCAGGCCCGATGTGTCTTTATCCAGGCGATGGACAATGCCGGGCCGGGCAACGCCACCAATGCCGGACAAGCTTTTACCGGCATGGGCCAGCAACGCGTTGACCAGTGTACCGCCTGTGTGGCCGGGCGCCGGATGTGTCACAAGCCCAGCCGGTTTATCAACGACAATCACGTCGTCATCTTCATAGACAATGTTGAGCGGTATCGCCTCTGCCATGATCCCGGCCGGCTCCAGCGGCGGCAGAGCCACGCTGACCTTTTGGTTTTCACGAACTTTGCACTTTGCATCCAAGCAAGGATCACCATCGACCATAACGTTACCAGCCTTAATTAGACCTTGAACGCGCTGGCGGCTGAGTTCGCTTACTGCTGCGGCAACGAACTTGTCCAAGCGGCTGCCGCTGGCCTCCGCGCCGACGATGAGTTGAATGATATCGGTTCGATCACCGGACATATGCTGTATCTCTTAAAGACCCTGAAACGTTCGGAGCAACCAGACCGATACGCGCTATCTGTCTTGAATGCGGCCGGCCAGTTTCTTGACGCTATTGATCCGGCCTCAATAATGAAGACGATTTGTGTAACGTGAAGTCTGTAAATTTTCTGCAATTCTGAGGCACAATGAAGTGTCAATTGCGGCGATACTGCCCTGAAGGGTAAACGCGGCATTAAAAAACCTGGATGCAACCTGCCATCTGGCGAAATCGGTTGGGCCGGCATTAATACCGGCGTAATTTTCAGCTGATGCCCTCGGTTGGCCGCATGTGGCGTGCAATATATCATCTCAGATCAAAGGAAACAGTAGTACGGTGTTCTTGTGTTCAAGGTGTGGGATAGAACTTTAGCGGGATTAGCTTGTCTGATCGCTACCACGCTTCCTCCATTTTCCATACTTTCAGCACAATCCGGAAGCCCGTCGCCTCCACCGGCGCAGTTATGGCAAAGCATCTTTGCGCGTCCTGATACCATTCCGGCTCCTGCTGATAATCCGCTTACCAAAGCCAAAGTTGCGCTTGGCAGGCGCCTTTATTTCGACCCTCGGCTTTCTGGTGACGGGACCCGCAGCTGCGCCACCTGTCATGCACCGCAGAAGGGATATTCCGACCGCCGGCCGCAGCCCCTGGGGCGTGATGGCCTGCCTCTGAAACGTAACGCGCCTGCGCTCTGGAATCTGGCCTGGGCACCGCATTTTTACTGGGACGGCCGCGCAGCAACTCTGGAAGACCAGGCACGGGTGCCGATCGAACATCCGCGAGAAATGGGGGGTGACTTTGCAATCATTGTGCGCAGGCTCAGGCGTGACACGGCAATGCAGGCGGCATTTGCAGCGGCGTTTTCTCGATCGCCAAAGATTAGTGAGGCTACCATCCTGGCTGCCATTGCAAGTTATGAGCGTTCGCTTGTATCGCCTGTCACCCGTTTTGACCGCTGGATCGGGGGTGAGGTGAGCGCTTTGACAAAACAGGAGCAGCGTGGCTTTCAATTATTTACCGGCCGTGCCGGTTGCCTTGCCTGCCATGGCGGCTGGCGATTCACCGACGATAAATTCCACGACATTGGTTTGGCAACGGATGATCCGGGACGCAGCGCGATAGACGGCGGCGCATTAAAAGCGCGGCGCTTCAAGACACCAGGACTACGCAGTGTGTACCTCTCAGCACCCTATATGCACGATGGATCGAAAAAATCGCTCGACGATGTTATGGCGCATTACGCTGGAGGATTTGAAAAACGTCAATCCCTGGCACCGAGCCTTGTTAAGGATTTGAGACTCAGCACGCAGGAACGTGCTGAGTTGATTGCATTTCTCAAGACTTTATAGCGAATAAAGATCTGAGCAAGCATGAATGCATTAGAAAATGCGGCGCAGAATACCCCAGACGATGCCCAGCAGACCGCCGCCGATTGCACCTGAAGCCAGGTTGGAAACAATGGTCATAGGCGCCAGAGCATCACTTGTTGCACCAATCATCGGGCCGATTTCCGGACTGATGAAAATCTGACCAAGAATGCCTCCTACGATACCGATTAAGGTACCGGACGCCATGCCGACCTTTGAACCGCCAATGATTTTCCCGAAAAGGTTGCCGCCAACGAGACCGCCGACAGCGCCGATGATAAGTGGAATATAAGGATCAATCATAGAGAACAAGCCCTCCCAAGTTGACAGGCGCATTGATGTTATAAGCGCCCTATTAGGGCATATACAAATTTTTTAAAACACTGTTACGACAATTACCAGATTGTAAGATAAAATACTTACCACCACCAAGCCTCTTACCCGTACTGATTTGGCTTTGGCAAGTGTACAATCAATTTATCATATCATAGGCTGATACTTCACGACACAAAATGTCGAAATACACGTGTAAATACTTTCTTGTAATGGTAACCATGTTTTTTAAATACAAAACGACCGGTCTACAGTACGAATGCATGAAAGCACCGGTGACAGCAGGCATGTGCGAGAAAACAAAATGGCATCAATCAAGCTCCCGCCTCCAGACCAGAATATTTTGAAGCGCAGAAACAAGATTGCCGAGGAGCTCATCTCCATCGTCGGAGCCGATGCTGTCATTACGGATGATGATGGCAGACGGGCTTACGAGACAGATGCACTCACCGCCTATACACGATTGCCGCTTGCTGTGGTGCTGCCACGCACAACGCAGGATATCTCAAAATTATTACGTTATTGCCACATGCAACGCCTCAAGGTTTTTCCGCGCGGAGCCGGCACATCGCTTTGCGGTGGTGCGCTGCCCGCCGAAGACGGCATTGTGATTTGCATCTCCAAAATGAATAAGATTCTGGAAACCGACTTTGCCAACCGCCATGTGCGCGTCGAGGCTGGGGTCACCAATCTTGCGATTTCAGAAGCGGTTAGGGCGGAGGGATATTTTTATGCACCCGATCCTTCAAGCCAGCTCGCGTGTACGATTGCAGGTAATATCGCGATGAATTCCGGCGGCGCTCACTGCTTGAAATACGGCGTTACGCTCAACAATGTCCTCGGTCTCAAGATTGTTACGATACAAGGTGAAATCGTTGAAGTAGGTGGCCCTTATCTTGATGCCAGCGGGATTGACCTGCTTGGCCTGATAATCGGATCGGAGGGTCAATTTGGCATTGTAACAGAGGCCACAGTTCGCATTTTGCGGATGGCGGAAGGTGCGCGTCCGCTGATGATAGGCTTTGATTCGAGCATGCAGGCCGGTGCCTGTGTCGCGGCAATAATTGGCGCCGGCATTGTGCCTGTTGCAATTGAGTATATGGACCGGCCCGCCATCCGTGTCTGCGAGGATTTTGCCAAGGCAGGGTATCCAACCGACGTTGAAGCTCTTTTGATCGTAGAAGTTGAAGGCAGCCCGGATGAAATACCGGTACTTCTCGACAATATCAAAGATATCTGTGAAAATTTCAATCCCCGCACAATCGTCGTCAGCGAGAACGATGATCAGAGCGCAAGAATATGGCGCGGGCGCAAAGCGGCATTCGGGGCAGTGGGCCGGATTGCCGATTTTTACTGCATGGATGGCACAATTCCACTTGGCAGACTGCCGGAGGTTTTGGCGAGGATTTCGGACATTGTCGCACACTACGGCCTGCGCGTTGCCAACATTTTCCACGCAGGCGACGGTAATCTGCACCCCTTGATCCTGTTCGATGCAAATGATCCGCAGCAATCGATCAATGCTGAAGAGGCTGGCGCTGAAATTCTCAAATTGTGCGTTGAGGTTGGCGGTTGCCTGACCGGCGAGCACGGCGTTGGCATTGAAAAGCGTGACTTAATGCGCGTACAGTTTTCCCAGGACGATCTTGATATACAAATGCGTATCAAGGCTTCTCTGGATCCGCATTGGCTTTTAAATCCGGGGAAGGTTTTTCCATTGGCAACGGATGATGATAGGGAGGCTGCCGCTTGAAGCCAACAACCTCAACCAGACGACCTGGCCCTGCTGACGCGACACTTTCGGCGTCAATCGAGGAAAACGTTCTGCATACCGTCTTGCGGCCTGCGACAGACTGGGAATTAGCACGTTACGTGCGGGATGCAATTGAACAACAAAAGCCGGTTGAAATTGTCGGCAGCGGATCAAAGCGTAGCATTGGACGACCAACGCATGCCGCCACGGTTGTTTCGCCATGCATCATGCGTAGCGTTAAGCTTTACGAACCAAGCGAGCTTGTCATGGCGGCGGAAGCTGGCGTGCTGGTGTCAGATATTGAAGCGGAGCTGGAGAACAATGGTCAAATGCTGGCTTTTGAACCGGTCGATCTCGGCCCAGTGCTCGATAAGCCTGCGGGAAGAGGCACTGTGGGAGGCATGTTCGCCGTAGATATTTCCGGCAGCCGCCGTATTGCAGCAGGCGCGGGCCGAGATCACCTGCTAGGCGTCCGCGCCGTTTCCGGCATCGGGCAGATATTTAAGTCAGGCGGCCGCGTATTGAAGGATGTCACCGGCATTGGTCTGACCCGCGCGGTTGCCGGCAGCTGGGGGACCCTGGGAGTGATTACTGAGGCGACATTCAAAGTCCTGCCGCGACCAGAGATGACGGCAACGCTCGTCATCATCGGCTTGTCCAACGAAATTGCGGTCGAGGCCATGTGCGCTGCGCTGGCCACACCTTTCGAAGTGACAGGAGCCGTTCATCTTGAACTGCCACTGGTCGAACGTTTAAACAGTGATGCCTTTCGTAGCGCAGCCAATTCTATCACGGCGCTGCGGCTTGAAAACTTCTCCAAGTTCCTGCCACGACGGATGGAGCGCTTGCAGGAAGCACTGAAAACTTACGGCGAGGTGCATGTGGTCGGAAATGAGGATTCTCTCTACTTCTGGAATGAACTGCGGCAACTTTCGCCTATGATCGGGCGCACAGAGCAGCTTTGGCGCATTTCAACTCTGCCAAACAAAGGAGCTCTTTTGGTCTCTGATATTCAAAGGTACAGGGAAGCGGAAGCTTTTTTCGACTGGTCGGGCGGTCTCATCTGGCTGTCAATCCCACAAGCCGCGGATGCAGGTGCAAGCGACATCAGGCGTGCACTTGCGGCATATGGCGGTCACGCCACTCTCATCCGGGCCGATGAGGAAGTCAGAAGCAACGTTGAAATCTTCCAGCCTTTGGACCACGGCACGGAACGTATGACCCGGAACATTAAACAAGCCTTCGATCCTGCTGGCATTCTGAATAAAGGGCGCATGTACGCCAACATCTGAACGGCCCCGTGATGTAATGTAAAAAAACCAGTCCGCCGCAATCATGCAGCACTTAATCGGATGGCAATCGACACTAATCCCCAACACTGACAAAGATGCTGGACGCTGCCAATGCAAACGAACTTTTCGCCGGAACAACTGCAAGATCCACGCGTGTCAGAGGTCAATCAGATACTTCGGCGTTGCGTTCATTGCGGGCTATGCACCGCAACCTGTTCAAGCTACGTTGTACTTGGCGACGAACGCGATAGCCCGCGTGGCCGCATCTATTTGATGAAGGACATGTTTGAGAAGGATCGCGGCGTCACACCTGAAGTCCGCGTCCATATAGACCGTTGTCTGTCATGCCTGTCGTGCATGACCACATGCCCGAGCGGCGTCGATTATATGCATCTTGTCGATCATGCCCGTGTCTATATTCATGAGCATAGCTCACGTTCCTTGCAGGAACGGCTGGTTCGCACACTGCTTGCAGCTTCCGCCCCCTATCCTGGCCGCTTCAGATTTATGTTGGCACTGGCCCCCTTTGGCCGTCTTTTTCTCAGCGTTATGAAGAGACTTGGCTTGAAGCAACTGGCTGCCATGGTCGAACTTGCTCCTCAAAAGTTGCAGCATGGCAGCAAATATAGAAATTTCAGCCTGATACGCAGCAAAGTCTCACGTCAGGCACGTGTGCTAATGCTTGCTGGTTGTGCGCAGCAGGTTCTGCGGCCAGAAATAAACGAAGCTACGGTCAGCCTTCTCACCCGCCGTGGCGTCGATGTCAAAGTTGCATCAGGTTCCGGCTGTTGCGGTGCGCTCGTGCATCATATGGGACTTGAGAAACAGGCAATAGACTTTGCTAAGCGCAATGTCGATGCGTGGTGGAAGGCGATGCAGCGCGAACCCATCGACGCAATCATTATCAATGCCTCCGGATGCGGCACAACGGTAAAAAATTACGCCCATATGCTCAGGCATTTTGATGACTACGGCGAACGGGCACAAGCGATCGTCGACAAGACGATGGATATCACGGAATTCCTTACCAAGCACAATCTCGGCCCCCCCATGCGCTGGTCCTCCATCAAAGTGGCTTATCATTCCGCCTGCTCAATGCAACATGGACAGCGCATTACAGATGCTCCAAAAACATTGCTTAAAAACGCTGGATTTACGGTCGTGGACGTACCTGAGGGGCATATTTGTTGCGGCTCAGCCGGAACGTACAACATCATGCAGCCGGATATTGCCGGTTTGCTGCGCGAGCGCAAGGCAGCCAACATTCGCAGCGTTAAGCCTAATGTTGTCGCAACCGGCAATATCGGCTGCATTACTCATCTTGCCGGCGTCATGGAGTTTCCCATTGTCCATACGGTTGAGATGCTTGACTGGGCTTACGGCGGCTCAGTGCCGCGCGGTCTCGAAGCGTTTAAGTCCGACGTTTACAATGTACCGCTGCCACACGGGCGTACAGTGGAAGACTATATCGATTTATAGCGCTCGGACACGAGCAGAATTTGGCGATTGCAATGCCATTACCGGTTTATGCATGGTCAAGACCTGCATCAGTTGAGCCACGCAAAGCCGGTTTTTGGGAAAATTGAGACCGTTTCCTGAAGCTATAACGATGGATGTGCAGCGCGAAGCCGGCGGTGGCGAATTTTCACTGCGGCGCAAAATTGCATTTGCGTGACGAGGCGTCGCTCCGCACGCAAAAATGCTCCTTGCCGGGCGACAAAAATTCGCCTCTGCCAGCCTCTGACGATACTGAACAACAGCACCTGGTATTAACAATTTACTTGTGGAACCTGCTGGCTGCGAGTCGGACGGTTGCCCGAATACGCGCCCGTATTCAATGACATCGAGATTGTCTGGCATGATCTCAAATCGCACCAAACCTTTACAGTGTCGAGAACTGCAATGCCGAGAGACTCGACCAAAGCTGCCCACGATGTCGTCGAAAAGTTGAATATGGGACGCGTTAATGTTTCGTTTGCCAAGCCTCGAAGCTATGCTACCGCGGCCTGCAGGTTGTCATTGATTTTGTCGAGAAAGCCCATCGTTGTAAGCCAACCCTGTTCCGGGCCGACAAGCAGCGCGAGATCCTTCGTCATAAAACCACTTTCGACGGTTTCGATACAGACTTTTTCAAGCGTTTCGGCAAATCCAGCGAGTTCTTTATTATCGTCAAGTTTGGCCCTGTGTTTCAGCGCACGCGACCAGGCGAAAATAGAAGCAATGGAGTTGGTCGAAGTTTCCTTGCCCTCTTGATGCGCACGGTAGTGACGGGTCACCGTGCCGTGAGCTGCTTCGGCCTCCACCGTTTTACCGTCAGGTGTCATCAAAACGGAAGTCATGAGCCCCAGCGAGCCAAAACCCTGCGCCACGATGTCAGACTGCACGTCGCCGTCGTAGTTTTTGCACGCCCAGACGTAACCACCGCTCCACTTGAGCGCACAGGCAACCATGTCGTCGATCAGGCGGTGCTGATAATCGATGTTGGCAGCTTTGAATTTATCGGCGAACTCATTTTCAAAAACCTCTTCGAACAGCTCCTTGAAGCGGCCGTCGTATTGCTTGAGGATCGTGTTCTTGGTTGAAAGAAAGACCGAATAGCCACGCCCAAGGCCATAATTCATGGAGGCCCGTGCAAAATCCCGGATTGATTCATCGAGGTTATACATCGCCATTGCAACACCGGAAGCCGGTGCATCGAACACTTCACGCTCAATAATCTGGCCGTCATCGCCCTCAAACTTGATCGTCAGTTTACCGGCGGAGGGAAACTTAAAATCCGTCGCACGATATTGATCACCAAATGCATGCCTGCCGACAACAATCGGATGCGTCCATCCTGGCACCAGACGCGGCACGTTACGGCAGATGATCGGCTCACGAAAGATGACGCCACCGATGATGTTGCGGATCGTCCCATTGGGAGAACGCCACATCTGTTTCAGGCCGAACTCCTCGACCCGCTGCTCATCTGGTGTAATGGTTGCACACTTAACTCCAACGCCATGCTTTTTGATCGCCTCAGCCGCATCGATTGTAATTTGATCGTTTGTGCGGTCACGTTCCTCGATGCCAAGGTCGTAATATTCAAGGTTTACATCCAAATAAGGATGGATGAGCTTGTCTTTGATGAACTGCCACATGATCCGTGTCATTTCATCACCGTCGAGTTCCACGACAGTTCCGGTTACTTTTATTTTTGACATGATTATGGCCCTCACCCTTCGCTGAAAGTGCACTTTGGCAACGCCACCGGCATTGCATACAAGACAACTAGATTAGCGCGCGGTGCCGCCCGCGTCGAGTAGAGGAAAACGAAGTGAAACATCCCTGCCGTCCCGCGCATGCCCCGGAGCAACGATCAATCCGCAGAACTGGCTGTTTGAGCAGGCATTACCGCAACGCGATTGTACGCGCTGCGCGTAATCGCCGCAATCGCCGCTTCGCCCTGCACCACCTGTTCAGCACATATCTTTCTGCGGATATTTTGTGTCTTGTTACGTTTGAAGATCACGAAATTTTCATCAACCCACGCGACGATAAAATTGCTTTCGCAATTCTGAGCGGCCGCTCCTGGCAGCGCCGGCAGTTCGAACTTGCTCTTGCCGTTGCACTCAGGTCTGGCCGCATCCAGACAGGCGGCTTATTCATTGATGTTGGGGCCAATATTGGATCAATCACACTTTATGCACTACTAAGCGGCCAATTTCGCCATGTCCTGGCGATTGAGCCGGACCCCCTCAATCGCGCCATATTGCAGCGCAACATCATGCATAACGGCTTTACGGACAACGTAACCATAATTTCAGCCGCGGCCAGCTGCACAGGCGGAACGCTGCCGTTTTACCGCGATGCCAAGAACCTTGGCGCTCATTCCCTGGAAGCCGGCTTCTCGCGCTCCCAAGGCGCACCTCGGTCCATACCGGTGGCACGCCTGGACGACATCGTTCGCGATGCAGGGTATGCGACAAATGAAATCGGATTTGTAAAAATCGACGTTGAAGGCCACGAACATGCTGTATTGGATGGAATGCCCGCAATACTTAAAGTAAAACCGCCACTTATGGTTGAAGTGACATATCAGGAAACAATGGACCCTCACGATGGCAAGGTGTTATTCTGCGATCCAAACGCCACGCTTTCCCGCCTGTCGGAAAGTCACGCATATTGCACGCCACTGGATGAGGACACTGCAACCTCTCATTTGCTTATGAACTTTCAGCCAAGTAAACAGCAGCACGATCTTCTGGTTTTATAAGGCGCGCCTGTGTCACAGCTAACCGAACTGATTACTGACATTCAGGGAGAACCTAAGGTCGCAGGCTCAGACCGTTCTGTGGCCGATATCATTTATGAGGCCCACGAGCAGGGCCCCGCGGCAGTTCTCTCAGCATCAGCGCATCCCTTCCCCCTCACAAGTCAGCAATTGAGCGCCTTGCTCACATACTGCGCGGAACAACGCTGCAGAACGGCGGATCTTGCTTGCCATGGCTGTCGTTTACATACGCGCCGTGCCGGTATTGAGAGTATTGATGACTGGATCAGACAATATTCGCGTGTTACTGCATCCGATACTGGCCTGGAAGTTGCTGGATCCGGCAAAGGTGAACGAACCGTAACCAGCTTTGATTGGCTACTGCGCAATTGGGCCGGAGAGGAATACTGGTTCTGGGCGCGCCGTGTTATACGCAAACTGCGTTACGGGGTGCGGCAGGTCGAAGACCTGATCGATACCGACAACGCCCATCTCACGCCACCGGCTGTTCTGCTTGTTGAACCACAGATTCCTGAAAACATTGGCATGGTTGCACGCGCCATGGGAAATTTTGGCCTCGATGATCTGCGTGTCATTAACCCTCGGGATGGTTGGCCAAGCGAAAAGGCGCGTGCTGTCGCCTCCGGGGCTGCTGCCATTATCGACGGTGCCGAACTGTGTACGACGCTTGATGCTGCCATCGGTGATCTGAACTGGATTGCTGCAACAACGGCCCGCCAGCGCGATCTGCGCAAACCAGTTATGACGCCTGAATCAGCAGCTCAGTCGTTGGTGGCGCGTATTTCCCAGGGCGAAAAGTGCGGCATATTGTTCGGTCGCGAGCGCAACGGTCTCGATTCCAATGAGGTTGCACACGCTGACGCCGTCGTAATGATACCTGTTAACAACAAATTTGCTTCCCTAAATCTCGCTCAGTCTGTTTTGCTTCTTGGCTATGAATGGCTGAAGGCAGCGGGCTCGGGCAGTCTTGGCCGTGTGACAAATTATGAACAGCCTGTTGAAACCGGTATTAATCTCGGCTCCAGTCGCTTAGCAACCAAAGCTGAACTTCTTAATTTGTTTGAGCATTTAGAAAGTGCACTCGAACAAAATGGATTTTTCCATCCGTCGCATGGCCGCCACGTTGTGGTGCGAAACATTCGCACGATGTTAACAAGAATGCAGGCAACGGATCAGGAAGTACGAACATTGCGTGGCATTGTCGCCACGTTAGCACGCGGGAAACGAAATGGGCAGAACGACCAGGAATAAAGCGCCATGATTACGCCTATTTTGGGTTGGACCACGCATCGATCAATTAGGCGGGGCGGGTAACACGGCACGCGATGCATGATCTTATCTTATCATGTCAAGTCAAACGAATAGGGGCATTAGGAATATGCGTGAATTGAATATGGCGGGAATCGCTGCAGGTCTCGTGAGTCTAATTTTTGCTTTAGCGGTTCCGGCAACGGCCAACGCACAGAACCAGCTCAGTGACCGTTCAGTTCAAACTATAATGAATTATGCGTGGAATTACACACCTGAGAAATTTACAAAAAAAGATGGTAAAACCATATTCATCGATAAAAAGAACCGCGAAAAGATGACTGTGCCTCTCGTAAAGGGCCGGGAAATCATCATGGCGGGAAGATTGACTGCACATGCACAGGCCTGCGGCCTGCTGCAAGACATGAAAAATAATTTCAATTCTCTAATGCTGCGCGAACATTTATCCAAGCAATGGAGCGAGCAGCAGATGGTTTATATAAATATGCTGCATTTTACGACGACATCGATCACGCTTGGCACCATGGATCTTATTGAGCGTGACGAGGGTGGAAAAATCGTTCAGAAAAACAATCGTATACCAGCGCTTACCTGCACCGATGAGCAGAAGCAGAAGGTCAAGGAATTGATTGAAAAATATGTTGCCGAAGGGCCCGACCTTTCACAGTCGCCGGAAAATGAATAATTTCTCAGGTTGTGATCAGCTGTAATCATTAAATAGTTGACTTGCATCTGAAAAATTATTAGCATGTTAGCTTGTGCAGGCTATAAAGCCTGCTTTCTATTACGCGCACCCGTGGCTACTGGTAAATTGCCTTAGCCTGTCGGCTCATTGAAGAGCAAGAGGAGGGGGCGCTCCATCCATCTTTCTTACATCTATGGAGTGCCATCATGACTAAGCGCATTTGCGCTAAACACAAAATCGACCGCCGGATGGGGGAAAACATCTGGGGTCGCCCTAAGAGTCCCGTCAACAAACGAGAAAACCGTCCAGGACAACACGGTGATCGGCGTGGCGGGAAACTCTCAGACTTTGGCCAACAATTGCGTGCCAAGCAAAAACTAAAGGGCTATTACGGCAACATCAGCGAACGCCATTTTCATCGTCTTTACATGGAAGCTGTAAGGCTCAAAGGCTCGACATCAGAACACCTGATCGGCCTTTTGGAGAGCCGTCTGGATACGATTGTCTATCGTTCCAAATTTGTGCCCACCGTTTTCGCAGCCCGTCAGTTCATATCACACTGTCACATTAGAGTTAACGGTAAACGCGTGAATATCTCAAGTTATCGCTGCCGTATTGGCGATATCGTAGAGATCCGCGAAAAATCTCGGGATATGGAACTCGTTCTTGAAGCAACGAAAAGTGCAGAGCGCGATGTTCCAGATTATCTTGAAGTCGATCACAGCAAAATGACTTCAGCGTTTCAGCGAATACCTGCGCTTTCTGATGTGCCGTTTCCTGTGATCATGGAACCAAACCTTGTGGTTGAGTTCTACTCGCGCTAACGCGCTAAGAAAAGTCTTAAAGGTTCATCCTGGTCTTTGTTCAGGCGTAGAAGGAAACTGGAGCCAAGGCAGAATAATAACGCCGCAGAAAATTTCTCCAGTTTCATCGATGCGGGGCCAGCAACAGGCCTCTATAAATCAAAAAGAATTGCGCTATTTGATTTGCGAATCATAATACCTGACCGTTTACTTATGAAAACGATCGACCGACAGGATAAAACTTTAATTCGTTAAGCAACATCCGAAGTCCTGCTCAATCGACATCTTGCCTTTGGCAGGCAAGGTGAACTTGTCAGACTATAAATAGCTCATCCTTTTTTGGGGTAACCAGATAAGCCTCAGGCCGTGACGTCAATTACCGCGCGATGCTTGCAGAAGCATGGTAGTTGACGTCACGGCCTGGGACTCCCAGCTCCCGTTGCTGATGGCAGGCAGCCATCATGTAAATTCGATAATCACATCGTCAACTGCAAGGCTGTCTCCAGGTTGAATCCTCACGGCAGCCACGGTTGCGTTACGTTCAGCACGCAGAATGTTTTCCATCTTCATGGCTTCAACAATTGCGAGCGGATCGCCGACTTGAACGCTCTGTCCAGCTTCTACCAAGATGTTTTTCACGAGGCCTGGCATTGGGCAGAGCACGAAACGGCTGAGATCAGGCGCAACTTTGGCCGGCATGCGGGCCAGCAATTCGCACGCGCGCTTTTTATAGACAAACGTTTGGGCGGAAAAGCCGTGATGGCCGAGGTCGTAGCCGTTGAGCAGCGGACGCACCTGAACATTCACCGCATTGTTGCCCACCGTCCCCCGCCAGACAGGCTCCCCGGGCCACCAATCAGATACGACCTCAAGGCTTGCGAAAGCCTGGCCATTGTCATCCAGGAAAACAACTGTCGCAACTTCTGCTGCCTTGCCATTGACCTGGACGTGGTGGAAGCTGTTTGCAAGCTTGACCACGCGCTCTGAGATAAAATGCAGCTGCCAATCCGCCTGGCCGCTAATCGCGCGATGACGGGCACTTGAGAAATGATCAATGCAAGCTGCGACAGCAACCAACACGGTTTCGCTCTCGCCATCCGGTACCTGCGGCATGAAACCGCCCGGATATTCCTGCTCAATAAAGCTGGTGGCAAGCTGCCCAGAACGCCAGCGGGGATGCTGCATCACGGCTCCCAAAAATGAAATGTTGTGGCGAATGCCATCGACGTAAAAAGCATCCAACGCTTCAGCTTGAGCATTTATAGCGCCAAGGCGCGTTGGCGCATGGGTGATCAGCTTCGCAACCATCGGATCGTAATACATGGAGATTTCAGCGCCCTCGAACACGCCGGTATCGTTACGCACGGTTATGCCGCAGGTTGTATGCTCAGCCGGCGGGCGGTAACGTGTCAGGCGGCCGATGGAGGGCAGAAAATTGCGTGAGGCGTCTTCGGCATAAATCCGGCTTTCTATGGCCCAGCCGTTAAGACTGACATCGGCCTGTCTTAGTAACAATTTTTCACCAGCTGCAATACGGATCATCTGTTCGACGAGATCAATGCCAGTGATCATCTCGGTAACCGGATGTTCGACCTGCAAACGCGTGTTCATCTCCAGAAAAAAATAATCGCGCTCCTGACTGGCGACAAATTCCACCGTTCCGGCGGAGTCATAGTTCACGGCTTTGGCAAGCGCGACAGCTTCCGCCCCCATGCGCTGACGGGTCTCTTCGTCCAACAGCGGCGAAGGGGCTTCCTCGATCACTTTCTGATTGCGTCGTTGAATGGAACATTCACGCTCACCCAGGTGAATTACGTTGCCATGCCTGTCGCCAAGCACCTGGATTTCGATATGACGCGGGTTGATAATAAATTTCTCGATAAAAAGGCGATCGTCTCCAAAGCTGGATATGGCTTCGGATCTCGCCAGCGCAAAACCTTGTTCAACCTCGCTTGCATCGTGTGCAATACGCATACCCTTGCCGCCACCGCCAGCCGAGGCTTTGATGATAACCGGATAGCCGATGTCCTCTGCGATTTGGACAGCTTCGGCCGGTGAAGCAATTTCGCCAAGAAAGCCCGGCACCGTAGAAACTTTTGCAGAAGCAGCCATTTTTTTAGATGCGATTTTGTCACCCATGGCGGCGATTGCATTTGCGTTGGGGCCGATAAAGACGATGCCAGCTGCAGCCAGCGCTTCAGGGAAGGCCTCGCGTTCCGAGAGAAAGCCGTAGCCAGGATGAACGGCGTCAGCGCCGGTTTGTTTGCAGGCATTGATCATTTTCTCAATGACAAGATAGGATTCAGCCGCCGGCGCTGCGCCAATATGAACGGCCTCATCGGCCATCTCAACGTGCAGTGCATCACGGTCTGCATCGGAATAAACAGCCACTGTGGCAATTCCCATCCGGCGTGCAGTCTTGATGATACGGCAGGCGATTTCGCCACGGTTGGCAATCAGGATCTTGTTGAACATTACGTATGCTGCCTTTTTCCCTTGTATGGCTCTGTTCCGCATCAAATACCGTGGCGGCACACCCTGAAAATAAGCCCTGCACAGGGAAGATGCACACCACTGCATACACTATTAAATTAATGTCCAGCCTGGACTTGGCCGTGCCGCCAAAAATGTCGGGATAGGATCAAGCGCCCTGCTCCTTGAGGGCATTGGGCGGGCTTAACGATACACCACAACGCCGGCACGAGCAAAATACGAGGTCTTAAGGTCACAGAAACCATTGAAAAAGGCGTCGTAGCAAGCTCTGCCACGACGCCTTCAATGTATCTTATAAGTTAATCGCCAGACAGCCGCTTACTCGAGTTCGAAGGCAGAGGTGCTGCCTGAGACTTCGTTGGCAACGACGAGGATTGCCTTGCCCGTCGGGCTCTTATCGGCTGCGATGAATTTCAAGCCCTCTGGCCCAAGGTCGCCGGCGGTACCCTCTTTGCCACTTCCCTTAGGATTGGCATTAAGGATGTAGGTTTCAAACTTCGGCGCTTCAGGGTTGGAGATATCGTAAACCATGATGCCCCCCATGCGTTCCAGGCCGATGAAAGCATAACGCGTGCCACCCACTGTGCCCACATCTACGCCTTCCGGCTCGGTGCCCTTGTCATCAGAGCGCTTGTCAAAGCTGCTTTCTTCGCCTTCGGAGTTGAACCATGTTGGATGCTGCTTCGACAGGTATGCGGTAAACTCATCACCGCTGTCGTAGATCATCTTGCCATCTGCGGCAAAGATTGAAAACGAACGGCCGCCATAGGCATGGATCTGGTCGATGTCGCCATCGCCGTCAGTATCCCCCTTAGCTGTTGTGGTCTTCAGACGGCCAAGTGCCTTTTCATCCTGCAGCTCTGCAGCATTTGGATACTTTTCTGCATCCAGCTTAAGCTTGGCAACCCGGGTCTCTTCGGAATAGCCTTCATAGTCGCGTGCATCGCCCTCGTTTGCTGTAACGATATAGGTTGCCCCGTTGTGCGTAAACGATGCGATGGCATCCGGCTGGTACATGGACACAACCGGCCAGCTCTTAAGAACGGTTGCCTTGTCCTTGTCTGTGACGTCGAACTTAAAGTTTCTCCAATCCTTAAGTCCCAGACCGAACACCTTGGTAATCTTGCCGCTTGCGATGTCAATAACAGCCATGGCGTTATTTTCCTGCATCGAGACAAACGCTGTTTTGCTGTCGCCTGAAATGGCGATGTATTCCGGCTCAAGGTCCTGCGCGACAGTTGTGCCTTCTGGCGATGGCCAGTGTGCGCTTGGACCAAAATCCTGCTTTTTGAGACCTGCAAACGAAACGTTGGTGACCTTACCACTTGCAATCTCAAAAATGGTGACGGAGCCTTCCGGATCATTCTTGAAATCATCACTTGGCTCACCTTCGTTAGCCAGCAGAATATACTGACCATCCGGGGTGAATGTCACCATGTCTGGCAGCGCACCGGCTTCAGCCTCGCTGACGACCTTGCCTTCAAGATCAAGCACGAGAAGCTTGCCGTTTGCCTGCTTGTCATTTGCCTCAACTGCAACCGCAACGCGCTCGCCATGGACTGCAACGGAATTTGCCGTCTTTCCATATTCTGACAGATCGATCGCGTTGATCTTTGTCATTGCCTTCGGGTCTTTGAAGTCGATGACATCGATTGTCTTGTCGTTACCGTTGACGATGAACAGGCGCTGGTTCTTGGCGTCATGGGCAACGATTTCCGCTGCGCCTTCGTCAAAGACTTTAGTTTCGTAAGTCCCGAGCAGATTAACTTTAAGCTCAGCCTGGGCAGAGCTCGCCAGAGCAGCAGCGCACACGGATGTACAAAGCAGAATAGATCTCAAAAGCATTGAGTTCTCCTATTGGCGTGACAATTTCTACGAACACTTAATATGCTTAATTCCAGCGTGTTGCAGATCAATGACACTCATGCGTGCTTTATCGTGTCCTGCCATCTGCCGCCCAAACATTACCTCAGAAATGGATTGTTCACGCGTTCGTGGCCGAAGGTGCTGGCGGGGCCGTGGCCGCAGATGAAGCTGATTTCATCGCCAAGCGGCAGAAGCTTGGTCTTGATGGCCGTGATGAGTGCTGCGTGATCGCCATAAGGAAAATCAGTGCGGCCAATGGCCCCATTGAAAATCACATCGCCAACGATGGCAAACTTCAGTTCGCGGCTGACGTAGACCAGCGAGCCGGGCGAATGACCGGGGCAATGGAGCACATTAAACTCAAAGCCAGCCATGGCACATGTATTGCCGTCCTTAAGCCAGAGGTCGGGTGTGACGTTGCGGGCGCCTTCGATGCCGTAGGCGGCAGCCTTGCTTTCCAGATCCTCAAGTAGGAACTGATCGCTTGGATGCGGGCCTTCGATCTTGACGCCAAGGCGCGCGCGTAACTCATCGGCGGCAGCGGTGTGGTCTATGTGACCGTGGGTCAAGACAATCTTTTCAACGTTGACGTCATTCTCAGTGATCGCTTCCATGATATGATCAATATCGCCGCCGGGATCGACAATGGCGCCCAACTTATCAGAGGTGCGCCAGATCATGGTGCAGTTCTGCTGCAGCGGCGTAACCGGAATGATTGCAATGCTAAGATGGGATTGTGTTGTGTCTATCATGGATTTGAGTGTCCAGTCGGTTGCGCGCTTTGCGGCGGGTGTATTTCAAACCATGCCAAACATGCGATGGCGCAGCGCTTATGGTCGTGGGACGGAAAGTTATTGTTTCACCTTAACCCGATCAATATCGTTTGTACAATTGTCGGACAACGCGCACCGCGTAACTGAAATTTTGCGTTTTTCGTCAGGCCTACCATCCCGTAAATCATGGACTATCCTGGTGATATAATTTCCTATATGAAACATGGATGCATTACGATGGAGACAGAGCGACAGAATTCAGACAAAACACGAACATTTATATTTATCCTCCAGCTCGATGCTTGACAGTTGTGCCATAGAAAAAATGCAGTAACATCTTATACACTGAATACTTCGTCATAAGTTTACCGCTTCATGTGCGCGCTATAGCCAAACGGCTTATGCTCGATTAATGTACTTTGCCCGAAGCTGACGTTTACGTCCCGTACGCAATTTTAAGTGTCATCACCACAACACGGATGTGCGCAGCACGACTCTGGCCTGTTGGCCGGCGGTACGGCGCGCGCTATATGCGCGAACGAAGCATTTACGAACGAAGCATTAAGGGTTGATCATATGCCAAAACGCACTGATATCTCCTCGATCATGATTATTGGTGCAGGTCCGATTGTGATCGGCCAGGCATGCGAATTTGACTATTCAGGAACTCAGGCCTGTAAGGCCCTGAAGGCTGAAGGCTACCGGATCATTCTGGTGAATTCCAACCCAGCAACGATCATGACGGACCCGGACGTGGCTGATGCGACGTATATCGAGCCGATCACCCATGACGTTGTGGCCAAGATCCTGGCGGCGGAAAAACCTGACGCGCTGTTGCCGACAATGGGTGGGCAAACGGCGCTCAATACAGCCCTTGCGCTGCAGAAAAATGGGGTTCTGGCGGCTCTCGGAGTTGAGCTGATCGGGGCAAATGCCGAGGCGATAGACAAGGCCGAAGATCGCCTGCTGTTCCGCGAGGCAATGAAGAAGATCGGCCTCGAGACGCCACGCTCCGCTCTTGCGCACAACATGAACGAGGCGATAGCAGCGCTTGAGGTCGTTGGGCTGCCAGCTATTATCCGTCCGTCCTTCACGCTTGGCGGCACCGGCGGTGGCATTGCCTATAACCGGCAGGAATACACCAACATTATCGAGCGCGGCCTCGATGCTTCCCCGACCAGCCAGGTTCTTGTCGAAGAGAGTGTTCTTGGCTGGAAAGAATTTGAAATGGAGGTTGTGCGCGACAAGGCTGACAACTGCATTATTGTGTGCTCGATCGAAAATATCGATCCCATGGGCGTGCACACGGGCGACTCGATTACGGTCGCGCCGGCTTTAACGCTGAGCGATAAAGAATACCAGATCATGCGGGATGCATCGATTGCGGTGCTCCGCGAAATCGGCGTCGAGACCGGCGGCTCGAATGTACAGTTTGCGATCAACCCTGAGGACGGAAGACTTGTGGTCATTGAGATGAACCCGCGGGTTTCGCGGTCGTCTGCCCTGGCCTCTAAGGCAACCGGTTTCCCGATTGCAAAAGTGGCGGCACGCCTCGCGGTCGGCTACACGCTGGATGAATTGGACAATGATATCACTGGTGGCGCGACACCAGCCTCGTTTGAACCGACAATCGATTATGTTGTCACCAAAATTCCGCGCTTTGCGTTTGAAAAGTTCCCCGGTGCTGATTCAACGCTTACAACCGCCATGAAGTCTGTTGGGGAAGTTATGGCGATCGGACGGACATTCGCTGAGAGCCTCCAGAAGGCACTGCGCTCAATGGAGACAGGGCTTGAAGGCCTTGACGATATTGAACTGGAAGGGCTGGGGCAGGGCGACGATGCCAACATCATGCGCGCCGCCGTCAGCCGGCCGGCACCGGATCGGCTTTTAAAAGTAGCACAGGCCTTGCGTCTTGGTTTTGAGCCGGAGCAGGTCCAGGAATTCTGCCATTATGATCCCTGGTTCATCGCCCGCATCCTGGAAATTGTTGAAATGGAAGCGCGGTTGCTCAATCACGGCCTACCCGACAGCCCGATGCTGTTGCGCCATCTTAAGGCAATGGGCTTTTCCGATGGTCGTCTTGCCAGGCTAACGGGGATTGAGAAAAAAGACGTGGTGGAAAAAAGGCGTGTGGCTGGCGTGCACCCCGTCTTCAAACGCATCGATACCTGTGCAGCGGAATTCGCATCGCCGACCGCCTACATGTATTCAACATATGAAACCGGTCTGGTTGATGCACCGATGTGCGAGGCAGCACCGTCGGTGCGTGAGAAAATCATCATTCTTGGTGGCGGGCCGAACAGAATCGGACAGGGTATCGAATTCGATTACTGCTGCTGCCACGCCTGTTTCTCTTTATCCGAAGCTGGCTATGAAACGATTATGGTCAATTGCAATCCGGAAACGGTTTCCACTGATTACGATACATCGGACCGACTCTATTTTGAGCCGCTGACATCGGAGGATGTGCTTGAAATCATCCGTACCGAACAGACCCGCGGCACCGTTAAAGGCGTGATCGTTCAGTTCGGTGGTCAGACACCGCTGAAACTGGCGGCAGCACTCGAAGAGGCAGGCGTTCCAATCCTCGGTACATCGCCTGATGCGATTGACCTTGCCGAGGACCGTGACCGCTTTAATGCGCTGATCAGGAAACTGGAACTGACACAACCGGAAAGCGGGATCGCAGCCTCCCCTCAGGAAGCCCGTGCCAAGGCCGACACCATTGGTTATCCGATTGTAATTCGCCCATCTTATGTGTTGGGCGGGCGTGCAATGGAAATCGTCCACGACACAGGTGAACTGGACCGCTATGTCAATCGCCTGCAGGCAACCCTGGATAATCCCACAGAACTTGTTGTATCGAAGCAGCGGCCACTGTTAATTGACCGGTATTTGACGAATGCGATCGAAGTCGACGTTGATTGCCTTTGTGATGGCGAAGACGTTTTCATCGCCGGCGTGATGGAACATATCGAAGAAGCAGGAATACACTCTGGTGACTCTGCATGTTCATTGCCGCCCCACAGCCTCAGCGACAGCACGATTTCCAAGCTTGAGAAACAAAGCAGGAAACTTGCATTATCGCTTGGTGTTGTCGGGCTGATGAACATCCAGTTTGCAATCAAGGACAAGAGTATCTATATCCTCGAAGTTAATCCACGTGCCAGCCGCACCATACCGTTCGTGGCCAAGGTGATCGGTTTGCCTGTGGCTGGGCTAGCTGCGCGAATTATGGCTGGTGAAAAGTTGGCGGATTTAAGCTTACATCCACCCAAGGTTGGGCATATTGCGATCAAAGAAGCAGTTTTCCCATTTGCTCGTTTTCCTGGCGTAGATCCTATTTTAGGGCCAGAGATGCGCTCGACGGGTGAAGTCATGGGTATTGACCAGGATTTTGCCATGGCATTTGGCAAAGGGCAGCTTGGCGCAGGCCAGCACCTTCCCGTTTCAGGCAAAGTCTTCATCTCAGTACGCGATAGCGATAAGACAGGTATCGTCGATGCAGCTGGTGAGCTTATTGCAATGGGCTTTTCGATTGTTGCAACACGTGGGACCAAACGTTTTCTGGAGGAGTACGGCCTGAGATGTGAGGTTGTCAACAAGGTTCTCGAAGGGCGTCCCGACATTGTTGATGCTATAAAAAACGGTGAAATCGCCATTGTTTTCAATACGACTGAAGGTGCAAAGGCGCTTGAAGACTCAAAAGACATTCGCCGGAGCGCCTTGCTCAATCATATTCCGTATTATACAACGCTTGCCGGTGCTCTGGCTGTCACACAAGCAATCAAGGCGCTCAAAGCCGATATCATGAGAGTTGCACCATTGCAGAGCTACGCCCGCGGAACAGCCGCGCTTTAACAACAACCTCTGCTGAACGCCCCCAAAACGGGCTTTCCTCCGAGATCAAGAGCCATCTTAAACTAACGAGAAGTTTGGTGCTTTCAGAGCCGAACCCAAGAGGAGATATGAAGGATGCCGATGGAACGTGTGCCTATGACGGTGGAGGGTTATGCGGCAATCGAAGCCGAGTTGCATCGCCTTAAATCCGAGGAGCGTCCGCGCATCGTCCAGGCGATTGCCGAGGCGCGCGCGCATGGAGATTTGTCTGAAAATGCCGAATATCATGCGGCGAAAGAAGCACAAGGGCTCAACGAAGCCAAGGTCGCCGAATTGGAAGACAAGCTTGGACGCGCCGATGTTGTCGATCCCACAAGCATGTCCGGCAGTACCGTGAAATTCGGTGCAACGTTGACTTTGATCGACGAGGATACCGAGGAAGAAGTAACCTATAAGGTTGTCGGAGAGCTTGAAGCGGATGTGAAGGCCGGCAAGGTGTCCATTACATCGCCGATCGCACGCGCCTTGATTGGCAAGGAGAAGGGCGATGTCGTCGAAGTTGCAACCCCGAAAGGCGCGCGCTCCTACGAGATCTTAAAGATTGAATGGAAATAGTCGGTCAGGGTATTTTCGCCTATGGACTGTACATTTTGCACCCTGCATATCCCATTACAGTTGCGCTGCAAACCAGGTTGTAGCAAAAAGACAGGACAGGATAGACGTTTGAATACGTCACACTCTAAAATCATGTGTGATCGTACTCTTTATTGCGATGGCATTTTTCCTAGATCGTTGGCATAACCTTGCGAGAAACGTGAAAATGAGCTTTGGGGGGCTCTGTCGTGGATTTCTCGGCCCGATCGTTAACGCAGAAGCATACGAAAAACAATGAGAGCCAGCAGGCGTGGCGTTACTTCTGGTTGGCCATTTCTATCGTCGTGATTTACAGCACTTTGCATATTTGTGCACGGTTGCTGGCCTCACCTAATCTGGGAGAAGACGATCCACTCATTAATGTTTATACTCAGTATCTCTCGTTTGGGTATGACAGAAACGAACCGCCTTTATTCACCTGGTTAATATACGCTGTACAGCTGTTTACAGGCCCTAATCTCATAAGTTTTCAGCTGGTCAAATATGCAATGTTCACTGCGACTGCGGGCGTGCTTTTCTGGTGCGCCTACGCAGTGACGCGCAATCCGGTATGGTCGCTGGTAACCGCAGAAGCGATGACGCTCATCTATCATGTCGGCTGGCGGTTCCACGAAGGCTTTACCGGTCTAATTCCTGCGATGCTGTGTTCGGTTTTATCTTTTTTGTTTATCTTGCGCATTGTCGAGCACCGAAGGATCCGCGATTATATCGGCCTTGGTCTTGCGTGCGGAGCGGGCCTACTTTCCCAATATAGCTTTGCCATCGGGATTGGCGCTTTTCTTATTGCGGCCTTTATAGTGAAAGAAGTGCGTGTGCGCTTATATGGCATGTACTTTCTTATCAGCGCCTGCATCTGCATGCTTATCATTGCACCGCACATCGCCTGGATTGCCAGCGACCCTCAGCATCTGAACTATTTTACATCCATCCATACCGTGTTTACGCATCCGCATCCATCAATCAATCTGTGGCGCGTTGTGAAGAAGACGCTTGCTGCACCATTCGTTTTCTACTGGTCGCTCTTATTGTTTCTTCTACTTGCATCCTGGAAGCGTATCGCAGAGTATTATGCGACACCATCAATGGTGGAAATTTCCTGGGAAGGAAAACCGCTCCTGCAGTTTATAGGCTGGTACTTTATTGCGGTTCATGGACTATTGATGGTGGCCGGCATTGCAATTTCACATGTGACATATGCATACCATGACCTGTTAGCCGTCATGCTGCCAACCCTGGTGCTGCTTTTTGCACTCCTCTTTCAATTGCAGCCGAGTACCGCTGAAATCCAACGCTGGACATTGATTTCGCTGATTATTTTGTCATTAGCGTTTGCTGGACGCGCTGCCAATATGTTTATTATGGAGCCATTTTGCAATCTGTGCCGCTGGGGCATTCCGTATGACCAACTGGCTCAAAAGTTGCGCTCGACTGGGTTTAAAAAGGGTACAATCGTGGGGCTGGAAGTAGATCTCGCCGGCAACCTGCGCACGTATTTTCCAGCATCGCAGATCTCCCATCGCGGGCTCGCCACTTTGGGCGCCGCCTGGTCGCAGAGCTTATCCGGCAGACCTTACGTTGTGGTATGGCAGGTGGGCGGCAAACATGGCATCCGCGATACACGCGAAACAATGCGCAAACGCCTGAATGCAGCAGGCCTGACACAGCCAATACAGATCCTGAAAGCGCCATGGCGGAATGTGCTGCGCGATGCGGGGTATCGCCATACGGAATGGAATTACATCGTTTCTCTGGCACCTGGCTGACTACATCTCTTATAATACAAATCGTTCAGCTTTGATGGGTGTACTGAGGTTTGCGTTTTCCCATGCACAGCCCCGTAACTGTTTTCACCTCAGCATCGCCAGATAGTTTTATAATGCGATTGCGCGGGAAAAAGGCTGTCACTTCGGTGCCTTTGCGCAATTTTGACTTCAATTCAAAACGCCCACCATGCAACTCGATAAGTTTGCGCACGATAGGCAGGCCAAGACCAGTGCCGCCCTCGGCGGTTTTTTGCGCCAGTGAACCCTGACCGAAAGCTTCCATAACCTTGGGGATTTCATGTTCTGGAATACCAGGACCTGTATCACGGATTGACAAAACCTGCTCACCGTCTGCGTTCGCTTTCACAATCAAGGTGATCGACCCGCCACGCGGCGTGAACTTAATCGCATTGGAAATCAGATTAAGGCAGATTTGCCGCAGTGACCGCTCATCGGCCCACAATGCGGGAAGTGTTGCATCGTAAAGCTCAATCAGCTCCAGCCCCTTCGTTTCAGCGCGCAGTTTAAGCAGGCTGCAGCTGTCGTCCAGAACATCAACGATACGCACAGGGTGTTCGTGCAATTCATATTTGCCCGCTTCAATGCGCGACAGATCTAGAATTTCGTTGATCAAATTCAGCAGATGCGCACCGCTGGTGTGAATATTTTGGACATATTCGTGGTAACGCTTATTTTCCAATGGCCCCAGAACTTCGTTCTTCATCACTTCGGAAAAACCTAACACAGCATTAAGCGGAGTACGCAACTCGTGGCTCATGGTTGCCAGAAACTGCGATTTTGCAAGGTTGGCATTTTCTGCACGGCGTCGCGCTTCGTCCGAAATTAACTTCGCCTCGGCCAGTTCCGCAATCAGAATATCCTTTTGCAGGCGGTATTCCAGCATTGAGCATGCTGTGGCTTGCAGCCCCTTCGCAAGAAAGATGAAATAAAGATGAACTGCAACCGCCATGGAGGCCAAAGCCACATAGAAAAAATCCTGCTGCAAAAACAAGCGTCCAACGACAGCAAGCGTCATCGGTACCGTTCCGACATAGAGAATTGGCAGCAACGTCGAAGCAAATGTCATGCGGATCGCAAGCACAACAATCAAAGAAGCGAATAAAAAAACGTGTGATGAGTATACGTAACTCTGATTACTGCTGTCCTCGCCGATACCCACTAAGGCAAACCCAGCCCACGCAAAGCCACAACAAGCCTCTGCCGTAAACAGACGCCAATACCAGACTTTGACATTAACCTCCTCGCGCGGTGTTACTATAAACTTGCGGCACACTTCTAACAGCACAATTTTTGCTGTGACGATCGCAATAAGCCAAATGAGTGCCTGTTGCTCTGACGCCCAGAACATGGATGCGAGTGAAAAAATAATGGCAAGAACCAGCAGGGTCCATTGCGCCGAAAGTTCATTGCGCACAAACATGGACACAAGTTCATACTGCAACTCCGGTACACGCCGTTCCTCTTGCGCAAAACGTTTGCGCACATCACGCACCGTCACGTTCGAAGAAGGCGCACGTCTGCATTGCTCACGATAGTATCTTTTCTGAGCACCTGAATCGTACTGTGCAGGTTGTGAAATCTGGTTAACCAACCTCTGCAATACCTTTCACACACACCGTGCTGCATCCGGAAACAGCCGTCTCCCAGACTAATCTTTACCGTAAAAGACTAATTGATCGTTTATTCTATCGCTTTATTTGAAAATTTTTTATGAATTTTGTAAGCGATTGTCTGGAACTGGATTTCATACGGCCAGAAACTTTTTCAGCAGTATTGCCGTATTGGAGGCACCTGCCATGTTGATGTCCAGGGAGTGCCGCGGCAGAACCAGAGCTCTCTCAATGCCTGCATTAAGCGTTGCAGGTGTAAGTTCGTCTTCCCGCACCATGACCGCCAGACCACGCGCCGCCAAAAGTTCGGCACGGTGCAACTGTTCATTCTGCTTAATCCCGGCATAGGGGCACAGCACCACAGTACAACCTGCACGTAGCAGATCCACGGTTGTATTATAACCACACTGCGAAATTGCCAACTTCGCCGTTAGGAAATGACGCGCCATTTCAGGCAGAAAATCCACAACCTCAACGCCCGATCGCTTCCCTGCTGTCTGCACGTCTCTCATGGTTGCCCGATCAACGTTATGGCCCAGCGTGACAACCCAACGTGCACGGGCCAAAGGCGAATGAGGCTTTGCTGCTATTGCTGCGGCAAGTATAGCCTTTGCTGTCGTGCCGCCTCCGGCGGTCACGACAACATCGTAAACCGGCTTCTGCAATGGCGTAAAAGGCGGTGGCGCAACGATGCCAGTATAATGGACCATGTCTGCAATTTTATCTGCATGCCGGAATGTTTCCGCCAGCGTTGCAAGGCGGGGGTCGCCATGTACCAGAACACGATCAAAATACGTCTGCAGCCGCTCCAACGCTGTATCGTCACGCTCCGGCTTGTCTTTTTTCTGCAAAATGTCGCGCACCGACGAGATAATGACAGGCCGAGGCGACAAGCCTTGCACCATATCCAGAAACGGAACAAGCTCGAAATGCATTTGCGGGCGGTCAAACGGATAGGCCTCGATCATCACAATGTCCGGAGACGATCGTGCAAGCGCTGCCCGCAGCTGCACAAAACGCTGAGCCTTATAGGCCTCGTCAATCGGGCTGCCGTCCGCCTTCAGGAGATCACGATAGCTGTGCTTTGCCATACGCAGCGGCGGTAATTGTACGATATCCACGTTACTTGGTTGGAACGCCTCTAACGGCATACCGCCCATGATAAGCGTTACGGCAAAACCATTGGCGGCCAGATAGCTGGCAATGCGCGATGCACGCACGACATGACCAATACCCTGCAGATGAAGCACGTAAAAAAGAACACGCGCTCTCACCGTGTAGCTCCGGCTGGCGCTGCTGCTGCCATTTCAGCGTCGGCTTGCACCTGGCCGCCGGTCGTGGCGGTCTTAAACAGTGCATCCAGCTGCTTGATACCTGCATGGTAGTCGAACGCATCACGCACACGCGCTGCACCGGCACGCCCGATTTTGTCCCGCAAATCAGGATCGCGGGACAGTTTTACGATCGCAGCAGCGAGTGCTGTTGGATCGTTTGGTGGGACAAGAAGCCCCCGTTCTTCCCTATCGATAAGTTCCGGAATGGCAGAAATAGGCGTTGAGATACAAGCCAGCCCCTGGCTTTGGGCTTCCACCAGAACATTGGGAAGACCATCGCGGTCGCCGTCTGCACTGATACGGCAGGGCAGTAAAAAGATATCCGACGTTCGATAAGCCTCAAGAACACGTGACTGATCCTGCGAACCGAGCCAGTTGATACGTTCAGTAAGGCCCAGAGCACAAGATTGCGCTTGCAATTCCGCTGCCTTGCTACCGCCTCCAATATGGGTCCAGCGCCAGTGGAGATCGGCTGGCAGCAGAGCGAGGGCATCGAGCAGCGTATCAAAACCCTTCTTTTCGACCGTACGGCCAACGCTGAGTAACTCTACCGGCTGTGCCGCATCGCCGCCATCGCGCTCTGTGGCTGGCCGGTCAAAACAAGGAAACCGCTTAAGATCCAACCCATGGTAGACGAGGTGAACTGATTGCGGGCGATTAGACAACTTCTGCAGGTGCCTGCAGCCAACCGCCGTACAGGTTGCCACCCAATCGAGCGATGCAAGCTTGGCCTGCAAATCCCAATCGGGCGACGTCCAGATGTCCTTGGCATGCGCCGAACACGTCCACCCCAGCCCTGATATGATGCTGGCATAATAGGTGACAGAGGCTGGCGTGTGAATGAAATGCGCGTAGAGCCTGTCAACATCGCCTGGAAGCTCAGCCGCCAGAACACAGGCCTGGCCAAACCGACGAATACGGTTGCGCGTTGGCTCGCGCATGAGATCGGTCAAAAAATTGACCGCTGCCTTCCAGAAGCGTGGCCGCCAGATGAGTCGGCCCAGCGCCAGCCAGACACGGCCCGGCTCTTTGCGCAGATACTCCGGCAGGTAAACGACCGGCGCCCGGATCTCATCGTGTATCGGGTGGCGCTTGGTATCGCGGGGATGGCGCATTGAATACAAAACAAGGCGATGCCCGGCATTTTCCAAGCCCAACAACTCCTGTGCAATGAACGTTTCCGACAAACGCGGATAGCCTTTAAGGATTACGGCGGTTCGCCCACTCATGCCCTGTCTCATCCATCTCTGTTCAGCTCAATAGCAGTGCCTGGCGTCGTCTGTTATAGTGGCCATAACATCCTGGCTCCATCCTTGGCCCTATATCGTTATATCGTTGAATTGAGACGTGCTGTCAGTTTGCACGCCCCTGGCAGGTCGTTGAGATACCTCATAGCCTGTTGATGTTCAGGCAAGTCCAGACTGTCGCCGTGTCGGGCGATCGCCGCGCAAACCACGATCCCGCCTGCGAATAATCCGCCCGACAATCTTGCCAACCCGCTGAAGACCATCCATATCAATTTTGTAATCACACTCAGATGGCCGCTTGCGGAATGGCAATTTTCGCAGCGCAATCGCCATGCGATGCGGATCGCTGGCCTGATCCGGATTGAGAATATCGAGCAGGCCAAAATCAGCAGCACGCTGGGCGCGTATTAATTGCTCCCGTCGCGGTCGTGTCCGTGGAATAATAAGCATGCGCTTGTTAAAGGACATAATCTCACAGAACGTATTGTACCCCCCCATGCCAACAACCGCGGTAGCCTTACTCATGATGTTTTCGATCTGGTTGTCAAAATCGAAAACGTATACATCGTCCAGGCAGCGTGCACGATAGTTAATCTCATTACGATCGCGTGACGACATGAACGGGCCAAGCAGCATGACCAGTGGATATGTCAATTTACGGTCAACTTCTCGTGCCGTCAGAATCTGGCTCATCAGCTGGCTTCCATCGCCGCCACCACCTGCGGTCGCCAGGATGAAGCTCTCTGGCAGGTGCTGCAACGAGGATTTCTTCAGACGTGATATACGACGCCCAAGAAAACCGACATACTGAATACGTTTCTCAACCTCCTCGGGCAATTCAATACCCCCGAGGGGATGATAAAAATCCTCGGAACCATAAACCCAAATCGAATCGAAATACCGCTTCACCCAGGTGAGTGCATTGTGCTTTTCCCATTCATGCCGCACGACCTCCGGTTCATCAAGCACTTCGCGCAATCCAAGTACGATGTGGCAGCCTTGATTCCTGAGCACAGGCAAAGTCGGTTCAAGTTCACCGCGCAACCCGCGCGGCTCCTTATCAACGATAAATATATCCGGGCGGAAGTGTGCGGCCGCATGCTCGATGATAGAGCGCCGCATCGCCAGTGTGTCACTTAAATCGATATGCTTTGACAACGATGTGTATTCACCGTTGTAAAGTTTTATGACGCTTGGGATCTTAATAAAATCGACGCGTGCGCGAAAATCGAATGCACCAGCAATTGATGAGCCAGACACAATGAGAACGTGCAGGCCTTTGAATTGCTCAACCAAAGCATGGGCAATTTCACGGCATCTGCGCAAATGCCCAAGACCAAACGTGTCATGGCTGTACATAAGGACACGGATATGACGATTGCGCCTGACAAGCCCCATCTCTTAACCTGTTTCGCTATGCCGTAGAAACGGACATTAAGGTATTGCTCACACGTTTGACGATGAATTTCTGTGACTTAAGAGGGGCCAGCCAAATAACGCTTCAATTTCTGAGCTGCAGCCGAATATCACTGGCCATTCACTGTTAAAATTGAAACTTTTATTTAGGTGACACCTCAAAGATGATTGATTGATGAGACTGGCTGATTGAGGCAATTCTCAAAATGAATGAGATCACATTCAATCACACTTTGAGCAACCAGATGGTATGCTGCTCGTCAAGATGTAAACCATGAAATATTCTGAGTTTTGCCATCTTTGCCGTGATAAGAGGGAATTATACAGCTTCGCGTGGGCGGAGATTTGATAATTATTTGTCGCCTTGTGCCCTGGTCACACAGTTATACTTTATCACAGCTTCAGGCCTGATCGGTAAAGGTTGGGCGTGGTTGCTATTATTTTGAGAAAATCAAAAATCCAGCACGTCAGCCATTGTGAAAAGCCCGGGCCCTCTGCCTTTGCCCCATAGTGCCGCCTTAACGGCACCGCGGCAGAAAATCCCACGATCCGTTGCCTTGTGGGCAATCTCGATGCGCTCACCATCGGCTGCAAAGATCACTGCGTGTTCGCCGACCACGTCTCCTCCCCGCAACGTCGCAAAGCCTATATCTCCAGGCTTGCGCGCTCCTGTTTGGCCATCCCTCGTGCGAACGCTGCGTTCCTCAAGCGAGATCCTGCGGCCTTCGGCTGCTGCCTGGCCAAGCATCAGGGCGGTGCCAGACGGCGAATCAACCTTGTGGCGATGGTGCATCTCGATAATTTCAATATCGAAAGTATCATCGAGAACTGCTGCGATTTTACGGGTCAGTGCCATGAGAAGGTTCACGCCCAGGCTCATATTGCCAGCCTTAATGATCGTGGCATGACGTGCAGCCGCTGCAATGGCAACTTCATCCGCCTGTGAAAATCCGGTCGTACCGAGGACATGGATGATACGGGCATTGGCGGCAAGTCCGGCAAATTCCACGGAAGCAGAAGGCGTTGTAAAATCTAAAATCGCGTCAACTTTTGTAATTACCTCCAGCGCATCCGATGTAACGGTAACGCCAAGCGCATCGCCGCCGGCAAGGGTGCCGATATCCTGGCCAATAAAGCTGGATCCATCCGGCTCCGTGCCGCCGGCAACCTGGCAGCCCTCGGCGCCAACAACTGCCCGTACCAATTCGCGGCCCATGCGGCCGGCAACCCCCATGATGGCGATTTTCATGTCACGCACTGCATTTTCTCCTGAAATTGATTCGTCCAGCCATGATCTATGCTCATGATCGTGCCTCATTACATTGCTGTAGATGTAATGTTACGTATGTATCATCAATATCGCATAAAGTGTTCACATGACACCAGATCTGCCTGCAGTTGAAGTTGCAATCGTCAAAGAAACCAACGATTTCCGCCGTCAGCAAAACCTGAACCCTGTGAAACGTAATCGCCAGCTCGATCTTGCTGCCCGGCGTTTTGCACGGTATCTTGCAAAAACAGGTAAGTTTTCGCATACGGCGGATGGACGCCAACCGAGCGAGCGTATCGCCAGCGCCGGCTACGAGTACTGCCGGGTTGCTGAAAATCTGGCCTTGCGCAGCGATTCACGAGGTTTTCAGAGCCAGCAGCTCGCCAGGCTTACCGTGGAAAGCTGGAAAAAATCGCCAGGCCATCGCCGCAACATGATGCTGCCAACCGTTACAGAGATTGGTGTCGGCGTTGCCAGGGCCGACAATGAACACCGCTATCTGTCCGTTCAGCTCTTCGGTCGGCCTAAGGCCCTGCAGTACAAATTTGAAGTCCGCAACGAGACTGGGCAAAGGCTCAATTATATATTCGATGGCCGCAATAAAAACATACCTGCGCGCGCCTACGTGCAAATCACCGTTTGCGCACCGGGTCAACTTAGTTTTCCAAAGCATGTAAGCCCGGCAAATCAGCCGGGCCGTCCCGCGCACTTTACGACCCGCGCCGGAGACCGATTTGTTATATCCATTCAAAACCAAGGCCTTATTGTGTCGCGCACTCCCTAACAACATGAAAGAAGGCAGCTCAGGTGGAACCGTCGATGATGAAATTACTGGCAGCAGGCCCATCCCCCTTTGTCCGCAAAGTGCTGATGACAGCCAAAATCAAGGGGCTTGACGACAGGCTTGATCTTCTTTCGCGCGAACACAGCTCTGCTGCCGCGCTCCAGGTGCAAAACCCGCTGGGTAAAATTCCAACTCTTTTTCTCGCGGACGGCAGTGTGCTTTACGATAGCCTCGTAATTTGCGAATATCTCGATGCACAGGCGGCACAGCCTGTGCTGTTTCCAGGCGATGGCCCAAAGCGATGGCAGATGCTGACACGTGCCGCCACTGCAGATGGTCTCCTCGACGCTGGGGTACTTATTGTTTACGAGCATCGCTACCGGCCTGAGGGTATGCAGGTTCAGGCTTGGCTTGACATGCAGCAAACAAAAATAGATGCCGCCTTAGCTTATATGGAGGCTGCGCCTCCAGCGTGGGAGCACAATCCGGACTACAGCCATATTGCGATCGCTTCGGCGCTTGGCTATCTCGATTTCCGGCAGGACGGGAAATGGCGGGACAATCATCCGCGCATGGTTGCGTGGCTGGACGCTTTTCGCGCGGTCGTCCCAGCTTTCGATGAGACCATGCCACGGGCCTTTTGACGTTTAACACGCAAGGCTGGCAAAGACTTAGCGCACGCTATTGCGCAGCTTCGCGCGCCAGTTCGCCCAACACGTTTTCCAGCCTTTGTGCAGCAGCAGCGGGAGGTTTGAGCCCGTGCCGGCTGTAAATCGTGCCAAGTACATGATCACCGGTGTTATACGTCACGAGAGCGTTGCCGTCCTTGTCCTGCCAGACGAGCATTTTCAAAGGCAGATCAATCGCGAGCGTTGGTTGCCTGATAAAGTTTGGCGTCCCACCTTTCGGATTACCGAAAATAACGACGGTGGATGGTGGCATATCCAGGCCAAATTCCCTGGCTGCAGCGGCATGATCGATTGTTGTGAAGAGCTTCATACCGCGTGCCTTGATCGCCTCTTTCAGCTGCTCAAGTGTTGCAGCAGCATCCTTAGCCGCTGGAATGGTCTTTATGCCATCGTCGTGTGCTTTTGCCGGTGAAATAAGAAGGAAGGCAGCAAGATAAGCTGAGATGAGCAAGCGCAACATAAGATACTCCATCGACGAACTAAAGCTTTATGACAACACGACTCATGCGCCATTATGATGGTGCATGATGGTGCATGATGGTGTGACAGAATATTGGTGTCTGTATAATGGGCCGCGGCCTTTATGTCGCGCATATCAAAACAACCACTGCATTCGCACTGTAATGCAAAGGCAACGATTATGAATGCACAAGCGGTATTTTCAATACTGTTGCCCGGAAATTGTCTCCACAGTCAACTAATAAATCTGCCTGCAATGATCAAACGAGATTGTTAATCCTGTTAATTCGTGCTGCAGCTTAAGAACAGGTGAATTTATTGGAGGTACTCTGATGCGCAACGATAAGCAACGCAGAGCTTTGGTATCGCTGCCTCACGCATGCCCCGTAGATATTGAGGCCTGCAAACGCAACTTCAGCGGCGCAGCCTTCAATCGCAGGCAGGCTCTGATGGCGGCCGCAGGTATGCTGGCAGCCTCAGGGTTGCCATGGCAGGCAGAGGCCCGCAGTCCTGACATCGTCAGGCGCGTTATACCTTCTACAGGACTTGAATTGCCGGTGGTCGGGCTTGGCAGTTGGATTACATTTAATGTTGGGCAGGATGCAAAGCTGCTTGAAAATTGCATCAATGTGGTGCGCGCATTTTTCTCAGGCGGCGGCCGCATGATCGATTGTTCGCCGATGTACGGATCGTCGCAAGCCACGATAGGCCAGGCGCTGAAATCACTGGGCTATCCGAATTCTCTGTTTTCTGCAGAAAAGGTCTGGACCTCGTCGGACGGCTCCCGACAGATCGAAAAGACACGCAGCTATTGGGGCGTGCCAAGCTTCGACCTTATACAAATCCACAACCTTGTCGCCTGGCAGCGCCACCTGCCACTGCTCAGCGAAATGAAGGCTGCTGGCAAACTTGGCTATATCGGTATCACAACGTCACATGGCCTGCGCCATAACCAGGTCGAACAAATTATCGCACAACACGATGCAATTGACTTCGTTCAGATCACTTATAACGCTGTGGATCGCGATGTTGAGCGTCGGATTTTGCCGCTGGCGCAGGAGCGTGGTGTTGCAGTCATCGTCAACCGGCCCTACCGGCAAGGCCAGCTCACCCGCCGTCTTGAGGGGCGTCCACTGCCGGATTGGGCGGGAGAAGCCGGCGCCTCAAGCTGGGCGCAACTTTTATTGAAATTCATTATCTCTCATCCTGCCGTGACCTGCGCGATACCGGCGACAACGCGCGTTGACCATGTCCGGGAAAATCTCGCCTGCGCGTCAGGTCCGATGCCGGATGCTAAACTCCGCACACGCATCGCCAACCACATAAACGAGCTATAAATGTCACACTGGTGGAAATATCCTCTCCCAGACGTGCTGCCATTCTCCCTGCAAGTCTATTACAGTTTCCTTGTAAGTTATGGGCAAGCCATCTGGCCGCTCCAGCTTTTTGCTCTTGCAGCAGGCGGCATAATTATCTGGCTCATGTTGCGTGCAGGAAAATGGGATGCCGCCATTTCAATTTTGTTTCTTGCTGCAGCGTGGCTGCTCGTTGCATGGCTGTTTTTTGCAACGCATTACGCGCTGATTTTCTGGGCAGCTCCCTATTTTGCTATCGCTTTTGCCGTGCAGGCTCTTTTATTGATCTTGCTTGCCATCGCCTGCATGCGGGGGCATTCAGGCTTTGCAGACTTTCCAAGGCGGAAATTCGCAGTGGTCCTGTTTACTCTTTCAGTGTTTGGCTATGTGCTTGCTGCCGGCGCACTTTCCCATCGTGCTCCGCTAACCGAAGTGTTTGGCTTATTTCCGGCGCCAACAGCAGCAGCGACACTTGCTGCCGTTGCCGCCTTAAAAGGAGCAATCAGATGGATCGCAGCACTCATACCAATTTTCTGGAATATTATTACGGCCGTCATATTTGCAATTCTGGGGGGCTACGAAGCGGCGGTTCCGCCTCTTATGACTATTATTGCTATTCTGGCCGCACTTGCACCTCAAAGATCATCAAGCCAGTGAATCAAGTGACCGGCGGCAGGCAGTTGCCGCCAAACCCGCTGACATGGATAATAATCGCAATTTAAAGGTTATTGTGGAGGAGCGGTGGCGGATTTGCCATTCTGTCTGCTATATGTACTTTACAGTATACTTCTCGCGACGACTTAACGATCGTCAGATGGCGCAAGCATGAACAGGATAAACTATGGTACAGACCACAAGCCGCTTTTTTGATGAAATGGCGCGCCTGCTTACCGATGCTGCCGGTGCCGCACAAGGCGTGCGCAACGAGATTGAAACTGTGATGCGTGCGCAGGCTGACCGCGCATTGGCTGAAATGGATGTTGTGAGACGCGAGGAATTTGAGGCCGTTAAAGCCATGGCAGAAAAGGCGCGCGAAGAAAACGAGGAGCTTGCAGCCAGGATTGCCCGGCTGGAGGACATGCTCACGAACAGAAGTGTTTCTGGTTCTTGAAGACACTGTCGATCATTCTGGACGACATACCTCAACATTGCCGTCTATAAGACGCCTTGATTTCGCAAATCGGCGCTTTTCTGATACCCCGCAACACGGGCCAGGCAAATGGGATATGCGAACGCCGTTTATACAGGCTTGCTGAAAATATTGCACTGCGTTGATATGAAAACGTTTTTGCAAGCCTATTCTGCAAGAATTCTGCGTTTTAGCACAAGATCTTTTTCACAGCTTATCCGATTGCAGCTACTTTGATCGTGGAGAAGAGACAAGCCTGGTTGCACAGCAGATTGCGATTCAGCTTTCTATCCCGTAGTTCACGAACAGGTGTCGGAGATGTTGGCAGGGTGAATTATTACGGATGAACCTGGGTGCGGAGAGACGACCGCACGCTATGTGATTATGAGACCTAGAGGATACTTTATGGCTGCAACGAGAGAACCCGGTAAAACGTGCGATATCAACCCTGTGGATCTTGTCGAAAAGATCGCGCACGACAACGACTGGGCCTATGACCGCCAGCGTGACGATGAACTTACGATGGTCATTAAGGGGGCCTGGGCTGATTACCATCTCTCCTTTAACTGGCGCGAGGATCTGGAAACCCTGCACATCGCCAATGCATTCGAACTCAAAGTACCCGACCGGCGTTTGAATGAAATCTTGCGGCTCATTGCGGCAATCAACGAGCAGCTTTGGATCGGGCATTTTGACTACTGGCGGCATGAAGGACTGATCATGTTTCGCCAGACACTGTTGCTAAATGATACCGTTGCGACGCACGGCCAGTGCAATGCACTCATCAAGGCGGCTTTGGAAGCTGGTGAGCGGTATTATCAAGCATTTCAATTTGTTGTTTGGGCAGGTAAGCCAAGCCATGACGCGCTGGCCTCAACTATGTTTGAAACCGAAGGCTGTGCTTAAGCCTCCATTTCACCATATCGCAGGCATTAAGCATTTGGCCCTCCCCGAAGAGGCGTACTTCACTGTTCAGCGGCTTCGTTGAACAGAGGCGGGGGGCAGCGTAATCTAATGATGTAACGCGCTCTTTGCAAGAAGAAATTTCAAATTGATTACACTACAATATGGAGCCCCAGTACAATGCACGATTTGCTTAAGGGACCGATTGTTCTTGCTGGAGCTGGAAAAATGGGCGGTGCGATGCTGGCCGGCTGGCTGAAGGGCGGGCTATCGCCATCTCAGGTTATTGTGCAGGACCCCGGCCCACCACCTGAAATTGCTGTGTGGCTCGAACAAAACGGCATTATTGTACACAAATTACTTACCGACCTGACTGAACCACCTGCCGTGCTTCTTATGGCGGTGAAACCACAGGTTATGGATGAGGTTTTTCCACCCATTGCGAAGCTGGCAGGCCAGGATACGCTGGTTTTGTCGGTTGCAGCCGGGCGCACAATCGCAGGTTTTGAAAAGCACCTGCCTGCCGGTACGGCTGTCGTGCGCTCCATCCCTAATACGCCGGCAGCGATCGGCCGCGGCATCACGGTATGTGTGCCAAACAGCCATGTAACGGATGCCCAACGCATGATTTGCGATGAACTGCTGGCAGCCATCGGTGAGGTTGGCTGGGTCGAGGATGAAGCTATGATCGACGCTGCAACTGCCGTGTCCGGATCTGGACCAGCTTATGTCTTCCTGCTGGCGGAGTGTCTGGCCGAGGCTGGCATGGCAGCCGGGCTTCAGCCCGAGCTTGCAGTGCGCCTGGCTAACGCAACCGTGTCAGGAGCCGGCGAGCTGATGCGTCAGCCGGATGCCCCGCCACCTGCCACCCTGCGTGAGAATGTGACATCGCCCGGCGGGACGACTTTTGCCGCGTTGCAAGTGCTGATGGCAGATGACGGCCTTAAACCTTTGATGATCAAGGCTGTTCGCGAAGCGACAAAGCGCAGCCGTGCGCTGGCAGCTTAGGGGACCCACTAAAATGACGCCTCAATTTTGATCGTGGCCGCCATCGCTCTTTTCTGCGCATCTCGTGACATATGGGCAGCATTGTCACATCTGATGGCAGATAAATATTTCAGAAACACCATAAAGACACTTTAAATTTCTATAAAACTAGAATAATAGAATTATTTATGAGATACGTATAAGGATATCTGCAATGTCAGACCATATTGCACCAAACACCATCGAGATCGGCCTCGAAGAGGCCGCGCAAGGTTTTGCTGCGATCGGTTCAGAGCCTCGTCTCGATGTACTGCTCGTGCTTGTTCGCGCTGGTCCCAAAGGGCTGACGGTGGGCGAGATCCAACAGCGCATCGGCATTCCGGCATCGACGCTTTCTCATCACCTGCGGTTTCTAGCAGCCGCAAATCTGATCGAACAAACAAAGCAAGGCCGCACGATTTCAAATCGCGCTGCCTTCCAGCATATTGAAAATCTGGCCAACTTTCTGCTGTGCGAATGCTGCAGCGAGGAAGGGGAGAGGCACTCATGACTGAACTTGTCGAAAAACTTCGCCACTATAGTAATATGCCGAAAATCGATGGCGCCTGGGGTCTCGTTCTGCTCTTGCTAGCAGGCCTCGCCGTCTTTGATTTCCAGCAACTGCCCGTAACTCTGGAATTTGCGGCCGGCGCGCTGATTAATACTTTGCCTTATATTGTTTTTGCCGTCCTTGCCGTTGCTTACCTTAAGGCCACTGGCGCTGAGGCCATTGTCGCCAAAGCTTTTGAGGGCCACCAGGTTCGCATGATCGTGCTGGCAGCCATGCTGGGTGGCCTGTCACCTTTTTGTTCCTGTGAAGTGATCCCATTCATCGCCGGTCTGTTAGCACTGGGAACACCCCTGGCACCGGTCATGGCATTCTGGCTCGCCTCACCGCTGATGGACCCGCCAGCATTTATAATTACGGCTGGTGCACTTGGCTTCGATTTTGCTGTTGCCAAGACGATGATCGCCGTCAGCATGGGACTTTTCGGTGGCTTTACGATGCTGTTGCTGACCCGTAACGGTATATTCGCCAACAGTCTCAGGCAACGCTCATCCGGCGGCTGCGGTAATAGTGCCTCTCCCTTTAAAGGCAAGCCAAACTGGACGTTCTGGAACGAAAACAAGCGCCGCGAGACCTTTCGCAAGGAAGCCATCGCTAACGGCCAGTTTCTGCTCAAGTGGCTCACCCTGGCCTACGTACTGGAAGCGATGATGATCGCTTACATCCCAGCTGAAACAATTGCCAATGTGCTCGGCGGCGACGGGATCCTTCCAATTATTCTTGCAGCGTTGGTTGGTGCACCGGCTTACCTCAATTCTTATGCCGCTCCCCCGCTGGTTGCCGGCTTGATGGAACAAGGCATGAGCGCAGGGGCGGCGATGGCTTTCGTCGTGGCTGGCGGCGTCAGTTCGATACCAGCAATGACGGCGGTCTTCGCGCTGGTCAAGCGAGAAGTCTTTGCTGCCTATATTGCGCTGGGCTTCTTTGGCGCCGTACTCGCCGGAATAAGCTACGGAACTTATGCAGCGTTTGTATAAGGCTTCATCACAATAATTTACCTGCCTTGCTATGGTTTATCGCAAATGGTGCAGGTATGAATGTGACTGTAATTTGAGGCCTTTTCGCATCAATGGGGAAAGATTTCTGACGGCAAACATTGCCGTCTTATTTAGGATCTGTCCTGGCTATTTGTATGGGGTCTGTTCCGTTTGCCTGAGCAGGCCCCACGGTCTGACGCATGGAAGCCGTTGAAGAGGTTAGGTTGATCAGTTCCTCAGCTTCACTATTCCGCCCCTGCAGACGCAGTACGATAACCAGGTTCTGCCTGACCTTTGGATCAATGACAGGCATGCGGCTGGCCTCGCGCAGCAGCGCCTCTGCACCTTTCAGGTCACCGGTCGCTGCTTTTGCCATTGCCAGGTTGCTCATGACGGACGGATTGCCTGGTGCCAGCTTCAAGGCACGTTCGAATTGCTGGGACGCCTGCTCATATTTTCCAAGCTGGGCATAGGCGGTGCCGCGTGCTGAAACCGTGCGCCAATCCGGCCGGTCCGGATCATCTGCCCTGGCCAGAAGTTTGGTGGCCGCTGACACCTGACCATTGGCCAAAGCCGCACGACCGTAGGCCGAAAGAAATTCCGCGTCATCGCCATGGTAAACAGATGCAGCCTGCAGAACCGCCAGGGCGCGTTTCTGATTGCCGGTTTTTTGCAATGCTGCAGCGTAAAGCAATGCATTTGTCTTATCTTTAGGATCGTCAGCATAAGCGCTACTGTAATGCGCAACGGCCTGTGCCGGATCCATATTGGCAGCGGCAGTCGATGGCGTGTCTTCAAAGAGGGGACCGAAATCAAAAACACCACGCCCTTCACTTTGGGCGCATGCACCAACGGCGAGTACAGAGCACAGGACAAGAGCAAGGCGCGACAGCCGTCCCGCTTCAATCCGTGTGTACGACGGTCTGTCAATCATATGAATCTCTCCGTGACAGCAAAAAGACGAATCAGTTGCTGTCAGTTTCCAGTACAGTGATCAACAAAGTCTTAATCGCCATTGCCATCAGCGTCGTGCCGCCTATGCAATGCGTTGCCAACGCGCTTGAAGTCCGGCAAAAGAATGGTTCGATTTTTTGAAATAAACTCAAAAGGACAGGGCATAACGTTGACAGATGAACCTCAGTTAGATCCACGGCGCCATGCCTATCGCGAAGACCTGGCAGCCAAGAGCCTTGAGGGGCGTGTCCAGGCACCACGCTTTGTTGAGGGGCAGCGTTATCAGGTATGTGCGATGCGTACGCCGGTGCGCCGCCGCCCACAGCCGCAGGCAGCCCTTGATACCGAAGCGCTGATGGGGGAACAATTGACGGTTTACGACGAAGTGGAAGGCTGGGCCTGGGGGCAGCTGGACCGTGATGGCTATGTCGGTTATTTGCCGGCTGCCGATTTGGGCTGCGACGTTCTGGAGGCAACGCATTGGGTCCGTGCCGTTTTAGCACTGGTTTATTCGGCACCAAGCGCGCTCGCGGCGCCCGTTCAGCATTTGAGTTTCAATTCACTGGTGACAGTCATTGGCGAGAGTGGAGACTTTGCCAAACTTGCAAGCGGCGGTTTCATTGGTAAGCGCCACATTTCCGCACTTAATCTTGTCGACCCTGATTATGTCGGTATGGCTCAGCACTTTATTGGCCTGCCATACCTGTATGGCGGCAAGTCAGCTTTAGGGCTCGATTGCTCGGCACTCGTCCAGAATGTCTTGCAGGCTGCGAATTACAGCGCACCACGCGACAGCGACATGCAGGCCGCAGAGATCGGCTCCAAGATCGATGTTGGCCCTGATCTGCAAGGCCTTATCAGGGGAGATCTTGTGTTTTGGCCAGGACACGTCGGCATCATGACCAGCCCAACGATGATCGTACATGCCAGCGCCACAATGATGGAGGTCACACTGGAGCCGGTCCACGATGTTGCAAAACGTTCACGCAAAGGTGGCCCAATCGTTGCCTCGGTTACACGCCTGCCAATATCGTAGGGCCGCCTCAATCACACGTCATGCTAGTGGTCTGTATGCTGGAGGCGGCCGGGGAATTCAGAATTGGCGAAATGCAGGACGTAATTAGTGGATAGTTTGCAGATTGTCAGCTGTTGTCAGTTGCCGCACAACGCTGGAGGAGACGAATTTTCCCGCCCGCTTCGTGCGGCAACTGACAACACACCCGAGTGTTGAACAGGAGTTCCCATATGTTTTTATTTCGCGTCTTTATGGCCCTTGCGGCAATTGCTGTTGCCAGTTCAGCCAATGCAGTACAAAGCAATGCACCTCAACCGCGCGTTTTAACAGGCGCCAAGACAACGACGATTGCAACAGGACTTTCAAGGCCATGGGGCATGCAGATGCTGCCTGACGGCCGCTTCATTGTTACCGAGCGGACGGGAAATATTCGGATTGTAAAGCCCGGCGGCGAGATTTCAAGTCCTCTGCGCGGCGCTCCCGATGCTGTTGCAATGGGCCAAAGCGGCATGCTGGATATTGCATTGGCTTCAGATTTTCAGACATCGAAATTTGTCTATGTTTCTTTTACAGAACGGCGCGAGGGAGGCCGAAACGGAACCAGCGTCGCCCGCGCGCGGCTTGTTAGCGAAGATGGTGCAGACCGCTTCGAAAACCTTGAAATCGTCTTCCGGCAAAAACCAGCATTCTCAGGTGGCCTGCATTTTGGTTCACGATTTGCCTTTGCGCCTGATGGTAAGCTTTTCATCACTCTGGGAGAACGTTACCAGAAAGACTATGCACAGGATCTGAATGCGCATCTTGGCAAGGTGGTACGCATTAACCCGGACGGATCGATGCCGGCTGACAATCCATATGTTGGCAGGCCGGACGCGCGACCTGAGATCTGGTCCTTTGGCCATCGCAATCCACAGTCTGCTGCAATACATCCAGCGACTGGGGAACTCTGGACGGTTGAACATGGCGCCAGGGGTGGAGATGAAATTAATATTCCTAAGCCCGGCGCCAATTATGGCTGGCCGATCATTACCTATGGACGCGACTATTCCGGCGCCAAAATCGGTACTGGTACGCATAATGCCGGCATGGAGCAGCCAATTTACTACTGGGATCCTTCAATTGCGCCATGCGGGATGGCTTTTTACAGCGCTGAACGCTTTCCGCAATGGCAGGGAAACCTGTTTGTTGGCGCACTTAAAGATCGGCAACTATCGCGTCTTGTGCTGAAGGGCAACAATATTGTTGCCGAAGAAATCCTTCTTACGCGCCTGCGCGAGCGTATTCGCGATGTCCGTCAAGGCCACGACGGCTATCTGTACGTTCTGACCGATAGTATTAAAAGCCGCCTGATCAAGATTGAGCCTGCACGTAATTAACAGAAAAGCGAGATTTAAGAGTTTATCTGCTCCACAGAATCGCTGCACATTCAACCCCAGTCGAACTTAATCATCGCTCAGATATGCCTTTGTAAATTCTTCATTGAGCATCTGAATATTACTGGGAGGTTCATAATGATTCTCGATGCCCTGCTCGCGTGTGTCATTGCGATAATTTTTGCTCGTTTGATTACACCGTCATTGAGCAATATCGATCGCGTTTAGTCTCCTGCCTTGACAAAACGTGAAATGTTCTTATGCAGCTGCAAGAAATACATCACACTCCTGCCGGCTATTGATAAACAAAGCTGCTCGTGCACAGTATGATAAGGCATGTTAGGGAGTTTGCTCTGCATGCCTACAACCATGATTTTAAAGCGCACAGAAACGTGTAAGATCAATAATTTGTTGACATCAACCTTATTTGCGTCATAGATGATATATTAAAGGATTAGTTTCAAAATAAATCTTTGTGATAGACGAATAACCTTGTCTCATAAAATGCCAGCCGCCCGCCAGCGAGTTTCGCCCGCGGGTTTATTTTCGTTTGTACATGTGAGATATAATATCAGGTCTGTACAAAGAATTCAGACCTCTTTGAGGCCCCATGTTTGAATCACTTTCAGACCGGTTATCCGGCATCTTTGATGCGTTAACCCGGCGCGGCGCACTCACTGACAGTGATGTCGCAACCGCAATGCGTGAGGTTCGCCGGGCTTTGCTCGAGGCGGACGTCGCGCTTGAGGTTGTTCGTGAATTCACCGAGCAGGTCAAGGAAAAAGCGGTCGGCGCTGAGCTTCTCAAATCCGTGACGCCGGGCCAGATGGTCGTCAAGATCGTCCATGATGAGATGGTCCGGGTGCTGGGCTCACAAGCTCAGCCGATTGATCTCACAGCGGCGCCGCCCGTCCCAATCCTGATGGTTGGCCTGCAGGGGTCCGGCAAGACGACGAGTACGGCCAAGATCGCCAAGCGCCTGATGGACCGGGACAAGAAAAAAGTCTTGATGGCATCGCTTGATACGCGCCGTCCTGCAGCTCAAGAGCAACTCAAAGTACTCGGCGAACAAACCGGCGTTGCAACGCTGCCGATCATTGCCGGCCAAACACCTATTCAAATCGCACAACGCGCAATGGATGCTGCAAAGCTCGGCAGCTATGATGTTGTCATGCTTGATACTGCAGGCCGCATCACCATTGATGAGGAACTGATGCAGGAGGTGGCCGACATCAAGGCTGCCGCCAGTCCGAATGAAACGCTGCTTGTGGCCGACAGCCTCACCGGTCAGGATGCGGTTAACACCGCCAAGGTATTTGAAGATCGCGTTGGCATCACCGGCATTGTGCTGACCCGAATCGATGGAGATGGCCGCGGCGGTGCCGCGCTTTCAATGCGTGCCGTTACTGGCAAGCCTATCAAGCTTTTAGGCACCGGTGAGAAATGGGATGCGCTGGAGGATTTTCATCCCGAACGCATCGCTGGGCGTATTCTTGGCATGGGCGATGTCGTTTCCCTGGTTGAACGTGCAGCTGAGACGATCGACGCCGAAAAAGCGAAAAAAATTGCCGACAAGATGAAAAAGGGGTCGTTCGACCTCGATGATCTTGCCGAGCAGATCAAACAGATGCAACGCCTCGGCGGAATGGGCGGGGTTTTGTCCATGCTGCCAGGTATCGGTAAGATGAAAAGCCAAATTGCCGATGCCAACCTTGATGACAAAATACTTAAACGCCAGCACGCCATCATCACATCGATGACTAAGAAAGAGCGTTCCAATCCAAAGATCATCGATGGGAAACGCCGCCGCCGCATCGCTGCAGGTTCAGGCACCAAAGTTCAGGATGTCAATCAGCTGCTCAAAATGCACCGCCAGATGGCGGATATGATGAAGAAAATGGGCAATAACAAGGGCTTGATGGGCAAAATGATGGGCGGCCTTGGTATGGGCAGTATGATGGGCGGCATGCCCGAACCATCGGCCGAGATGATTGAACAAGCCAAGCAATTACAGAAGTCCGGCGCCCAACAAACACCGACGGGGCTGCCTGCAGCAGCTGGCGGCAGCGGTGCGCCCAAAGGGCTGCCGGGCCTTGGCGGTGGCGCAGGACTTCCGGGCTTCGGCGGCGGATTACCCGGTCGTCCCGGCGGTGGCCTGCCTGGCCTTGGCGGCGGTCCAGCCCACACCGAGTTGGCCGACCTCGCATGTCGTCGGTG
>CAWUIN010000001.1:0-99150 GCA_963922535.1 uncultured Hyphomicrobiaceae bacterium | reverse complement strand
GACGGCAAGGCTCAATGAAAAATAAGGAAATATGGCGCAGTCTGCAAATGCGGACAGCTTGCGCTTGACCGAAATCCAGGCCAGGAAAGGCCGTACGGTTTTGCAATTGGCTCAATTATTATCTTATGTGCACATCATGGAGCGGGCGATGAGATTCGAACTCACGACCCTCACGTTGGCAACGTGATGCTCTACCCCTGAGCTACGCCCGCATTCCAGAATGTAACCGTTAAGATTTGTCTTATGTATGAAATCCATGACAAATGCAAGTGTCATATTATAACTTACTTAAACTTAAAAAGATGTCAAATAAAGTCAGGGCGGCTGCTGCAGGTTGACAATTACCGCGCGAAGCCGGCTCCGTCAGCTCCGCGCGGTAATTAACGACACGGCCTAGCAAGCCCGGTTAAATGATGGAAGTTGTTGGGGCGAGCCTGATCCCGTGACGGCCTTTGGCGTTATTGGCGATCGACACAGGCAGTTTGAGCAGGTCATTATCAATGAGACACTTATGAAGTTTGATGCGATCAATTGCCATCCGTTGGCCAATACGACCACGACAGCAATTGCGCGCAATGATCTGCTGGCTTTTATGCGAGATTGTGGGTAATGGTCTGCATCATATCGTTAAAAGGCGATTATACGCTATAATTGCATAACGATTGCGAGCGCGGCACACAACATAAGGCGCAGACGACATAAGCGGCAGACAATGCCGCCAATAATGCCAAAGAGTTAATCCGGCAGAGAATTGGATCGCGGGATTTACGGAGAAAGATAATGAACTTCAAATTAAACCCTTCGTCCAGTACAGACGCAGGTTCCGACTTGATTAAGGACACCAGCACGGCGGCCTTTGGTAAGGATGTCATTGAAGCATCGCGCGATTGCCTGGTATTGGTCGATTTCTGGGCAGCATGGTGCGGCCCATGCAAGCAGTTGACCCCGCTGATCGAGAAGGTCGTCACAAGTTATGAAGGTAAGGTCAAGCTGGTTAAACTCAACGTTGATGAACATCCAGCCGTTGCTGCTCAGTTGCGCGTTCAATCCTTGCCAACCGTCTATGCATTTCGTGACGGTCAACCACTTGACGGCTTTATGGGCGTGATGGCGGAAAGTGCAATCCGCGAATTCATCGATCGTGCGCTTGGCCCGGATGCTGAAGCTGAGACAGAACAGGCGCTTGCCCAGGCCGGTGAGGCGCTGGAAGCCGGAAATCTGCAAAGGGCCGCCGAGATATATGCCTCAATTCTGCAAGTTGACGCACAGCATCCTGACGCTTTGGCCGGGCTTGCGGGCTGTTATTTTAAGAGCGGGGATAAAGATCGCGCCCGCCAAACAATTGCGCTGGTGCCGCCTGACAAGAAAAATGTGCCTTCTGTGACGCGCATCGTTGCAACCCTGGAACTTGCCGAGAAAGCACCAGCGACTGAATTCGCACTGCTTGAAGCTCGTCTTAAGGACGATCCGTCGGATCATGATGCCAGGCTTGAACTGGCCATCGCAGCGGCTGCCGTTGGCGACAAGCAACGTGCGATCGATGAACTCATTGAGCTATTTCGCCGTGACCGCACCTGGAACGATGAAGCAGCCCGCAAGCAGCTTGTACAGTTCTTTGAGGCCTGGGGGCCCAAAGATCCGCATACACTCGATGGTCGTAGACGGTTATCATCGCTGATGTTTGCCTAGGAACTGCCGTTAGTTGAGCCAGGCGAGAGTCGGTTGGGTGAAATCGAGACCGGTTCCGGGAGCTGGACGCAAGGGCATGGCTCAAGCATATTCATGCATGTCGTTCTTCGAATATGTCGCTCGATGTGGGACGAAAAAAATCGCCTCTGCAGGCTTTGCAATGAACCTCAACAGCCTCTGGGGCCATGCCGCAATCAAGGAGATCGTTTTATGCCATTTTCGCCTTACAGACGTATTACTGATCTTCCCGATACTATTCCCATGTTTCCTTTAAGCGGCGCTATTTTGCTGCCACGGGCCACGCTTCCCCTTAATGTGTTTGAGCCGCGTTATCTTGCAATGCTTGAGTACGTTATTTCCAGCAACCGTATACTTGGTATCATCCAGCCGCGGACGCCAGATGACGCAGATGAAAGTCCGCAAGGCGATGACGTTCCACTTAAGAACGTAGGTTGCGCCGGCCGTGTGACAGGCTTCCAGGAGCTTGATGGTGGCAGGCTGGCGATATCGGTGACGGGCGTTGTAAGGTTCCGTGTTTCAAGCGAGCACTCGAACGCTGAACCGTTTCGTATCTTTTCCGTGAATTATGAAGAATTTGGCAACGATCTTATTGCCAATCACGGTGAGGAGATGGTGGATCGTGGACAGCTTCTCCAGGTTCTCAAGACTTACCTCGAAGCAAGAAACCTGCAAGCTGACTGGCAGGCGATAGAGGCAGCATCCACTGAACTTCTGGTGAACGCGTTATCGACGATAAGCCCTTTTGGACCTGAAGAAAAACAAGCTTTACTTGAGGCCGGAAGCCTGCAACAGCGTGCCGAGACACTCGCAACACTTGCGACTATGGAGCTTGCAGCGGATTACCGTTCTGGAGGAGGCAGCGTACAGTAATGGCGGACAGGGAAACTCAACGCTTAGATGCTGTGAGCGATACGACGGCACGTGCACCAGATCCGCGTCTTCTGGAACTTCTTGTCTGTCCTTTAACGAAATCTTCGCTCGATTATCGCGCCGATCGTTTAGAACTGATCAGCAGAAGTGCACGGCTGGCATTTCCAATCGTGGATGGCATACCACTGCTGGTGCTTGAGGCAGCACGTCCTTTAACTGACGCGGATCTGCCGTAGAGTGTGAATCCGGCCTCTGTCGGCCTGATGTTCTCAATCTGTCGCTGCCGGCCGTCACCTGTGTCATTGGCATTTGTCTGCATCGTGCGGTTGCTTTCATTATGTATCATTATGTATGAAGGCCTGCTGCAGAGCGGATTGCCATCATGTTATGGCCGTAGATATGAGATTGTGCAACGGAACCGCCGTTGAAGACGGCTGAACCGGCGACCAGAACATCCGCGCCGGCCGCGACAGCATGAGGAGCCGTGTCTGCGGTAATGCCACCGTCGACTTCGATATGGATTGGCAGTTCACCGATCATGCTGCGCAGACGCCGGATCTTTTCAATTTGCGAATGGAGAAAAGATTGTCCGCCAAAGCCAGGATTGACTGTCATAACACAAACAAGATCAATGCGGTCAAGCACATACGCGACGATATTTTCCGGTGTTGATGGATTAAGCGCAACACCAGCCTTTTTGCCAAGGTCCTTGATGCGCTGCAGTGAGCGATCGAGATGCGGCCCGGCCTCTGCATGCACTGTGAGAATATCTGCCCCGGCCTTTGCAAAAGCCTCAAGATGCGGATCGACTGGTGCAACCATCAAATGAACGTCCATGACGGTTTTGATGTGCGGACGCAATGCAGCGCAGGTTTGTGGTCCGAATGTAATATTGGGAACAAAGTGCCCATCCATGACATCCAGGTGAACCCAGTCGCAACCTTGCGCTTCAACAGCCACACACTCAGCTCCAAAGTTTGCGAAATCTGCGCTGAGAATGGATGGTGCGATTTTTATTGATCTGTCGAATGCAGACATGAGTATTTTTCCAATGCAACCTTGTGCAAGTATGATAAGTATTATGTGAATAATTTCAGTATGCAAAGCTTAAAAAAGCAGCTTTGCTTTCGCCAAGCCTGATCCCATGCGGCAAATCACGATACAGACCGCTAAGGTAACCAACCGAAGGCGAGATGAAAGAGTGAATCCAGTCCCCGCCGCATGGTCCCGCCGGATTTGACTTCTTCCGCGGCATAGAGAGGTACGTTGTTGGTTGCACCGCTGCTGCTGCGCACGTGCAAAAAAGCAACTTGATCGCCCTTATGAATTGGCGGTTTCAACGGTGTGTTGTAGACGACTTCGGCACGCAGCCTCTGATTGACGGGATGGCGTGGCAGTACCACTTCGATCGGCCCATTGCCGACCAATGGCACGAAAATTTGCGAGCCGCCCCAGACCCGTGCCTGGCCAACGACATTGTCTTCGCCAAACAGTTTAAAAGTTCGGAAATCATCGAAGCCCCAGGTAAGAATACGCCGCGCTTCAGTCCAGCGTTCCTTTGAGGTTTCAAAGCCACATAGTACAACAATCAGACGGCGACCATCCTGTACGGCGGAAAGTGCTACGCTATAGCCGGAGGCCTTCGTATAGCCTGTCTTGAGCCCATCAACCCCTATCTTTGCAAACAAAAGGCGATTGCGGTTGATAAACTTGTGCCGTCTGTAATTGAAACGCTTTTGCGCAAACATCTTATAATATTCAGGATATTCGTCAATCAGATAACTGCTGAGTTTTGCGATTTCACGCGCTGTCATAAGCTGGTTGGGATGGTTGAGGCCCGTCGGATTACCAAAGGTGGATCTCGTCAAACCGATCCGACGCGCTTCTGTCTCCATCATCTTGGCAAATGCCTGTTCGGATCCGGCCAGGCCCTCTGCCACGGCGATGGCAGCATCATTGCCGGACTGGACAATGATGCCCTGGATGAGTTCGGCAAGGGTAGAACTTTTATTTATAGGGACAAACATCGGAGAGGTCCGCGAGGGAGCCCCGCCCGTGCGCCAGGCATGCTCGCTCATTACAAATTTGTCCGTCAATTTTATTTCGCCTGCCTTCAATGCCTTGAATATAATAGCGATCGTCATGAGCTTACTCATGCTGGCTGGCGGCAATAGCGCATCCGCGTTCTTCTGATAGAGTATCGCTTGACTTTCATGCTCTATCATGATGACGCTGCGCGCCTTACTGTTGAAACCATCGTCCTGAGCCTTGGCAAGCACGGCCAGGACCGATAACATCACAAATACGAGCATAAATCGTTGTGAGATGCGTATTAATTTAAGCAACATCTCATGCATCTCCCTAAGGCGTGTCGTCAATGAGCAAACGCCCTGATATTTCCACTTTTACTTTCACACATAACCAGAAAGCCATGGCAGCGCAAGCAGCCGACATTTTTACTGATACAGACCACTGGACAACCGGATGGCTTTTCCCCACAACGGTCTTGCCTTAAATACAGGAATACGGGCACAGCATTGATACGGCACGATCTCAAAATCAGGACAATGCCATTTCATCGTAGGCATGCATTCAGGCAATGAGAGGAATTGGATTATATTCCATGTCAGGCGGACAGCAAAAAAAAATCGTTCTCACCGGTGATCGGCCGACAGGGCAATTACATCTCGGCCATTACGTTGGTTCGCTCAAGACCCGCGTTGAACTTCAGGATGAGTATGAGGTTTACATACTTATAGCTGACATGCAGGCGCTGACTGATAACGCCCGTACACCTGAGGTTGTAAGTTCTAACGTTCTTGAGGTGGCGTGCGATTACATTGCGGCCGGCATTGATCCGGAGCGAACGAATATCGTCGTCCAATCGATGGTCCCGGAACTGGCAGAGCTTTATATGTATCTCTCAAATCTGGTCGGAGTAGGCCGTGTCGAGCGCAATCCAACGGTCAAGGCGGAGATCCAGCAAAAGGGCATGACGGACCATGTGCCGGCAGGCTTTTTCATGTATCCGGTTTCCCAGGTTGCCGATATTGTCGGTTTTGGCGCCGATCTTGTGCCGGTCGGCGATGATCAGGCGCCGATGCTGGAGCTGACCAACGATATTGTGCAAACGTTTGAAGGGCTTTACGGTGCCGGTGCACTCAAGCCGATTGATGGCATGTACCCCAAAGTGGGCCGGCTACCAGCGCCCGATGGCAAAGCAAAAATGTCCAAATCGCTTGGCAACGCTCTGCACCTTGACGCTACAGACAAACAGATAAAATCTTTTGTGAACGCGCTCTATCCAGGCATGGATGGCCGCCAGATTGATGAGCCAGGCGTCATCGAAGGAAACGTCATTTTTACCTATCTCGATGCATTTGACAGCGATCTCTGCGGCCTTGAAGAGCTAAAACGGCGCTATACCCAGGGTGGAGTTGGCGATGGCGAAATCAAAAAGCGGCTGTTACCGTGCTTGCTTGAACTGATTGCACCAATTCGTGAAAGACGTAACGAACTCAAGCAAGACCTTGGCTACGTCAAACGTTCCGTCTATCGTGGTACCATGGCGGGGCGCGCAAAAGCAGGCCAGATTCTCGCCGGAGTCAAATCCCGCATGGGTATTCACTATGTCGATACAATCTTTAAAGATATCTCTTAGATTTAAACCACGCAAATTCTGAGTAGCCTATGGTATCATTAACATTAACAATCGTCTTGCCAAGATTGCACCTGAATTCATAATTACTTAGTATCAAATCAGTCTTTGCGAACTTGCTTCATGGTCAAGACTGGGTGCGACGCTTGCGTCGTAAAAGGGCGCTAAGAAAGTATCGGGTTTAATAACAGTGGATCGCATGACCTGGAGTTGAGATTGACAATTGTCGATCTTGAGGCCGGGCATCCGTGGCGGGGGCATATTGTATGAAAGTGACGAACCGGACAGGATTGGTGAAGCTTTCCGTAAGCCTGGGTTTAAGCTTGCTGTGCATAGCGATTGTTGCCTCGTGTGCCACCAGGATTGAAATACCCAAGCACCTGAAACCTGTCTCCCAATCTTCACTTATGCTGCTCGGCAAGAAGAAAATGAAGCTGCAGGCACCCATTTTTATCCGGATTTTCAAGCAGGAATCCGAGCTTGAGATCTGGAAGAAAAGAAGAGACGGTCGCTTTTATCACTTTAAAACGTATCCAATTTGCACATGGTCAGGAGAGCTGGGGCCCAAACGCAAGCAGGGCGATAAGCAGGCGCCTGAAGGTTTTTATACCGTTAGAAACCAGCAAATGAACCCGAATTCCAGCTTTCACCTGTCTTTCAATCTTGGATATCCGAATGCGTATGATCGTGCCCATGGTCGTACCGGCAATTTTCTGATGGTTCATGGCAAATGCACATCGGCTGGTTGCTATGCGATGACAGATCCGCTGATCGAGGAAATTTATGCTTTGGCGCGCGAGGCATTCGAAGGCGGCCAGGAAGAAATTCATGTCCATGCGTTTCCATTTCGCATGACCCAGGAAAACATGTTGCGACATATTCGCAGTCCGGAATTTATGTTCTGGCAGCGTCTCAAGGAAGGGTACGATTACTTTGAATTGACCCATATGCCGCCGCAAATTGCCGTCTGCGATCTGCAGTACCATGTCAACGTCAGTTGGGAAGGGGGTGCACCAGACGCGACGCGTGCTTGTCCTGCGCTGCAACGTATGGAAATAAAACCATTTTTTCCTGTTGAAGGCGAGGAGGAACTCGCACAGCAGCGGATCACGGTGGCAGGAGTTAAGAAAAGACGTTCGTTTGTATCCAAATTCTCTAATACTGTCCCGGCATACGGGCTAAGTCAGCGTGGAGATCCATCGGCAATGGGCCCCAACGTTCCGCAGGATGCCATTGGAGCCTTCATCCGTTTGAGCAGTCCTGCCGCGCAGCAGTAATTCGGATTACAAAAACAAGCCTGCGTCGCGGATGCGAACCGGCCGCTGGGCTTTGCACAAGATTTCAGCGCTGGTGCCTGGTGCGGGACTGGCGATCTGCTTTGAGCAATGAGATGGCCGCCGGATTGGTTTTACTAAGCTACTGCCACAAGGCTAAATTCATAACATAATTTATAACACCAGGCGATAAAGTTTGATCGGATTGCATGCCTGTTAGCTTCAAGGAGGTCGCTCAATGTCAAGTTCAGTGCCAACAACTGGCGGTCCGCGAAGAAACAAGGGGCAGGCTGACGAGATCGATTATGAAATTCATGGCCAGGAGATGCAGTTTGTCGAAATCGAACTCGATCCGGGAGAAAGTGCAATCGCCGAAGCCGGTTCGATGATGTTCAAACATCCGGTCATCCACATGGACACCATTTTTGGCGATGGCAGTCAGAAATCCAGCGGTGGCCTTTGGGGAACGCTGGCGGCAGCGGGCAAACGGCTGCTGACAGGTGAAAGTTTATTCATGACTGTCTTCACCCATCAAGGCCAGGGCAAGGCCCGGGTGTCTTTTGCCGCCCCCTATCCCGGTACGATCCTGCCCTTCAATCTTGCAGATATGGGAGGCACCTTGATTGCCCAGAAGGATGCCTTCCTGTGCGCTGCTAAAGGTGTGTCGGTTGGCATTCACTTTCAGCGTAAAATTATGACAGGTCTGTTCGGTGGTGAAGGTTTCATCATGCAGAAGCTGGAAGGCGACGGGTTCGCATTTGTTCATGTCGGCGGTTGCGTTGTCGAACGGCATTTGGCGCCGGGCGAGGAACTGGATGTGGATACAGGGTGCATTGCTGCCATGACAGCGGATGTCGATTTCGATATCTTCAGTGTCGGTTCTGTTAAATCGATGATTTTCGGTGGTGAGGGTTTTTTCTTTGCAAAGCTGAGAGGGCCAGGCACCGTATGGCTGCAAAGCCTGCCATTTTCCCGTCTTGCCGGGCGTATTCTGGCGAATGCCGGGCCGGTTGGCGGTACCGGTGAGGGTTCCATCCTTAGTCCTTTAGGTGGGATGATGGATGGAGATAACAGCTAGGCCGGCCCGTTAGCATATAGCGCACGAGCCGGCCGAGACAAATCCGTTCACCCGCATTACGGCCTAAGTTTGAGCTGATAATCTTGGAACGCCATTTGGCTTAATAATGGAGATTATGCCGCACTCGGTCGTTTTTTTGCCGTAATTTTTCCTACTACAATTCTCATTGCAGCCGTTGTCATGGGGCATAAATTAATAATTGTGCGAATTTGAATTTTTCTATTTTGCGAAAGGCATTTAACGGAATAAGTCCTGAAAGTTGCCGACATTCAGTCCGTAAAAGCCGGTAAGGCAAAGCGATTAAGATTTATAGGAGTATTCATGAAGATTTTAAGCGGTGCGGCCCTGGTAGTTTTTCTGAGTATTTTAGGTTCACCGGTTCGGGCTGAAAGCATTCCTCCGGTATTGTTAAGCGCAAACAACAAGATGCCGGCCTGTGCAACGCCTGGCAGATTTACGGCATTATTAAAAAAGCGCAATCCAGATCTGCGGACACAGTTCGATGAAATCGCCGTTTATTACACGAAGCATGGCAATGAGTTGAATATTCGCTGGGATTTTGCTTTTTTCCAGATGATTATGGAAACAAATTCGCTTAAGTTTACCGGTGATGTTAGCTGGTCGCAAAATAACTTTGCTGGTCTTGGGGCAACGGGTGGTGGCGTTAAGGGAGAGCGTTTCTCCAGCGTTTCCGACGGCGTGCGCGCTCATTTGGAACATCTTTTAATTTATGCTGGCGTGCGGGTTGATAATCCGATCGCAGAACGTACGCGCAAGGTACAGTCCTGGGGAATCCTCAGAAAATGGCAGAATTCAATCAATGGCCCCGTGACCTTCGGCCAGATTGGCGCGAAGTGGGCACCCGGCGACCGTGATTATGGGCAGGATATTCAATCTCTGGCAAATATTTTCTACAGCTCGTACTGCAACGCGCCAGATCCAAATCCATCATTAGTTGCACAAGCGCGCGGTACGGGACAGCAGATTGCTGCCCGAAATCCTGAGGCAACGCCGACCTTGTCCGATACAGCGTTATCGGCTCGTGCATCGCTCGGTGCATCGACGGTTTATCGCCGTCCGGATCAGCAGCAAGAAACGTCTCCTGGTCAGGGCCGGCAAGTCCCATCTGCTAGAGCGAATGCCGCCGATTCCACATCGAAAATTGATGTTGGTATAAAAGTTATTAATTCTACTACAGACACGTCAGCCTCAACCGCAGGCAAACCAGACGCAGAGGCAGCCAACGCCAGCGAGGTACGCGCCAAGGTCGTGCAGCAGAATCAGAAAATTGCATCTGCCGCCGCTGCTGCTGTTGCAGATGCTGCATCGAATGGCCGTTCAAAAGCGGGCTCTTCAAAACAGACGAGTGAAAAAAACAAAAAATGCAGAGTTTGGACGGCAAGTTACGGTGGCCAGAAGGCGGTGATCATCCGCTCCTCAGACGCTTCGCATATCAATTACACCGTGCTTGACGTTAATCCTGAGCGGGAACAGGAAGAAACAACTGCTTATATTGCCGCTTATGCTCAGGGTGGAGAAAAAATCGATGAATTTAGCTCACAAACGCTTGCCCTTGATAAAGCTTTCAAACTTTGTCCCGAGGGCTAAGCCGTGCCGTTAGTTGCCGCATGAAGCCGGCGGAGGCGAATTTTCCCTCCATCAATCTAACGCAACGCCGATGGCGGGAAAACCTATCCCGTCCAGGAGCAATTGGGCAAAGCCGGCCTTTATGCACCGCTCATTCTTGAGCTATGTCCTTGCCGCCAATTCCCTGCCTCCAATTCCTGGCCTCTGGCTCCTGAAGCTGGTCTCTATTTCGCCAAACCAGCTCTCGTGAGGATCAACTGAAGACATGTTTTGGTAAATAAATATTGGTAAATAAATACATGTGCACATTTCTTATCCGTCTTACTCAGGCCTCAACGCAGCTCGATTGTAAATCCAACTGAAATATTTCCGCAAATTAGGGCAGAGGGAGTAACAGTATGCATTTTCTGCGAAATTTCTTGTTCATCGTCAGCGTTTTATATATCTCGCATTGCCTCATGTTATCCCGGACTGCGCAGGCTGAACTGCCGCCAATCCGATTATCTGCAACGAACCAGGTCCCTGCCTGCGTTACCCCGGATCGTCTCATGGGCTTTCTGAAGATGCGCAACGAGCGTCTGCTGTCCCGGTTTCAAAATATTGCGGATTGGTACAAATATCACGGGGAGGTATGGCAAGTTCGCTGGGATTATGCCTTTTATCAAATGGCGATTGAGACGAACTTTTTAACCTTTCGCAGATCAAACGGCCGCCGGGGAGATGTTCACCCAAGGCAGAATAACTTTGCTGGCATTGGCACAACCGGGGGTGGTGTACCCGGCAACGAGTTTCCCGATGTCAAGACGGGCGTGCTGGCGCAAATCCAACACCTTGTGGTATATTCAGGTGAACGGCTTGATGACCCGGTTGCACCACGGACGCGACTTACGCAAGACCTGATTTTAAGGTCATCGCGTCCTGTTGCAAGCCGCCGTCCCGTTACATTTCAGGATCTGTCCGGTCGCTGGGCCGTAGACCGGCGCTATGGCCGCTCGATTGAGCATATCGCCAGTCTTTACCGGGAAAAATTCTGTAATGGCCAGCAGGATAATCGTGCACAAGGCGAGCAGCCACGGTCAATTGCGCTCGCTCCAGATCAAGCGGTGAACACGACGAAATATAACGCGTCGTATTTGGCGTCTGCAGCGGCGCCCTTGTTGCCTTCTTCTGCTCGGGAATGCCGGGTGCAGGTGGCCAGCTATGGCGGCCCCAAAACCCTTCTCATTCAGTCGCAGGCAGCCGATACCGTGCAGCTGACGACGTTGGATGTCTATCCAGGCTTTGAAGCGCAGATGGCGAAAAACTTTTCCGATGAGCATGCACCGGGTGGACAAACCGTTGCCAGTTTTGACACGCGTGCGGCTGCGCTTAATAAAGCCCATACGCTATGCAAGCGTTTGACGTCCGTGCAGTAATGTCAGAGCGTGTGCAAGATGATGATACGCTCTCCAATGGGCGATGTTGTTATTCTTCAGGAATTGGTCATGCCGCGCAATATTCTGCTCATGACCGCATATTGACGCTGCCGAGATAAAATGCGTACGCTGGCCAGCACTACCATGCTCACGGGATAACGCTCCGATTTGAGCATTCAGTAGCGCGCTGGGGGGATGCAGGAACGTTTATTTGCCAAAGTTTGAAGGCTGATGCCGGCTTTTCGTCTCCACAATGCCAAAGTGCACGGGTTTTAAAAGTTCTGTGATCGGATGTCTTCAAATTGCGCATTGGATTTTATGCGTATTGAAATTTTAGATATTTCCCGTAATTTACATAGTCGTGTGCAGTGCAGCTGCCAGTTCAGAAGACACTCAAAAGCATACAGTTGACGAGTTTTATTTTCATGCATCCAGTTTCCGTGCAGTCCACTGCGGCATCGCTCGTCAGCAAGCCTGACGATGCACCGTTTGTCGTGGCAGCGCTTTATAAATTCACCGCGCTTGAGGCCGCCAGTCTTGAGGAAACGCGGACGGCGTTAAAAGCAGCATGCATTGCAGCCGGTATCAAGGGGACGCTGCTGCTCGCGCCCGAAGGCGTTAATGGCACCATTGCAGGTACACGCGCAGGTATCGATGCAGCCTTGGAGGTGATACGCCAGCTGCCCGGCTGTAAAGATATCGAGCATAAGGAAGCATGGGCTTACGAGCCACCGTTCCAGAAAATGAAGGTCAGGCTGAAAACCGAGATTGTCCGCATGGCCGTGCCCGCAATCGATCCGAACGAAATTGTTGGCACCTATATTGAGCCTGAAGATTGGAATGCGTTGATCACCGCGCCCGACGTCATAATGATCGATACCCGTAATGACTACGAGGTTGCGATCGGCACATTCGCTGGAGCGGTCGATCCCAAGACCGCTGCTTTTCGTCAGTTTCCAGACTGGGTTAAGGCAAACCTGGATCCATCGAAACACCGTAAGGTCGCGATGTTCTGTACCGGCGGTATCCGCTGTGAGAAGGCAACCGCTTACATGAAACAGCAGGGCTTCGAAGAAGTCTACCATCTCAAAGGTGGTATTCTGAAATATTTGGAATGCATTCCGCCTGATGAGAGCCTGTGGCAGGGAGAATGCTTCGTCTTCGATGATCGTGTTTCCGTGAAGCACAATCTGGACGTTGGCAATTATCAATGGTGTCCGGTGTGCGACGGCCCTGTTTTACGCGGCTCGGTGTGCTGCTCAACGGATGACTGTGATCCGTCCGTCGTCGATCGCTAAGGGTTTCCAGCAAAATAAACGCTTCAATTTTCGTAAGCCAAAGCCGCATATTGCGGGCTATTTCTAACTAAAATTGAAGCGTTTATTTTGCTGGGCGCCCTAAGAATGGAACAGACGCTGATTGCGCTCAACAGGCCCTGGAGCCGGTTGCGACGGAACGGAGGCTTTGGCTTTGTTGGAAGAAAAGGTGGAAGGAGGAGGATTATGTTAGATCAATCGCAGGCGATCCAGTCCAGCGTGTGGACAATACGTCTGGCTCTTTTTGCCGCCGCAATTGTGGTTTTGACGATTATATTTCATCGTATTTTCGGGATGGGCACGTTAGTAGCGCTCAACCTGTTTGGTCTCGCGTTCATGGGGGCCGGCGTTGTTTTGCTGCTTGGTATTTTCGCGCTTGTCAGAATCTGGCAGCGCGGTTGGCGCGGTGGCGCCAATGCCCTTATGGGGATCGTTATTGCCTGTGGCATTCTCGCCTGGCCGTTAAGTATTCTTGCCATGTCTGAGAAATATCCGATGATCAACGATATTACAACGGATTTGAGCAATCCCCCACAATTCATTCTGCTTGCGGGAAAACGGCAGCCGGGCGCTAATTCCATGGTATACCCAGGCGAGGCGTTTGCAGCGAAGCAGCGCCAAGCCTACGGCGATATTGGTCTGTTGCGCGTTGACCGGCCGGCGAATGAGACGCTGGAACTTGCACGCCAAACGATGCGCAGGATGCACATGGTGATTGAGGGTGTGCTTCCAATCGACAGCAGGGAAGCGGGAAAGGGGCAGATTGAAGCCGTTGACCGGACGCTGATCATCGGGTTTTACGATGACGTTGTTGTGCGGGTGACACGTATTAGCGGCGGCTCGTTAGTGGATGTTCGATCAGCATCGCGGTATGGACGCTCTGACCTTGGGCGCAACGCCAGCCGCATCAGAGAGTTTCAGGAACAATTGGTGGGCCAGATTCTGGCGACCGTACCGGCAGGTGCTACAAACTCGACCACAACCAAGCCGTGATGGTTAGGGCACCCACCAAAATAAACGCTTCAATTTTCCGATCCAAAGCCGCATATTGCGGGCCATTTCTCACTAAAATTGAAGTGTTTATGTTGGTGGGTGCCCTTAGCGTTTATCCGTTCATCCATAGCAATAATTCCAGCGCATGTCCGAACAAAATCAAACACGTATTCTGCTAGGTCATATTTCCGCTGCACACGGCATCCGGGGGGAAGTTGTGATTAAAGCCTACACCGGTAACCCGGTGGATATTGGTGCTTATGGGCCCCTGTCAGACGCTGACAGGCTTCATACATTCGAATTGAGCAATCTGCGTGTTACAAAAAAGGGTATCATTGCGCACATTGCCGGCATTTGCGATCGCAATGCAGCCGAGACGCTACGAGGCACAAAACTTTATGTTGAACGCAGCAGACTGCCGGAACCCGACGAAGATGAAATATATCATGCCGATATTATCGGCATAACTGTCCGGCGGGAGGATGGCTCCGAGGTCGGAGAGATCATTGCGATCCAGAATTTTGGGGCCAGTGATTTGCTTGAAATTCGCCTTAAGGACGAACAGCGCACAGAGTTTGTGCCTTTTACGCAGGATTTCGTCCCTGAGCTTGATATTGCAGCCAGACATATTGTTGTAATCATGCAGGATGATACGGTGCGAGACAATGCAGCGGACAGCGGTTCAAAGTGATGCGACGTGGCGGGCAAAGTGGATCGAAACAGTAATCAGCGTATATACTGGTAGGTACCGCAGGCGGTATGAGTCTGACGCCAAGCACCATATCACATGGTCGGCATAAACAGATTACAGGCTAACCGTATCAATTGGGCTCGCTCTGGCTTTGGTCAGTTAAGCTGTTCTCAAACAGGCCTTTGCCAGTAAAATTACGAAGAATTGATTCTTCGCAACTGCCGAGTGGCCCTTGTTCCAGAGTTGAAGACAGCCCTGTTTCGTAGCGATGGCGTGCCTTTTCGCAAAACTCTTTGTGCTGCGCCTGAAGAGCTGCAGTTTGCTGTGCATCCTTTTTCTCAGGATCAACCGGCCAAGCTTCACCGTTTGCCGCGACAGCAGTAGGTTGTTGAGCGCTGCTTCCAGGTGTGGGGAGAGACGCCGTCGATGGCGGAACGACAAGCGAACTTCGCTGCGTTAATTCTGGTTCAGCCTGTTTCTTGCCAATGTTGTTGAAACCGACAAGATCGAAGATGCCACCGTTGAGTTCAACATCAGTACCTGCGCACCCAGCCAAACCTGACGTGAATAGTAATGCAGCAAAAGCACCAGATTTCCGAAACACTCTGTTCATTTTCAAAGACCCCGAAGCGTGTCCTAACTGCTCAACAAAATTAATCTATAAACCTTTTGCGGCATTATTGCGATTCATCAAGAAAGCATCATATAGTAAACCGGCAACACCTGCAACAATCGCGGTATCGGCAATGTTAAATGCCGGCCAATGATAACCAAGCACATGAAAGTCGAAAAAATCGGCAACGCCACCAAGGTAAAGACGATCAATGGCATTACCGATTGCACCGCCGACAACTAATCCGATGGAAATAGCCATCTGCTTTGAGTCACCGCTGCGGGCCAGCCAGATCATCAGCATACACGCGACGATAAAGGCAAAACCAGCCAGAAACAGCTGGCCACTGCCGTCCTGCTGGAACAGACCAAAACTGATGCCTTTGTTACTCACATAAATCAGGTTGAAGAACGGGGTGACCTTAATCTGATCCACTTGGGTAATGCCGACAATGGTCAGCATCCACCATTTGTGGAGCTGGTCTATGACAAGGGCTGCCAGCGCAACTCCCAGGCCCAGACGCGAATAATGGCCCCAGAGCCACGATGTAACCGTTGAATTCTGCGTCATCTTATGTCGTGCCCATAGTCATATTAACGCAGGGTGCAGCCGATGATGCAGCGCCGTCCCTGTACAAATTCTATTACCCCGTGGCCTTCTCGGCAGCCATTGCATCAAACTCCCTCACGGCTGCAGCATCGCGCGCGGAAAGGTCCGGAAAGTCCGGATCAGCGCCGACATCATCGACGATGCTCCATGAACGCGCGCATTTTTTACCCGCCGCCAACACCGGAACCACACCAATACCGGGAACATCCGGCAATGTGAATGCGCTTTCCGGCGCTGCACCATTCTTGAGTGTGGCACCACTAGTAATGAGGATCTCGGCAACGTCAAGACCTATAAAGGCATCACGGTGTTCGCCATCTTCGATGTAGATTTCAGGTGACGCTTCGAGACTGGAGCCGATCCGTTTTTCCCGTCGTTCAATTTCAAGTGCACCAGTAACCACACGGCGGACGCGCAAGACTTTTGCGAATTTTGCCGCCAATGACGTATCCAGCCAGGCGGGCTGTTGCTCAGGAAGATCCTCAAGGTGCACGGACCCGTCTTCAGCAGGATAGCGGCAGAGCCAGACTTCCTCGGCTGTGAAACACAGGATAGGCGCCAACCAGATTGCGCAGCGGTCAAAGATCGTCGAAATCAATGTTAGCGCAGCCCGTCGTTTCTCAGATGAATAAGGCTCACAATAAAGCGCGTCCTTACGCACATCGAAATAGAACGCAGAAAGATCCGCGTTCATAAAGACCGATAACATAGAGACGACACGACGATATTCATAATTTGTATAAGCTTGGCGGATTTCCTTGTCGAGTTCCGCCAGACGGTGCAGCATATAGCGTTCCAGTTGCGGCAGCTTATCATGCGCAACGGCCAATGCCGGGTCATAATGATGCAGAGCACCAACCATCCAGCGCAGTGAATTCCTGAGTTTGCGGTAGGTTTCGACAAATGTTTTGAGAATTTCCGGGCCGATGCGCAAATCGTCCGTATAATCCGATGAGGCAACCCAGAGGCGCAGGATATCGGCGCCCATCTTGTCGATCACATCCTGCGGTGCAGTGGTGTTGCCCAGCGACTTCGACATTTTCTGGCCCTTCTCATCGAGAACGAAGCCATGTGTCAGAACAATGTCGTAAGGTGCACGGCCACGCGTGCCGCAGCTTTCAAGCAGCGAGGAGTGGAACCAGCCGCGATGCTGGTCGGAGCCTTCCAGATACATCACCGTGTCGCTGCCGCCGTCGGGATTGCGCTTGATGCCCGCAAGACCGGGAAAAGCCGCTGCGTCTTCCAGGGTAAAGGCATGGGTGGAGCCGGAATCGAACCATACGTCGAGGATGTCGGTGACCTGCTCCCAATCGTTCGGGTTAGTAACGAGACCGTCGAGGAAGCGGGTCTTGGCGCCTGCTGCAAACCAGGCGTCGGCACCTTCCTCGCGCATGGCATCAAAAATGCGCCGCATAAGTTCCTCAGAGCCGGGAAAATCTGCGTTTGGAATAACGCTTGCCTCCTCCTTGTGGACAAAAACTGTGATCGGGACGCCCCAGGCGCGCTGGCGTGAAAGCACCCAATCGGGACGTGCCTCGATCATGCCGCGCAACCGGTTCTGGCCGGCGGCGGGCACAAACTGCGTTTGCGAGATCGCCTGCAGCGCCAGATCACGCAGGGTCTGGCGGCTGCCTTTGCCGCCAGACACCTCAAAATCCTTGTCCATGTAGACAAACCACTGCGGCGTGTTGCGAAAGATCACAGGCTTTTTTGAGCGCCAGGAGTGTGGATACTGGTGTTTGAGGCGGCCGCGCCCGATCAGCCCCCCCGCCTTGACGAGAGCATCGATCAAAAGTTTGTTGGCGTTGCCCTTTTTGCCCTTGTCGGTAATCACTTCGCCGCCTTCGAAACCCGGTGCATCGGCGGTCAACCTGCCGTCCGGCCCGACGGTGAACGGGATCGTGGTGTCGATGCCACGCTCAGCCAGTTGTCGGCCACAGTCCATCCAGATCTCGAAGTCCTCACGGCCGTGTCCCGGCGCCGTGTGCACGAAGCCGGTCCCGGCATCGTCGGTGACATGGTCGCCGTCGAGGAGGGGCACATCGAATTGATAGCCGCCAAGGCCTGCCTCGCGCAGCGGATGGGCTAATGTCGACATACTAAGCATATCTTCAGAAACATCTGCGAGCCGCGACCATACATCTATTTTTGCAGCTTTCTGAACACTATCAGCTAAGTTATCTGCGATGATGATTTTATCGCCAACAGATGCCCAATTACCTTCAGGTGCTTCAGTTACTTGGTAAAGGCCATAACTTAATTTTGACGAGAAGCTAACCGCTCTATTCCCCGGTATTGTCCATGGTGTTGTCGTCCAGATTACGACGCTTGCACCCTTCAAAATTCGAATTTTTTCATTGGCTTTGGCCAAAGCTTCACCTGTCCCAGGAGAGCCTTTGTCCGATGCACCTCTTTGAACAATCGGAAACTTCGCAAAGATCGTATCGCTTTCGTAATCGTGATATTCAACCTCGGCTTCGGCAAGCGCCGTCTGCTCGACGACGGACCACATCACCGGCTTGGAGCCGCGGTAAAGCAGGCCGCTCATGGCGAATTTCATGAGTTCCTGGGCGATCAGCGCTTCGGCGCGGTAGGCCATCGTCGTATACGGAGCATCCCAATCGCCGATGACGCCGAGACGCTTGAATTCCTCACGCTGGACATCCAGCCAATGTTCGGCAAATTCGCGGCACTCCCGGCGGAACGCGCGCATCGCGTCAAAGCTGGAGAAATCCGGTTTTTCGCGGCCTTTGGCGCGATAGGCCTCCTCCACTTTCCACTCGATCGGCAGGCCATGGCAGTCCCAGCCCGGGACATAGTTGGCATCGTGCCCCAGCATTTGTTGCGATTTGACAACGATGTCCTTCAGGATTTTGTTCAGGCCTGTGCCGATGTGAATGTTACCGTTTGCATACGGCGGGCCGTCATGCAGAACAAATCTGGTGCGGCCTCGGCCAGCTTCACGCAGTTTCTGATAAAGGCCGATTTTCTGCCAGCGCTGCAACAGGGTTGGCTCCATCTTCGGCAGGCCTGCGCGCATTGGAAAATCGGTTTTCGGCAGAAACAGCGTTCCGCCCCAATCGCGGCCTGTGACCGTTTCGTGTGTGACGGGCTTGTCATTTGCGGGCTTGTCCTGCTTGGCTTCTTGGTTCGCCATGGGTCAATCTCATCTTTTAATCGGGTTTGGTTGCGCTCGATAGCGGCGCGTCAATTTGATAATCACTGGAGAGTTGGCAAAGATGCAAAGTGCGCAATATGCTTTCCGGCCCGCGTCAATCGCGGGCGGTGGTAATGCTCTTGGATATCGCTTGAGAGATTGGAAAACGCAGCATTGGATCAGCCGAATTTACTTCCGCCAGAATGTCGCGGGCCCTGGCGCAGTCCTTACCCATCTGTGCGACCAGATCGTCTGGACTGTTAAATGCCCTATCTGAGCGTATAAAGTCAATGAGTTCGACATCTATTTTGTGGCCATAGAGCATATCGTTAAAGTCGAACAGGAAAATTTCAAGTTTGGCGATGCCGTTGTCGAATGTTGGACGGCGGCCGTTATAGGCTGCCCCGTCAAAACGCTGGCCGTTAACCCACACGCGAGCGGCATAGATGCCGTGATATAAATCCTGGCCGGGTTCCAGCATTATATTGATGGTTGGATAGCCCATGCCGGCGCCGCGGCCAGCGCCGGGCTCGACGACAGCTGAAACCGTCCACCAGTGGCCAAGGATACTGGCTGCCTCTCGAACGTTGCCGGCACGCAAGAGTTCGCGAACCAGGCTGGAAGAAAATATCTCGCCGTCATCACTGGCCGGCCCGATGACACTGACTTCGAAACCGTATTTGTCGCCTAGCTGTTGCAAAATTTGTGGGCTGCCGCCTCTGTCTTTGCCGAAAAAGAAGTTATAGCCGATGATAACATGGCTTGCCTGCCATGCGCGAACGATGATCTGGTGAGCAAATTCCTCGGCCGACATGCCTGCCAGCTCTGCGTTGAATGTCAAAACATGAACAAAATCAAGCTGTGCTGCTGCGAGCAGTGCGAGTTTCCGCTCAAGCGGCGTTAAGCAGAACAATGGTTTGTCTGGATTGAAGAACACCCTGGGATGGGGGGCGAAAGTTAAGGCACCGGCAGTTGCATTCGTCCGCCCGGCGATACTCCGGCTGTGGTGCAGCACTTCCTGATGGCCACGATGCACACCATCAAAATTGCCCAACGCGATGACAGCGCCTTTGAGGTCCTCTGGGATATCCCGGACTTTGGTCAGGACGTGCATTATATATCAATCCTGGTTTTCATCTTGCAACTCATTTCAAGGCGCCTGCTGAGCTGCCGTTGTATGGCAGTGTGTTCGTCTGAAATATCGCCATCTTTGAAACTATGCCGGGTTATAACTTATTCCCCTTTGACTGCAGATCATTTCTGTACAATGACGTAATTTCAGACGGCGCGGCAGATTGCGGGTTCAACTGCCGGGAAGACGCATTTTTATTGTGTCAATCACACCATCAACCACGAACTGCACCGCAAGCGCTGCAAGCAACACTCCCAGCAATCTGGTGAGCAGAATTTTTCCTGTCTCTCCAAGGTATGCGTTTAAAGGTTGTGCTGCAATAAACGCCAATAGTGCAAGCGCAGAAATCACCATGATAACAACAATCAAAACAAAGAGTGACAATGGCCCAACGCCCGGTTGCCCAGCCAGAAGAATGCACGCGGTGATTGCTCCTGGGCCTGCAAGGAGTGGAATTGCAAGTGGAAAAGCTGCCAGTTCCCTAATGTGTCCATCGTCTACCTTGATATCAGCTCTTGCGGACCTTCTCTTTTGACGGTTCTCAAAAACCATCTCAAAAGCTGTATAAAACAACATCATACCGCCGGCAATCCGGAATGCAGCAAGAGAAATTCCAAACAATTCAAGCAGTCTCTGGCCCAGAATTGCAGATCCAATAAGGATGCCTGCTGCCATGACCGTCGCCCAGAGTGCGGTACGGGCACGCTGATGAGACGTCATTTCCGACGTCAGAGAGAGGAAAATGGGAATAAGGCCAATCGGATCAACGATAACAAATAACGTCGTAAACGACATAAACGCAAATTCTATCATATACTCAAACCTTCAACATGCCCACAAATGTCCCCAATTTGCGGCTTGTGGCGGTTGGCAGAATGGTTGGCAGTACTGCGCAAAGCTGGCGATGGCGAATTTTACGCTACCATGCTGAAAGTTAACGGGCCTGGCTGGCGCGCGCGGCGTATCAGGGCGTGCTGCGGCGGAGTATCGTTCCCACGCCATGATCGGTAAAAAGTTCCAGGAGAACGCAGTGCGGCACCCGTCCGTCAATGATGACGACGGCTTCCACACCTTTTTCCACGACCTCGATGCAGCCTTCGATTTTCGGGATCATACCGCCTGAAATCGTACCGTCACATATCAATTCTCTGGCTTTTTTCACATTAAGCTCGGCAATGAGCTGCTTTTCCTTGTCGAGCACGCCAGGCACATCCGTTAAAAGCAGCAAACGTTTTGCCACCATCTCCGATGCTAGCGCCGAGGCAAATGTATCGGCATTGATGTTCAACGTTTCACCTGCTTGTGTGACGCCAATTGGCGCGATAACAGGAATGAGGTCGGATTTGGAAAGCACATCGACAATATGTGGATTAACCTTTACTGGATCGCCAACAAATCCAATGTCAACGGCCTTCATCAGGTTGGATTCCGGGTCGGGCATTTCCGTAATACGACTGGCGACCATAAGATTGGCATCCTTACCGGAGATGCCGACCGCGTTTCCCCCTTGACTGTTGATGGCGGAGACGATTTCTTTGTTGATCTTTCCAGCCAGTACCATTTCCACCACTTCAACGGTCGGCTTATCGGTAACCCGCAGCCCGTTGACGAATTCAGATTTAATCGCAAATTTGTTGAGCACGTTGGCAATCTGCGGGCCACCGCCATGTACAACAATCGGATTAACGCCCGATTGTTTGAGGTACACAATATCTTGTGCAAAGGCCTTTGCAAGATCATCCTCACCCATCGCGTGGCCGCCAAACTTGATAACAACGGTTTTATTGTCGTAATCAAGCATGTAAGGTAAAGCTTCGGCGAGTACGCGCACCTTGTCGTGTGGGCGAAAAACAGATGTGGAATGGGGCATCGGATTACCGGATGTACGTGTGGCCTTCATATTCTTGGCCTTCATGAAATTGTTTGTTCAATTTTTGTGATTGCAGGCCGCATTACCGCAGATGTAGTTTGTCAGCAACGGAATTCGCCCACAATTGGCTGTTACGTCGCCGTATCAGATGTAATAATGAAGTGCTAATATTCTTTATATGATCAGGATATTGCACATAAAAGTTGATTGTGGCTCGGTTAGGCGCGTACCATGACAAAACCGATCACGTCTTAGTTAAGAATTTCTGCAGCCTGATACATCCGAATTGGAGCTTTAATGTCGCAGTCTGTGCCTGAAAGCGGGAATCGCGTGGAAATGTCGGCCAATCTCAGGGCGACGCTGCAGCGTGCTGGCAGGTATGCGGCAGAGCAGAGGCATCGCCTAGTCACGATTGAACATATTTTGCTTGCGCTCAACGAAGATCCCGAAGCAGAGTTAATCCTGAATGCCTGTGCGATTGACCAAAGCCGGCTGCACAATGATGTATCAGGATACCTGAGTTTGATCCAGGAGCGTGCCAGTCCGCAAGAAAAAGTACAGCCTGTGCTTGATAATGAGGCGGCACGTATCGTGAATTCAGCCGTTATCGCAGCACAGAAAAGCCGTCGGGACACAGTCAACGGAGCCATCGTTCTGGCAGCAATTATTGGCGACGGCAAAACTCCGGCTGCAAATATGCTGAGTTCGCAGGGTTTAACCTTTCAGGCTGCGATCGATGCATTGCAGGCGGCGCAAGGCAATGGTCAGACAGGCGCTCATGCCGGCACATCGCGTACAGATTCTTATGTAGCTCCGCATTCTGCCGGCCAGATGCCGATCGGGCAGATGGCCCAGAGGCAAACCTCCCATGCTGCGCAGCACTGGCAGGCCGGACCACCAGATCCAGGCGGTACTATGGCGAGCGGAACTTATGGGCGCGCAGATCAGCAAAATCCAGCAGCCCAACGCGGCCATACGATGGCAGAACCGATGAGCGGGGCTGATAAGACAACAACAGATACACTTGCCACCTTTGAGCGCCGGGCAGCACTGCCACCGCAGCAGCAGGCGCGTGTCCCACAGCCGGCTCCGCAACAGCCAGCGGCAGCATTTCAAGCGTCCAGGTCTTCTTACGGTCTGGGAGGCGATCCATTGCGTCGCCCACCGCCTCCGGAGGCTCTGTCGAGGCGTCCGTCCGCTGAGCAGCCTTATGCTCCGCCGCACGGGCTTGCACCTGCTCCTCAGCCGCCTGGGCCGTCTCCACAGCCTCATGGGCCGAACGTCGGCAGGCAATTTGAAGCTTACGGTCAAGGTGGTTATGCACGTGATTATCATAATCCACATTACTCTGCCCGGGCTGAGGCGAACAAACTGCCCGCTGTTGTTCCAGGTCAGGACAGCAAGCCAACTCGTATTATCCGTGCAGGCCAGCTTTTGGAAAATATTCCGCGGCGCATGCGCATGGGGATGAGCCATTCCGTTGAGGTGCGTATTGCGCGATCGGAGTTGCAAAACCTGGCTGTGAGCATGCGTGGCGGTGAACCCGCCCAGCGTCACGAACCGGCCATTACCAAGGTCATGTCCGTACGGATGCGGGCGCCGGACAATGGTTTTTTCATTGAGGCGTCTTCACCGGAAACCCAATGGATCGAAAACCAGCTGAGCCCGATGGCTGACGAATTTGCCAGTTGGCGCTGGATAATAACACCAAAGCGTGGAGGGCGTGCCACATTGCAGCTGATCGTAGCGGCGCGCACCGTTGGGGGCGACGGTCTGGCGGCGCAGACGGCACTGCCGGATCAACTTTTCGACATTCGCATTTCAGTAAATTATGCCAGAGTGCTCGGTCGTTGGGCCGGTTGGATCGCAGCCGCTGTTTGCGGGGGGCTTCTTGCAAAATTCGGCGAAGATATTATGCGGGTTGCCGCAATCATTATCCGTAACGGCACCGGCGGAGGCGGCATTTTTTAGTTTTCTATCGGTCTGTCGGCCGATAACTGTGAATGGAACTGAGGAGATGCTGCGATGGTGTGCTGTTATTTTTTAGTCGTTTTTTAAATCAGCCGGATAAGCGATTGGGGCGGTACTGCAGAGGCGCAAATCCTCAAGAAGAACACTTTAAAATTTGATCATAACGCCTGGTTCCGACACAATGTTGTGAGACCCCCTCTGACAGATACCAGATGACAAATGCATCGGTAAATTTGTGATGTATTTAGGCATGGCTGGTGAGTGGAATGCCTCATCCGGAATTTTTTCATCTTCCTTTCACGATGATACTTCAAATATGACTGGATTAGTTGTGCCATTTTTTGCTATTGCTGTTTTATTGATAGGTTAAGAATACCGGTTAACACCGTCAACGGAGTTGTGGACGATTATGACATCGATCGTCGTGATGAATGCGAAAGGCGGGGTTGGCAAATCGACCCTTACAATGGCATTGGCTGAAACACTGGCCCATTATAACAATAAGTCCGTACTCCTCATTGATGCCGATGGTCAGATGAGCCTTAGCCTTATGATGGTAATGGGTAGCCAGCTGAACGAGCGGCGTCAAAACGATCTGACGCTGGTCGGTTACATGGCACGCAGCGTTCTGGACAATGAATACGTAGACTGGCCCCAGTATGTTTTAAGCAATGTTTCAGATGTCGATGATACTAAGGGCATCTATATTATGCCGGGGGAGCTGGATTTGCCGCTTCTGGAGCGCGAAATAGCTGCGCAAGGAAAAATTTCGCAAACGCGGGTGGCAGCGCGCAACATTCTCGAAGTTGCCAAGCAATACGTGGATTATGTCATTGTAGATTGCGCGCCCGGAATATCAGTGATGACGGAAACCTGGCTGCGTGAGTGTACGTATCACCTGGTGCCGGTCAAGCCCGATTTTCTGGCAGTCAGCGGTCTGGAGTATCTCCGCCGTTTCCGTTCTCGTAATCCAGAAATGGGCCTGGCAAACCATCTCGGGGTTGTGATCAATATGGTTGATCGTTTTTCGTCGGACGATACCGTGATCCAGGATCATTTGCGCTCCCACCCGGAACTCAATTGCTTCGACAATACGATCCCACTGGCGCCACACTTGCAAAAAGCCGCGCTCTTTTCCAGCGAAAAACGGCTGTACATCACGAAATACGCTGGCAATGTTGGGACTGCTCTGCGGGCTGTGACGAATGAATTTCAGGCGCGACTGATTGGCAAACCGTCCGCCGTGGCCGCGACATCATCCTCGCCACTGCCAATTCCACATGCGGCCGAATAGCTGGTGGCTTGTATCACTTAAAATGTCGGGCCAGCTCAGGAGCAAAACTGAAAAAAGGCGGGGCTGTCTGTGATGTCGCAATACCAGATTTGCCATGTGCCTCTTGCGACAGCCGGTCAGCTTTATGTAATGGCGCGGCCCGATCCTCAGGAACTGCAGCAGGTGATGGCGGCACTGGCTGGACTTAAGGTTGTCAGACTCGTGTGTCTTCTGCCGGATACAGAGTTAACAAGCCTAAATCTTGCACAGGAACCGGATTCCTGTGCGCGTCACGGCATTGAATTTGTGCACTTTCCGATACGCGATTTCGGCCTGCCACCGCCGGCAGCGTTCAACCATTTGACCAGGCGTCTCGTGGATGATTTGCGCCAGGGCCGTTCGCTCGTCATCCATTGCCGTGCTGGCATCGGCCGCACCGGTATGCTGTCTGGTTGCGTGCTGCGTGAACTGGGGTTTGACACGGAGCAGGCGATCGCGCTGATCAGCCGGGCGCGTGGCTTCTCCGTCCCCGATACGCCGGCGCAACGTCAATTTATCGCGGACTATCGACCATGCAAGACGGCATCGTAGAACGACGTCAACAGGCGGTCAAAGCTCTCTGGTAGTCTGCAAACCCGGTTGTTTTGCGTGCATTCGGATGCCTAAACCGTTCAAAGGTCTTAGGCCGATAAAGTAGGCGGGCCACGCATATCAGCCCTGCGGTGCAAGGGGCAGTGCGATTTCACCTTCACACTTCACAGTGAACGGGAAATATAGCAGTGGATTTTTCCATGCTGCTGATATTAAATGGTTCTTGCCATTTATGCTCGTGTCCAACTGGGTTTTTACAGGCTAAAACGGACCGTTGGCATGAAAGGTGCCTATATAAAAAATTCCACAGCATCATTCTAAAATAGAACTACAAAACCACCATGCAGCGTCCGATCAGTCCCACTGCCACGACAGATATCCGTGTTATCGGCAATGGCAAACACCTTGCCATCGTTGCTGAAAAGCCTCAAGCGCTGGAAGAAAACTGCGGCCTTCTTGTGCGCGCAGCGCTGTCTCACGGTTTTGTTGTTTCCTGTTTGGCGCCAGGCTTTCCAGCTGGACGGGCAAACGGTGGCGTATTAAACGGCGCACTTCTGCAGCCGATAGAGGTTCGTGCCGGCGATAGTGCGCCATTAAAATCGCGCCTGGCGCACGCAAGCATAGCCAGCTTCTGTTGTGCCCGGCAGCCCGACGCCATTATCGCATGCAGTATTGCGGCTTTGCCGGCGATGTCCGGAAACTTGGCCGGTCCGGCTGGCTCCCCCAAAATCTCCTGCCTTATAACGCCCGCCGATGAAATCGACGTGCACGAAGGACCGTGGTGGCGGAGGTGGGAACTGCCATACAAACTGGCGCATTGTGAAACAATCTTTACAAGCGACTGGCGGCTTTATTCTGCGTTTTGCCAGAATCAATCGCTCATGAAGAAATCTAAGGTCGTTCTCACACCCGGCCCCGGCTGCGATTTGGAGGCGCTGCAGATGCAGGAACTGCCTTCAGGTGACCTGGTTGTTGCGCTGCTTGATAATGATAACCCTGGTTTTCTAAAGGAATTTTCCGATACGGCACGACAACTCTTCAGCCCCTCGCGCAACCTCAAATTCATCGTGGCGCGCCGTGCGTGTTACGCAACGGATGTCGACCATGAGCAGGGCGGCGAGCCGTGGCTGGAATACCGCACTTATACACTAAACCGCGAAATCGATGTGATCGCACCCGCGCACATTATTGTGCTGGGCCCGACGCGTATGCCATACCCGGCGCCTCTTATGTCGGCACTTGCAACAGGCAGGCCTTTGATCGCAAAAGATACTCCGGCCATGCGCGATGCAATCGATGAGGTGGTTAATGGTGTTCTGGTGGCAACCGGCGAGACCAAATCTCTGGATTCGGCAATGAAATTATTATTGCGCCGGCCCGATCTTCTTGCCAGCATGGGGCGCGCAAGCCGTGCAAAGGCAGAACGCAGGTTCGATACACGGGAAATTAATGCCGCAGTCCTCGCTCAACTCGGAATAGCATGAAATAAAAATAATATGTCAACGGGATTAAATATGGCCGGTGGGGCGCTGCTGATCATTGCGGCAGCTCTGGCAACGGCCCTTATGATTAAGGCCGCTATGCCGGTTTTGCGACGTTATGCGCTTGCCCGTCCCAATGCCCGCTCAAGCCACACGGTGCCAACTCCCCAGGGTGGCGGAATGGCGATTGTTCTGACAATCGTTGCACTGTTAATTGGTATTGCAATTTTCGGCTCGCACGAAGCGTCCCCAGGCTGGGCAATTATGCTGGCCGTTGTGCTGATTTTGTTGGCAGTCATCGGTGCCGTCGACGATATCCATGCACTTCCTGTGACGGTGCGGCTGGTTGTGCAGTTTGTTGCAGCCGCCCTGGTCGTCTCAGCCATTCCTGATGAATTTCGAATTCTTGTTTTTTTGCCTGGTTGGCTGGAAGTGTTTGGTCTGACCGTTGGCATGGTCTGGTTTATCAATCTGACTAATTTCATGGATGGTATTGACGGTATTACAGTGGTTGAAATGATTTCAATTTCTGCTGGTATCGTCCTCATTCACAATTTGGCCGGGACACCGGCCACAACGTTCACCAGCGTTGTGGCGATTGGCTTGATTGGCGCTTTGCTTGGCTTTGCTCCATTCAACCGGCACGTTGCACACGTTTTTATGGGGGATGTCGGCAGTCTGCCGGTTGGTGCGCTGGTGGGGTGGATGCTGATCGTTATCGCAGGTGAGGGTTTCATTGCTGCTGCCTTGCTGTTGCCGATGTACTATTTGTTCGATGCGACAATCACTCTGTATCGCCGCTGGCGCCGTGGCGAAAAGTTGCACGAAGCCCATCGCTCACACTTCTATCAGCTTGCCGTGCAGCACGGCTTTCGCGTGCCAGACGTCACAAACTGTATTTTCGGCCTTAACGTGGCGCTTATTCTGCTGGCGCTGCTGACAGTACAATTCCGCAGCGTTACCGTCGATCTGGCCTGCCTGATCGCAGGAGCAATCTTGACAGCGGCATTGTTGCGTCATTTCGAGCGTGGGCGTTATGTTTAAATATCGCCCATCTCATATCTGGCTGAGGTTTGGCTGGAGTGCCGTTGCTTTTACTTTGCTGAGCCTTGCGTGTCTGCTGACGGTGTACGGGCATAAATTCAGCTGGCTGCACGAATTGAAGGACATGCCCGCGACCACGCTGGCGCTGGGCGGCGTTGCAGCGGGGGCGGTCTTTGCGGCGCTGGCAGGTCTTATTCCCGCGGCTCATGCCGCCGGCTGGGAGCGCTGCCGCCGGTTCCTGGCATTTGTGGTTGCCGTTGGCCTCGGCATGCGCGCTATTCTGATCTTTAGCACACCAGCGTTGGAAGATGACTTTTACCGTTATCTCTGGGATGGCGGTGTCGCTGCGCACGGCCTCAACCCTTATGCATACGCGCCCGATTCGGTTTACAAGCCGCAGACGCCTGACGAGCTTAAGCAGCTCGCGTTGCAATCGAACGCGGTGATCGAGCGTGTTAATCACGCGCATCTCAAAACGATTTATCCACCCGTTGCGCAAGCCTGGTTTGCCTTGGCACACGTCATCGAGCCCTGGAGTTTGCTGGCCTGGCGGCTGCTTGGCCTGGCCGCGGAGCTGATCACACTGAGTTTGTTGCTTTTGCTGCTCAATGCATGCGGGCGTTCACCGCTCTGGGTTGCCTTTTACTGGTGGAACCCAGTCGTTGCCAAGGAGTTGATTAATTCCGCGCATATGGAGTTCGTCCTTCTGCCGATTGTGCTCGCAGCGCTATGGCTTGGTGTCAGGCGGTATTATTCCGCGGCACTCCTGCCGCTGGCGCTGGCCATCGGCACCAAGTTGTGGCCGGTGATGCTGCTGCCGCTGTTCCTGCGGCCGCTATTGCAAACTCCACTGCGACTGCTGGTGGCACTCGTACCGTTTGGGGCGTTGTGCCTAGCGTGGGCCATCCCGCCCTACCTCGGCGGTATAGATGAAACATCCGGTTTTGTCGCCTTTGCCAGGTATTGGCAGACCAACAGCGCGCTTTTCCAGAATTTAAACGCGCTGGTCCAAACGCTTGTTTCGCCCTTTGGTTTTGCCGGCGAGACAACAGGCGTTATGGTGCGTCTCGGTCTTGCTGGTGCGGTGGCGATGGTTGCGTTGATCGCCGCCCGCTCCCAGTACGCCACGCCACAGGATTTTGTTATTGCCGCTGCATGGGTTATCGGTGCGCAATTTCTTCTGAGCCCAGCACAGTTTCCCTGGTACGCCACCTGGATTTTCATCATGCTGCCGTTTGCGCCGCTGTCAGGCCTGATTGCCATCACGGTTACGATTCCGCTCTATTACATGTCCTTTCACTTTGCCGCCCTGGGGCGCTATGATCTCTTCAACGGCTATATCCTCTGGCTCATCTGGGTGCCAGTCTGGCTGCTTCTGGCACGCGATGCCTGGCGCGTATGGCGACTTCCTTTGACGTGGCAGGCGGATGCGCGCGGGTGAACGTATAGGGGCGGTAATTCCGGCGCTTAACGAAGCCCGCGCCATCTCCCTGGTGATCGGCGACATTCCCACCTGGGTTGACCAGATCGTCGTCGGCGATAACGGCTCGACGGACGGTACCGACGAAATTGCGCGCCGGGCCGGTGCCGTGGTGGTCCGCGAAGAAGAGCGCGGCTATGGTGCCGCCTGCCTGGCAGCGCTCAGGCAGCTTGAAGATATCGACGTCGTTGTCTTCCTTGATGGCGACCGTAGCGATTACCCGGAAGACATGCACCTGTTGGTTGAGCCGATCCTCACCGGCACTGCAGATATGGTGATCGGTTCACGCGCCATGGGCACGCGTGAGCCAGGCGCGCTGACACCGCAGCAGCGTTTCGGCAATTGGCTGGCGACATTCCTGATCCATGTGTTTTGGGGGACAAGGTATACCGATCTTGGTCCGTTTCGCGCTATCCGCTGGGCGTCGCTAGAGGCGCTTTCCATGGCTGACCGCAATTACGGCTGGACCGTTGAGATGCAGATCAAAGCGATTGAGCAGGGCCTGCGCGTCCATGAAGTCCCCGCTCGCTACCGCCGTGGCATCGGCCAATCTAAGGTGTCCGGCACCGTCAAGGGCAGCCTGATGGCCGGTTACAAGATATTATACATAATTGCCCGTCACGCGCTCAGGAGGTTGCGAACATGCTGCAAGCTGCCTGCAAGAAATTAACTTTAGCTTCAAGGCAGGCAATGGTAGGCCCGGAGGGACTTGAACCCCCAACCAGGCGGTTATGAGCCGCCGGCTCTAACCAGTTGAGCTACGGGCCCCTGCCAGGAGGCAATGTGATGATCTATATCTGTATATGCACGCCACAATACCCCATATATGACTGGATTGGAGTGTTCTGTTGACAGAATTTCCAATCTGAACTTTTTACGGTTCAAGGATGTGCGGATGTCGCATACATGATTATAGCTATGCACAACAAATTTCGACAATAGTCATTTTCGCCAGTAAGATCAAGCTATAAACGCAGACGGTCGTGTCTCGATTTGAAATTTCTTTCTGCTTTTTCTTGTAAGCCTGGGGCTGGCCCATGGGCGGTGAAGATTGGCATGGTGTCAGATGTGAGACATGCGACATCGTTGCGATTTCGCGCTTTTTTGAGCCTGCTTGGCCTGTTTAACTTTTTCTGATTATTAGGCCGTGTCATCATTTACCGCGCAAAGCCGACTCCGCTGGCTCTCGCGTGCTAATTGATGACACGGCCTAAGGCTGGAAGGGTTGTTGTGAGCTGCCCACAGCGAAAATCGGGTAACTTTCTGCGCAAAATTACTTTGCGGTCCAGGTGTAAGATGCAAAGCACTATGTATCGAGTGCATAAAATTTGTGCTATTTCGTTTTTTGCATTGTAAGATATTTGGCCCAATAAGACCAATGAATGATGAGTAGAGAAAACGGCATTTCCATTTTTAAAATGAATGGCCTGGGAAATCAGATCGTTGTAGCAGACGTGCGCGATCATACCATGAGGTTATCCCGCCAGCACATATGCGCCATCGCAGAAAATCCGCGTACGCCGTTCGATCAATTGATGGTTCTGTACCAGCCGCGCACACCCGACAGTGCGGCATTCGTCAGGATTTACAATACCGATGGCTCGGAAGCAGAAGCCTGCGGGAATGGAATGCGGTGTGTCGCCAGGATTGCCGGCGATGCTATGCAGCCGATGCGGTTTGAAACAGTGGCTGGTATTCTGGATGTCAGCTTTGGCGCCGACGACCAGATTACCGTCAATATGGGGCGGCCCAAATTTCGATGGGATGAAATACCCCTGCGCGATGAATTTCATGATACAACGCGGATCGAACTGCAGGTTGGGCCGATTGACGCGCCGGTGCTCCACTCGCCGTCGGTATGCAATATTGGTAATCCGCACGCGGTTTTCTGGGTTGCAGACATCAACGACCAGGCACTCAACAAATTCGGGCCGATGCTGGAACATCATCCACTTTTCCCGGAGCGGGCGAATATCACTGTGGCAGCTGTCGTACAACCGGATCATGTTCTGACGCGGACGTGGGAGCGTGGCGTTGGGTTAACTAAGGCTTGTGGGTCGGCGGCCTGTGCGGTTCTTGCCTGCGGCGTAAAAACCGGCAGACTGGACCGCAAGGCGAGCGTATCGGTGCCGGGTGGGGAATTGACAATTGAGTGGCCATCAGATGCCGCTGGTATATTCATGTCCGGTCCGGCGGAACTGGAATATCAAGGAGTGATCACGGTTTCAGCTGCGGGCGAACTCACGTTTGAGGTGTAACGTGGCAGAATATGACAAAATACCGGCCGGTTCTGGTGAGGGTGAGGCGCCCGAGATTATGACGCTCGGTTGCCGTCTCAACGCTTATGAATCAGAGGTGATGCGCAACCACGCGGCAAACGCCGGTTTGGGTGTGGATACCCTGATTATAAATACCTGCGCTGTAACCAGTGAGGCCGTGCGCCAGGCTGCGCAGGCCATCCGGCGTCACCGTCGCAAGTCCCCTGGCGCAAAAATCATCGTGACAGGCTGTGCGGCGCAGATCGAACCGCAGAGGTTTGCAGATATGCCGGAAGTCGACCACGTCATCGGCAACGCAGAAAAGCTCAAGGCGGCAACGTTTCTCGCGTTGGCAAAGGCGGAGACCGAGCGTGTTCAGGTCAACGACATTATGAGTGTTAAAGAAACGGCGGGTCATCTTGTCGATGGTTTTGCTACGCGTGCCCGGGCCTATATGCAGATCCAGAATGGCTGTGACCACCGGTGCACATTTTGTGTTATTCCATACGGGCGCGGGCCATCGCGATCTGTGCCGGCCGGTGAGGTGGTCAATCGGATCCGCCGGCTGGTCGAGGCAGGCCATCACGAAGTAGTCTTGACAGGGGTTGACATCACCTCTTACGGCGGAGATCTGCCAGGGACGCCGAGCCTCGGTCGGCTTGTTCGCCAGATTCTGCGCCATGTTCCGGAATTGGCACGCTTGCGTCTTTCATCGATCGATCATATCGAAGCTGATCCCGCGTTACTTGACTGCCTGGCCAACGAGGCACGTCTGATGCCGCATTTGCACTTATCCATGCAGGCCGGCCATGACCTGACACTCAAGCGCATGAAGCGGCGGCATTTGCGCGCGGACGCCATTGAATTTTGCAGACAGGCGCGCCGGCTGCGCCCTGACATTGTGTTTGGGGCCGATCTTATCGCCGGCTTTCCGACAGAAACGGAGGGCATGTTTTCAGCGACGCTCGACATCGTCGATGCATGCGATCTGACTTTTTTACATGTATTTCCTTTTTCATCGCGTCCAGGAACGCCTGCCGCCCGTATGCCGCAGGTGGAACGCCGCACGGTAAGGGCGCGCGCTGCGCGCTTGCGTGAGAAGGCAGCCGTCAAACTGACGGCATTTTTGGACTCTCAAAAGGGTAGGGAGCTCGAAGTGATGGTGGAGCGTAACGACGTTGGCCGTACGCCGCAATTTGCCGAGGTTAAAATCTCAACTCATGACGGTGAACTTGATCCGGGCACGATTATGACCATGAAGATCGTCGGGCATGACGAGAAGCGTCTGTTTGCGGAGCCAGCTGTATGAGCGACCAGAAAAACAGCGTGTTTGGCCGTCTTTTTGGGCGCGAAAATCCCACATCAGATGAGGCTGTCTCCTCCGAGCCCGAGAAAACGCCTTCCACCAGTCTTCAACAGGAAGATAAGCAACAAGATGACGCTTTAGCCGAACTTGCAAAGTCTGGCCAACGCTGGTTTGGCAGATTGACATCCGGCCTCTCGAAGACATCGACGCGGCTGGCGGAAGGTATTACCAGCGTTTTTACGAAGCGCAAGCTTGATGCCGAGAGTATCGAGGATCTTGAAGATATGTTGATCCAGGCCGATCTTGGCGTCGATACGGCAATGCGCATTACCGCGCGCCTGTCATCGGAGCGCTACGATAAGAGCATTGCGCCCGAGGAGGTGCGTGAAATCCTGGCCAGCGAAGTCGAAAAGGTTCTTGCGCCTGTCGCCCGGGGCCTGACCATTCAAGCGGCCAATAAACCGCATGTGCTCCTCATGGTCGGCGTGAACGGCACGGGTAAAACAACGACGATTGGCAAGCTGGCAGCCAAATATCAGGCAGATGGTAAAAAAGTTATGATGGTTGCCGGCGACACGTTTCGCGCAGCGGCAATCCAGCAACTCCAAGTATGGGGCGAGCGGACCGGATGTGAGGTGATGCATCGCGACGTTGGCTCGGATGCTGCCGGCCTTGGTTTTGATGCTCTGACCAAAGCCAAGGCGGAAGATGTCGATATCGTTATGATGGACACCGCCGGCCGCCTGCAGAACAAGGCAGGTCTTATGGATGAGCTTGAAAAGGTCATACGTGTGATGCGCAAGGTCGATGCAACTGCGCCGCACGATGTGCTGCTGGTTCTCGATGCGACAACCGGCCAGAATGCGTTAAGTCAGGTCGAGGTGTTCCAGGAACGTGCCGGTGTCACAGGCCTGGTCATGACGAAGTTGGACGGTACGGCGCGGGGCGGTATTTTGGTTGCCATCGCAGCCAAGTATGGCCTGCCGGTGCATGCGATCGGTGTCGGTGAGGGTGTGGAGGATCTGGCGTCTTTTGATGCAAAAGAATTTGCCCGTGCCATTGCGTTGCAATCGTGAGTTCCAGGGCTTGTTGTCAGTCGCTTCACACGGGCGCCGGTCTGGCGAAAGCGGCCCATTTCTGCGTCGTTCATACTCGAATATGCTCAAGGCATATCCTGGCCTCTTCGCTTATGGAACTGGCAACACATTCGCCAGACCGGCCTTCGTATGGCTCAATTAACAACAAGCTCTAAATCTAGCCAAGAATTTCTTGGATATTGATTGAAAATTTAAAAGATGGAACTGGCATGAAGTCTATACTAAACAAATATCCGTTCAATGCAGAGCAGACAGTCAACCTTATGAGTGAATTTGGCCCGCTCGCAACTTTGTTTGTTATCAATGCGGTGTTCGGGGTCACTGCTGGTATCTGGTCATTAATTGTTACAACGTTAATATCTTTTGTTGTTATGCAGATTGTTCTGCATCGCCTGCCAATGTTTGCCCTGATCGCCGGTGGCATTACGCTGATTTTCTCGGCAATTTCGCTTCACACAAACGATCCGATGTGGGTTCAGTTAAAGGTCACGTTATTTAACGCGGTATTCGCTTTATTTCTGGTCGCAGGGCTCGCAATGGGGAAGAATTTTTTCAAATATACGTTTGAGAAGACGTTCCATTACACATCCGAGGGATGGTATAAATTTACCCGCAGTTTTATAATCCTTTTTATGCTGCTTGCGATTGCCAATGAAGCTATACGTATTGGTTTCCCGCCAGAACAGAAATTCGACTTGTTTGGGTGGAGTACTGACGGTTTGAATGTCTGGGTGATGTTCAAGGTCGTTATCGTGATGCCGGTGTCGGGCATTTATGCTTTCATGATGACACGGATGTTGCAAAACTATACAATCGATCCAACGAAGGGCGCAGCAGGTCAGGCTGCCGAGTAGAAATTAATTCGGCATTGCAGGCGGATACACATTCAGACTGTCATGTTAAGTTATCATGGCAAAACGAGGCAGCAGGAGCGGCATGGAAAAATCTCACACAGAATCTGAAACACAGCCAGCTCAGACAGAGCCGGAGATTGATAAAACACAGCTTTTGAAGCTGGCGGTCGAGACCGGTCCTGTGATTGTGTTTTTTATTGCCAATGTCTATGCAGATATTTTTTGGGCAACGGGCATTTTCATGGTTGCTACAACTATCGCGCTTCTTGCATCGCGCATCCTGTTTGGCCGTGTTCCGGTTATGCCGCTCGTCTCAGGCGTTTTTATCTTGTTGTTCGGCGCTCTGACGCTTGTCTTCCAGGAAGAGCTGTTCATTAAAATCAAGCCCACAATTGTCAATCTCATGTTTGCGGCAATCTTGTTTGGCGGCCTGTTTATGGGCCATTCGCTGATAAAATATCTGCTTGGCGAGATCTACAGGCTGCGCGATGAAGGCTGGCGCTTGCTCACATTCCGTTGGGCTTGCTTTTTTGTATTTCTGGCAATTCTGAATGAGTTTGTGTGGCGCACATTCTCGACTGACTTCTGGATCAGCTTCAAACTTTGGGGAGTCATGCCGATCACCATGGCGTTTGCTTTATCGCAAATTGGCATCTTGAAGCAGTATGAAATTGCTGACGAGGATCAGCGCTCTGGCGATGCCTAGCGTGCACGTTGTCCTGCAAGATGAGATGGCATTGCTCCGGACGGTGGAACATCCAGAATCCAAAATTAAATTGCATGATAAGCCAGACAGGCGCGAATTTATAAGATTTTACCTGCAACCTTTTGGCGTCATTTCGTCTGTTCCGCACAACGCTGGCAGGCGAAGCGCCAGTATCTATTGTTACCAGTATCTGTTGTTATATGGCTGGTGAATAGCCTCAGGTTCGGCCGATTACGACCGGTTCTCAGGGCTTCGACCTGATACAGGCCACTCGGCTGCCGGCTCAATAACGCGGGAAGCCCACCCCATTCAAACAATCTGCACTGGCAAACAATCTGTACTGGCGACAAGTTTCGGGTCGCTCTTGCGCGTGCACGCGCTTAGATTATGCGCCAATGCGCAACCATACGGAGCACCAGCGATGCTGCAGGCCCCCGAGATACAGCTGACGCGTAATCAAACCGGCAAAGATGATCGTGATTATGATACAGTGCGCAAAGCGATCGTTTTTTTAACCGAAAATTGGACAAGCCAGCCTGACCTTGAGGCGCTTGCAGCCCATTTGCAGATGAGCGCCGCCCATTGTCAGAAATTGTTCAAGCGCTGGTGTGGCCTGAGTCCGAAGGAATTCCTGCAGGCCATCACGCTGGATCATGCCCGCACTCTGCTTACAGGCTCTTCGAGTGTCCTGAATTGTGCCTATGATGTCGGTCTTTCCGGGAGTGGGCGCCTGCACGATCTGTTTGTTGCCCACGAGGCGATGACGCCGGGCGAGTACAAACGGCGCGGCGCCGGCCTCGCCATGGTTTATGGTTTCCACCCATCACCGTTCGGCGATGCCTTGCTCATTGCAACAGATCGTGGTGTTGCCGGTCTTGCGTTCGTTAATGACGACATTAGCCAGAGCCACAAGGCTGCCCTGGCAGACATGATGCAGCGCTGGCCAAGGGCCACCTTTGCCGAGGCTCCGCACAAGACGGCACCATTGCTGCGGCGTATTTTCGATGCCGCAGTACATACTCCGGAACAGCCTGTACGCCTTGTTCTGATCGGTACAGATTTCGAAGTGCGCGTGTGGGAGGCTTTGCTGAAAATTCCGATGGGCCGCGCCGTAAGTTATACCGACATCGCCAGTCACATCGGGAGACCAAAAGCAGTACGCGCCGTTGGTTCGGCGGTGGGGCGTAATCCCATTTCATTTGTTGTGCCATGCCACCGTGTGCTGCGTGCCGATGGCTCGCTTGGCGGCTATCATTGGGGATTGACTCGTAAACGCGCCATGATTGGCTGGGAAACAGGCCAGACACAGCGATAAACCGCGGGATTTGTTGAGCCATGTGTCTTTGTGTGGGCGAAGCGGAAAGCAGAATTTAAGCTTTTTCCTTCTTATCCGGTTGATCTTGTTGACTGTAGCGCTCTTTATGCCCATTAACATCAATATTATCAATGTCAACAGTCCGCTATCGGCCTGTGGAGGGCTAGGTTATGAACACGCGTTTGCCGAATTCCAATTTTTCATTGTCGCAGCTTCCGTCCTTGGGTGCGCTTTCGGGCATTGGCGGCGTTATTCTGCTCGTCGTATTAGCGATAATCTGGATGGGTATTTACCGTATTGAGGCTGGACACGTCGGCATTGTCAAAAGGTTTGGCAACGTTATTGACGTTGTTGATCCCGGCTTGCATGTTAAAATCCCTTATGCAGACATTGTTGAAGAAATGGAGGTTCGCGAACGTGCGTTTGAAATGCAACTTGAAGCCGCCTCGCAGGATCCCCTGGAGATTCCGGTTGCTGTCACCGTCAACTGGCTGGTTAAGCATAACGAGGTGATGGATCTCTACATTCAATTCGGCTCTCTGGAGCAATTTGAAGCCCGGATTATCCGTCCAAGGCTCAATGATGCGGTGAAGGGAGTAACCAGCGGCTACACTGTCAATGATCTCCTCAGAAAGCGTTCTGAGTATCGTGATCTTTCGCAAAAGGAATTTGTGTCTCGTATGCCGAAGGCAATCGAGGTGACTGGATTTTCCATTGTTGATATCGGTTTTCCGCCGGAATATACCCAGGCCATCAGAGCCAAGCAGGTTGCCCGCGAACAGGCGGAGACGGAAAAGTTCGTTCTCGAACGCCAGCGTCTGACGAGCACGCAAATCACCCAGAAGGCTGAAGCGCAACGCGATGCAGACAAAGCAATGGCCGATGGCAAGGCTTATGAAATCAAGGTGCAGGGCCAGGCTCAGGCAGAGGCTATCCGGATTATGGGGGAGGCGCTGGCCAAACATCCGCTGGTTGTGGAATACAAGAAGGTTGAGCGCTGGGGCGGCACGTTCCCAAATACTTTTATGGGGGGCGACGCGGATGCAAAGGTGCTCTGGTCGCTGCCTGGCACGGGAACGCCGGCGCCAGCCCTGCGTGGTGATAACTGACGAAAGCTGATGACTAATGATCGGTTGAAATATAACCGATAAACGGTAGTTGGCGGTATTTAAAGGCTTTGTCCAGCCCATAGCCGACAACGAACAGGTCGGCGGGGCATTCGAAACCGATGAAATCGGCTTCTATAGGAACTGCGCGCTGCACCGGTTTGTTCAACAGAACGCAGGTGAGAATTTTGCGCGCGTTACGCTCAGTTATTAATTTTTTAGCGTAATGTAATGTGCGTCCGGATTGTAAGATGTCATCCACCAGAATGACATCGCAATCGGTCACATCGACATTGATATCATAAATCAGTTTGACATGACCTGTAGATTGTGTGCCGCTGTGATAACTGGAAAGTGACATAAAATCGACTTGCAGGGGCAGCCCTGCAACGTGAAGCTCACGAATAAGATCAGCGGTAAAAATAAAGCTGCCTTTCATAATTGAGATGACAATGACATCTCTAAGGGCTGTCGAGGCAATTTTTTTTGCCAGGACACGGAGCTTTCTTTTTATCTGAGGAGCAGTAAAAATGACCTCGATTCGATCGAAATCATCATCTTTTTCTGTCGTGGTGTATGCCTGTGACATTTGACCTGCGTACGTGATCGTCCGGTTTCATAGTGCACCAGACGCGGGTGCATGATATTCAATGCGTATTGTTTGCTTCGCAAATGTGCAGTTTGTGCAACACTTGCGCTTCAACATTTGTTTATTGAGATAGACGCCAGAAATCCATGATTTCAGTGTATTACCATTGATCAACTGCTAAGGGTATTTACTCAAATGCATGCTTCTACATGATTCAATTTTGACTGTGACCAGTCAGTAATATGCCGCTTCGGCTCAGAAAACTGAAGCGTTTATTTTGACGCCACGGCCTTATGGAGCAATTTGCAAGAATATCGCTTTGCGATATCGAAGCAGGAAATTTCCTGCTTATTTGATCGTTCCCCATTGCCATGCCATATTCTTTGTGGATGAAACCACAGAATGGTATATTGGTTGATTGTCATATCGTATTAAAAATATAGACTTTAGCTAAAGTCGTCCTAATTACTGAGGAGATAAGTGCCTCGTGATCCGTCTTGAGAACGTTGCTCTCAGTTATGGTGCTGGTATTGATGTTCTGCACGGTGTAAACCTTGACCTGCAGCCAGGCTCTTTCCATTTCCTGACCGGGCCTTCTGGCAGCGGTAAAACTACTCTCATGCGTTTGATGTTTCTCTCGCTTGAACCAACCGAGGGACGGATTAAAATATTCAATCAGGAAGTTCACAACATATCAGCTGCGACACGAGCCAATTTGCGCCGCCGCATTGGTATCGTATTTCAGGACTTCCGTTTGCTTGATCATCTGACCACCTGGCAAAATGTTGCATTGCCGTTGCGCGTCAGCGGCAAGAGGGAAGCCGAATACAGAGAAGATGTTACCGATCTCTTGCAGTGGGTTGGCCTTGCCAACCGCATGCACCAATATCCGTCGTTCCTGTCTGGCGGGGAAAAGCAGCGTGCGGCGATTGCCCGTGCTGTGATCAATAAGCCTGATCTGCTGCTTGCCGATGAGCCAACGGGTAACGTTGACCCGCAAATGGCGCGCCGGCTCCTGCGATTGCTTGTTGAACTCAATAAGCTGGGGACATCCGTCGTTATTGCGACGCACGATTACCAATTGATGCATCAATACAAGATGATGCCACGACTGGAGCTGCAAGACGGAAATGTCAGCATCGTTCAATGATCCGCCAGGCGGCAGAAGACAAGGCCTTACGTTGAACCACGATCCGTTGAGTTCGGGAGGGCAATCAAGCGAGAGGAACGGTCGCCGTATCGGTGCTGCTTCGGGCAATGCATACGACAACTTCATGCCATCTACACCACACGAGCCAGGCAAAGAGCAGGCCAATGTGCCGATCGTGCAAGCGGGATCTGTAACGGGTAAGTCCCTGACCCTGGTGATTGCCATCATGTGCTTCCTGGCCTGTCTCACTGTTGGTGCCGTTTATTTGATTTACCAGTCGGCATCAGCATGGTTGCGCGACATTGCGACGGAAGTCTCAATCCAGATTGAGCCTTCGGATAATTCGCTGAAGACGGAACGTACTGTAAAGGCGGTTGTGGAATTTATTGGCCAGCAGCCAGGCATTGTCAGAGCCAAAGCCATGAGTGCGTCGGAATCGGCAAGGCTGCTGGAACCCTGGCTTGGTAAAAATTCTGAACTTTTGGCGCTCCCGGTGCCAAGGCTTGTCGCAATAGAACTTAACCGCAATTCACCACCCGATCTGGCGAAGCTTAAAATCGAGCTGCAAGAGCGTTATCCGCAGGCGGCTCTTGATGATCATCGGCAGTGGCAAAATCAGATTCGTACGGTTACGCGTTCATTTGCGCTCGGCGGTATTGCCATTCTTTTTCTGGTCGGGGCGGCAACGCCTGCCATTATCGTCTCTGCAACCCGCAGTGCAATGGCTTCTAATCGCGAAATCGTTGAAGTTTTAGATTTCGTCGGTGCAACGGACCGCTTCATTGCGCGCGAATTTGAAAAGCACTTTCTCGCCTTGGGCGTTCGTGCAGGTATCGTTGGTGCCCTCAGCGCCATGGCCGTTTTTTTTCTGATGCCGACGGTTATACAGTTGATCGGCGGGGATACCGTCACGCTTGTTGAATTACGGCGTCTTATCGGTACCGGTGTATTGGATGCCGTAGGCTATATACTATTGGCGTCGGTTGTTTTTGTGATTGCAGCACTGTGCATGGTAACATCTCGTTTAGGTGTGTTTCGAATATTGAAAAATCGCTAGAAGGGTGCTGAACAATAAGGCAGGTCGCGATGTGATCATTCTTCTCGCCGGGATGGCTTAAATTTGTTCGCGCTTAGGCAAGCAGAACCTACCGAAATTTCACGAAGCCGGTTTTGTGGTATTCGTCAGGAGATGATTGCTGGAACCGGGTTCAGTTAAATTTTGACATCCAAGGTAAAAGTCAGCCAGAGTGATACTGTGAGTTTAAGGATCGGTCATTTTAACTACAAAGTCTGGGCATTAGGCATTGCCAGCGCGCTGGTGGTAATATTCGTTCTGGGTTTTGTTGTTTTTGCGACTTTTGTGATGCGCACTTTGCCGGATATTCCCAAGCAAGCAGACGGGATTGTCGTTTTAACAGGGGGACCCGAGAGAATTATAACAGCTGCGCGGCTGTTGCGCGAAGGGCGTGCGAAGTGGATGCTGATTTCTGGGGTTAACAGGCAAACATCCAAGGCGGATATTTTACGCCTGTCAAAACTCGATCCCAAACTCTTTGCATGCTGTGTGACTTTAGGCTATATCGCTCAAAACACCAGGGGTAATGCCATTGAGGCACGTAACTGGCAACGTGGCAATAGTTTTAAAAGTTTGATTATTGTCACTGCAGCTTACCATATGCCGCGTAGCTTAATCGAATTGTATCGCCGGATGCCAGACGTCAAACTCATCCCTTACAGTGTTATGCCAAAGCGTCTTCGTAACCAGTCATGGTGGTTGCAGGGTGACAGCGTACGGTTGCTAGCCTATGAATACATCAAGTTTTTACCATCTGTCGCAGAATTTGCCGTGACCTGGATATTTGTTTCGGATGCAGAAGATTTAAACGAAAAAAACTTTGTTCGTGTCCACCATTCGGGTCCGTCGTTGGTTGAGCCAAGCGAGAGCCGGTTTGGCAAAATCGAGACTGTTTCCAGGAGCAAGGATGGCGGACATGCAGAGCATATTCAAAGATGAGTGCGTCAGAGCCGGGCCGATTTTGCCAGAGCTCTGCGGGACAGGGCGCATTTTCCCGATGCGCAGTTGCTTTTATTTGACAGGGCACGCCATCAGAATCAGCGCAAAAGTGTCCTGCTGGGCGCAAAACTCTCCTTCATCAGCCGCGCGTGCTAACTGACGACAAGACACCAGTCCATGCTTCTCATCCGATCATTGCTCTTTACTGCCGTATTTTACGCCAACACGGCTGTGTTCATGATTTTCGGCAGCTGGCTGTTGCTGGCGCCGCGGGGCTGGGCCATGGTTGCCCTGAAAGTATATGCGCGCTCATGCCTGTGGTGGATGCGTCTAATCTGCGGAACACGCATGGAAGTGCGCGGCCTGGAACACCTTCCCGATCGCCCCTTTCTCATTGCCGCCAAGCACCAGTCTGCTTGGGACACTTTTGCCTTAATCCCAATCTTCAATGATCCGGCCCTGGTTATGAAGGCCGAGTTGATGAAAATTCCACTCTACGGCTGGTTTGCAACTAAGTTTGACATGGTTCCCATCCAACGCGAAACCGGACCTGCAGCCTTACGCAATATGCTGCGCGAGGCACATTTACGCATCAAGGATCAGCGTGAAATTCTGGTATTTCCAGAGGGAACGCGAAAACTTCCCGATGCGCCACCGGACTACAAGCCAGGCATATTGATGATGTATGAAAAGCTGCAGGTGCCTTGTGTTCCTGTAGCCCTCAACTCAGGCTTGTTTTGGCCACGCAACTCGCAAATCCGCCATCCCGGCACTATTATCGTTGAAATTTTACCAGTTATTCCGTCTGGGTTAAAACGTAAGGTGTTTGCCGAACGTTTGCAGCACACGATTGAACAGGCCACGCGGGCGCTCTGCCGCGAAGCAAGATCGGCACGAGACGGTTGTGGGAACAAATAAAGATCTTATATAGAACATTTCTTGACAAGGATGGCCTGAGAGCTTATATCTAACTTGCATATTTCATCATATCGTGGGCTGGATATCCTGAGCGATCCAAACGCAGTGGCCATATCATCATGCAACACCCCCATCCATTTGACATTGCGCCTATTGCGCAGCAGATCTGGCAAAGCAAGTATCGCTTTTCCGGGTCATCGTCTCATGCCGGGGACAATGATATTGGCGAGACATGGGCTCGTGTCGCACGTACGGCCGGGGAGGCTGAAGCTGGTGGCGCGGGTGTGCAGTCGCTATGGGTTAAGCGCTTCGAAGATTTGCTTGGTAATTTCACTTTCCTGCCAGCCGGGCGCATTATCGCCGGTTCGGGAACCGGACGCAATATCACGTTGTTCAATTGCTTTGTGATGGACTGCATCGAAGATGATCTTTCTGCGATTTTCGACAATGTAAAAGATGCAGCATTAACCATGCAGTGTGGTGGCGGTATCGGCCATGATTTCTCGACGTTGCGTCCCGCCGGGGCTTTGGTGGCGGGAGTCGGTGCGGATGCATCCGGCCCGGTAAGTTTCATGCAGATCTGGAATGCTATGTGTCAGACGATCATGTCCGCAGGCGCACGCCGCGGTGCTATGATGGGGACGCTGCGCTGCGATCATCCCGACATCGAAGCGTTTATTGATGCCAAATCCGAGGGAGGCCAGCTGAGTAACTTCAATCTTTCCGTTCTTGTCACAGATTCGTTTATCGAAGCGGTGCGCAAGGACCTTGACTGGGATCTGATCTTTGACGGTACAGTGTACCGCTCGGTGCGGGCACGGCATTTGTGGGATCGTATCATGCGTGCGACCTACGATTACGCAGAGCCTGGTGTCATCTTTATTGATCGCATCAATGCGGCAAACAATCTGGCTTATTGTGAAACAATAACGTGCACCAATCCCTGCGGGGAGCAGCCGTTGCCGCCCAATGGTGCCTGCTTGCTAGGCTCGATCAATCTTCCCAGGTTGATTTCGTCTCCCTTCTCTCAGACAGCTTCCCTGGACCGAGGAAGCCTTGAAGAGGCCGTGCAGACGGCTGTCCGCCTTCTGGATAATATCATTACAGTGTCCCGCTATCCGCTGGCTGCGCAACAGGCTGAAGCCTTGGCGAAACGGCGTATCGGGCTTGGCATAACCGGACTCGCCGATGCGCTGGTCATGTGCGGTTATCATTATGCGGAACCGGCAGCCGTGGAGGCGGCGCGGAGCTGGATGGAGGCGATCCAGCGGGCTGCCTATCTGGCAAGTAGTGAACTTGCGCGCGAGAAGGGCAGTTTCCCTCTCTTTGACAAGGCGGCGCATTTGACCCGTCCGAACGTACAGCGGCTTGGCGATGAAGTTGCCCGGGCGATCGAAAGGACAGGCATACGCAACGGCTGCCTGACCTCCATTGCGCCGACGGGAACGATTTCGTTGCTGGCCGGCAATGTCTCAAGCGGCATTGAACCAATTTTTGCCACGCATTATGAGCGGCGGGTTCTTGCATCGGATGGTTCGCATCGGACGGAGCAGGTGCGGGACTATGCGTTTGCTCTTTACCGGCAGAAATTTGGTGGCGTTCAGTTGCCGCAGACATTCGTGACAGCGGCAAACCTGCCGCCCCGGACCCATCTCACCATGCAGGCCGCTGTGCAGCCTTTTGTTGACAGTGCCATTTCAAAAACTATCAATTGTCCGACAGGGCTGGCATTTGATGACTTTAAGTCGATTTATCTTGACGCCTACGGCATGGGCTTGAAAGGCTGCACAACCTATCGACCGAACGATATTACGGGAGCCGTTCTTATCTCTGCAGAAACAAAGGCTTCGCATGAGGTTGGCACCGCAGCTTCTGGCTCCGAAGTTGTCAAAAGTGCAGCCAGCCGTATATCATCGGCGCAAGCCGACAGCGACAAGTCTGCACAAACAGCAGGCCTGGCAGCGGAAGGACAAGACGGCACATGCGACATCATTATGCTGACCCGCCCGCTTGAACGCGATGCGTCGTTGCCGGGCTATACATATAAACTCAAATGGCCGGATGGCCCGGATGCAATCTATGTGACGATTAATGACATCGAACACAATAGGCGCCGACGACCGTTTGAGATTTTTATCAACACAAAGAACCTGAGCCATTACGCCTGGACAGTGGCGCTGACACGCATGATTAGTGCTGTGTTTCGGCGCGGCGGCGATGTCACGTTTGTTGTAGAAGAACTCCAAGCGATTTTCGATCCGCAAGGTGGCTGCTGGCTGGATGGGCGCTATGTGCCGAGCCTGCTGGCTGCGATTGGTGATGTTATCGAGATGCATATGCGCAATACCGGCTTCCTGCAGGAGAAGGAAAAACAGGTCCAACAAACAGCGCAGCACCGTTTGGATGGTTTTTCAGCACAATCGCATGCGGAAATATCACATGAGGAAGTATTGCCGGCCGGGAGGAGATCAGCGGTTCGCAAATGCCCTCAGTGCGCACTAGATCGGTTTATTCGTATGGAAGACTGCTGGACTTGCCAGAATTGCGGTTATTCTCAATGCGGTTGAGCACGAGGCAAGACCGTTGCGGTTGCAGCGAAACTGGCGATAAAACGATGTAAGGGCGCCCAGCAAAATAAACGCTTCAATTTTCTAAGCCAAAGCCGCATATTTTGGGCTATTTCTCACTAAAATTGAAGCGTTTATTTTGCTGGGCGCCCTAAGTACTGCAATACCTCTCTCCAGTTGCATTCATACGGGGGCTGACACAGGCCGATGGAAAACTAAAAGGAAACCTTACCTTGAAGGTTACGTATTTTGCCCCTAACTAACCCTAAGCCGCAAAATGGATGACCCATATGGGTCGACCATACGGCAGCGCAGTAAAAAGGCCGCGGATTTAAATCGGTTAGTGATTTTGCGGTCGGGTATAAAGTATCTCGTAGCGACAAACAATAGGTCTGCCTTGTCCCGATATATCAATGCTACTACCACGCAGAGTTATAGTGTCCTGCAGGGGCGTGCAGATGCAGGCGTTATCGTGTTGTGCGATCATGCAAGCAACACCCTCCCCGATACGTACGGTACGCTAGGCCTTCAGGAAAAAGATTTAAAGCGTCACATTGCTTACGATATTGGCGCGGCCGCACTCACCGAAGCCCTCTCCAAGGGCCTTGAAGCGCCCGCTTTAATGACCCGTTATTCCCGCCTGTTCATTGATCCGAACCGTGGCGAAGACGATCCAACGCTTATCATGCGCTTGTCCGATGGTGCCATTGTGCCTGGTAATCGCCATGTCGATGAGGCCGAACGCCAACTGCGGATCACGCAGTATTACCGCCCCTATCATGACGCGATCGATGCAACCATTGACCAATGTCTTGAATCCGGTGTAGCCCCGATTCTCCTTTCCATTCATTCGTTTACGGAAAGCTGGAAGGATGTGCCGCGTCCCTGGCATGCAAGCGTCCTTTGGGGGCAAGATTCACGGCTCGCGCATCCCCTTCTGAACGAATTGCGTCGCGAAGAGGATTTGATCATTGGCGCCAACGAGCCTTATTGTGGCGATCTGGTCGGCGATACGATGTGGCAACATGGGACCATGCGGGGGCTTGCAAATGCCATTGTTGAAGTACGGCAGGATCTTATTCAGGATCGTGCAGGCCAGGACGCCTGGAGCGAACGTCTTTTGCGCATCATGAAGGCGCTTCTCGCTTCACCGGTCAATCGTGCCGCGTTTCAAAGCGTCATGACGTGCCAGGTCCAGACATCGCGTAACAATTCCAGCCAAGAACGAGACATTCAAATGAGTGAGCGCGCCAATAAGCAGACCGAACTTGAGGCGGCTGTGTTCCGCCGCCTTGTCCTACACTTGCGCGAACGTAACGATGTGCAGAATATTGATCTTATGAATCTTGCCGGCTTCTGTCGTAATTGCCTGTCGAACTGGTATGCCGAGGCAGCCGGTATCGAAGGGATCGCGCTGACACAGGATAAAGCGCGCGAGATCGTCTACGGCATGCCGTATGCAAAATGGAAAGAGAAATATCAACGCGAAGCGACTGAAGAGCAAAAAGCCAGGTTCCAGGCAGCGAGTGGAGAGGACCATTAGGGCGACTTTCTAGCTATGAAAAACCTTTTTCTATCAATGTAGTGCAATCGTTTTGATGGCTGCATCTTTATACTTGTGTGTAAATATTAACAAAAATCATCGAATTGTGGGTTGCGGGGATAAAATTGAGTAAATCATTCCGCCGGCTTGATACCTGGCAACGCCGCAGCTAGCTTCATCAAGCTTGCTCCCCATGAGAGCGTGCGGCGATTGCGGGCCCTGCGGGGGTGATGGCCCGCAATTGCTATTTTCAGCAAGCGAATCAGGCAAATCTGTCTGATTGCAATATTATTATGTGGGCGCGTATAAGGCGCGTTTGCTGAAGTGGTTATGCCGTTTCGACAGGATGATGGCTTTCGTGAGAAATTAAGCAAGAACTTTGCGGTTTGGTATAATTTGTAGTGCGCGTTCTGCCGCGAGAGAGTGCCGGCTTTGACTGTGGTGCTCATTTTGAATGAGTGGTTGAGGATTAGATGATGACGACACTTCACGGTGCTGCACAGGCGCAACTTCGCCAGTTTATCGAACAGCTCGAACGCCTGGAAGAAGAAAAAAAAGCGATTGCGGACGATATACGCGACAAGTTTGCGGAAGCAAAGGCCGTCGGCTTTGACATCAAGGTGATGCGCCAGATCCTGCGGCTTCGCAAAAAATCAAAGGACGACCGCGATGAAGAAGAAGCGGTCATGGTCACATACCTGCATGCCCTTGGTATGATTGACAACGCTGGATTGGAAGGGCAGTCCTATCAGGCCGATGCAGCTGAATGAACAATGCGCGCTTACTGACGACATCTCGCAAGCTTTTGAGCTTGTTGATAAGTCAGCAGTGATCCGCTATCAGCATGAAGGGTATCTTTTGTTTATATCTCTAAATTAGTCCTGCATCTTCAGGGCTTCGATGAAGGCTTCCTGCGGGATCTCGACTTTGCCGAATTGGCGCATTTTCTTCTTTCCTGCCTTTTGCTTGTCGAGCAGTTTGCGTTTACGTGAGATGTCGCCGCCATAGCACTTGGCGAGAACGTCCTTGCGCAGCGCTGAGATCGTCTCGCGGGCAATAATGCGACCGCCGATAGCAGCCTGGATCGGGATCTTGAAGAGATGCTGCGGGATCAGTTCCTTAAGCTTTTCGCAGAGTACGCGTCCGCGTTGCTCCGCGCGGCTGCGGTGTACGATCATGGACAGCGCGTCGACCGGTTCGGCATTGACCAATACCGACATTTTGACGAGATCTTCCTGTTCGTAGCCGGTCATCTGATAATCGAACGAGGCATAGCCGCGCGAAATTGATTTCAGGCGGTCATAGAAATCGAACACTACCTCGTTGAGCGGCAATTCATACATCAGCATGGCCCGGGCGCCGGCGTAGGTAAGCTGCTTTTGCCGTCCGCGCCGATCCTGGCAGAGTTTAAGTACGCCGCCGAGATATTCGTCCGGTACCAGGATGGTTGCCTCAATCCATGGCTCTTCCAGGTGGTCGATCTGGCTTGAATCGGGCATATCAGCGGGATTGTGCATTTCCCGCATTTCTCCATCGTTCATATAGAGATGGTAGACAACGCTTGGCGCCGTTGTGATCAGATCTAGATTGAATTCGCGGTCGAGACGTTCGGTAATGATTTCAAGGTGCAAAAGGCCAAGAAAACCGCAGCGGAAGCCAAAGCCCAGGGCTGCCGATGTTTCCATCTCAAAAGAAAAGCTGGCGTCGTTGAGGCGCAATCTCGCCATCGCCGAGCGCAGATTTTCAAAATCGTTCGCATCGATCGGAAAAAGTCCGCAGAATACCACCGGCTGTGCCGGCTTAAAGCCCTCAAGCGGCTTCGCAGTTGGTTTTTTTTCGTCTGTTAGGGTATCGCCGACGCGTGTGTCGGATACTTCTTTGATCGCTGCGGTAAAAAAGCCAACTTCACCGGGGCCAAGCTCGGTCAGCATCTGCTGCTTAGGCCGGAAGATGCCGACGCGTTCAACCAGTTGTGTGGTGCCGGTTTGCATCAGCTTGATCCGCTGGCCTTTTCTGAGGGTGCCGTTAATCACACGCACCAGAACGATAACACCGAGATAGGCGTCATACCAGCTGTCGATCAGCATCGCTTTGAGCGGTTCATCTTGCTCACCGCTTGGCGGTGGCAGGCGATCGACGATGGCCTCCAGCACAGCCTGGATATTAAGCCCCGTCTTGGCGGACACCAGCACGGCATCCGAGGCATCGAGCCCGATGACATCCTCGATCTGTTGTTTGACGCGGTCTGCGTCAGCGGCGGGCAGATCGATTTTGTTGAGTACCGGAATAATTTCGTGATTATGATCGAGAGCCTGATAGACGTTGGCCAGCGTCTGGGCTTCGACGCCTTGGCTGGCGTCGACCACTAACAGCGCGCCCTCGCAGGCGGCGAGCGAGCGCGACACTTCGTAAGCAAAGTCAACGTGGCCCGGCGTGTCCATCAGATTGAGCTGATAAGTCTCACCATTTGAATGCGTGTAATCAAGCCGCACGGTCTGCGCTTTAATCGTGATGCCGCGCTCACGCTCGATGTCCATATTATCGAGCAACTGTTCTTTCATCTCGCGGTCCTGTACGTTGCCGCAAAACTGGATGAGACGATCCGCCAGCGTCGACTTACCATGGTCGATGTGAGCGATGATGGAAAAGTTGCGAATGTGTGATTGTTCGATCATGAACCATTATACCATTGCCAGTTGAGGCCGGAAAGCAGAAGTTTTGAGTACAGTCAGGCGAGATGCAGGGTTCGGTTGCGCAAGCGTTTTAAAACCTGGCAGCCGTTGAAGAAGTTCGCAGAGCTATTAACTAGCCGCCTTGTCGCGGCGCGACAACTTCGATTCTGTCGCCAGCCTGAAGATGGCGCTGACTATGCTCTGCGGCTGGCACAAATTCACCGTTGAGTGCGGTGGCAATCTTCGCATCGCCATAGCCCTGTTCGGCTAATAAATCGGAGATTGTGATAGCTTTTGTTTCCACAACCTCGCCGTTCAGTAGGATTTCGATGGTCATATTCTCAGAATGAGCCTGTTTCACAGTGTATTATTACACGATTCATATTTGCCGCAAATGCATATATGGTGCGCAGTCCAAAAGGCAACAGGTGCAAACGGCTTTAGTGGTCCAACCTGCGATAAGCCCTATTGCGCGCTATGAGCCTGCCTGTGATGGGCCTTGAGCAGATCGCGGCCAAAAAGCTCTTTAGGATCGATCCAAGAGGAGTGGACATGGTTGCCGCCGCCTTGCGTATTGTCATATTCAACCAGCACCGAGGGCCCGTGAATACGGAAGTAATGCGGCTGCCCTGGCTCAAGGCTTCCCGCCCAGGCGAAGTACAGGCCTGCTGTGCCGTCTGCGCGTATCCGCGTAATGGCGGATGTGGCGATTTCATCACGCATCGTGCCAGCGTAAAGGCCCAAAATGTGATAAATGCCATCGCGCTGGCCGTCATTTAAACGGGTGAGCGGCACGCCCTCGAAATCCTTGAGCGCGTCTTCCCGGCCGGGCCCCGCCACAATGTCGCCAAGTGAGCGATTGCTAATGATCGCTTGGCTGTGGGCTTCGCCTTCGAGCGAGCGAATAAGCGCAAACGCACGGTCTTCTTCCGCGCCGAGCAGGCGAAAGCCGGCATGGGGGTGGTGATCGGGCACCGTGGCGGGATTGGCGCCGACAAAGCTCGGCGTGACCGCAATCCCGTGTCCTTTAGCGACCATTGCTGTCACCGAAAGATGGTGGCCTTCAAATCGCCAGGCGAAAATATCCGCCGTTGCCGGATCGCCGAAGAATACGATGGCGTAATTATCCGGATCGCGGAATGACAGGTTGTTGGTTAACTCACCGAGTACACGCTCAAGCTTGATGGCGCCGCGCGCTTGTGCAATGCCGCGAGCGCTCAGCGTTTCGCCAAGAAAATCCCATAGCGCGGCGCGTTCGCTGGCCGACATTTCGCTGAGTGTGGCACCAGGGCGCGAACGCGGTGTGTAATGCCAGTCTTCACGATCGGGATGCTCAAATCTCAGCACCGCTTTTGCACGGTTTTTGGATGACAGCGTTGCTAGTAAACTGCGCGCCGCCCGTGTCACATTTTTTGCCAGATTGCTTGTTCCGGCAAAGCTGAAAGGTGTCTGAAACATCGTAACCGTTGTCGTGGCGAGTGCTATGCCGCTTAAGGTTATATCCCGACGTGTTATGCTCATGCTATTGTTTGCCTGGGAAGATTTTTTTAATCAACAAAGTAGCATCGACGCTCCATGAACAGGCTATCTTTATAGACGGCCCTCAGCAATAATCTTGAACGTATCGTCTGACGGCGCAAGAACAAAAAAACCACCCTGCGATGTTGACTGCCCGACCACGGGTCTGATGGTCACACCGTGGCTGACCATCAAGAGCGCACCAGGCCCGCGCCATCTGGCAATCTGGGCGCGTGTTTTTGCTGTCTGTTCGTTCACGCGGCTGTCGTCATCCCAAACGTTGTTCAACGGCCAGAAGCGGGTACGCGGTGTTTCGGCCTGGCCGGCAGCCTCCAGAACGTAGCGTGCCGTATCGTCCGCACGGCACCACTCGCTGACCAAAACATGGGCGATATGAATGCCAGCTGCCTTAAGCGCGCGACCGAAGCGCCTTGCCTGTTCGATGCCCTCATCATTGAGGTTTCGCTGCGTTGCGCATTCTTCAAGCTTGAAGCCATCGGGATCACCTGCGCCGGGTGTGGTCTGCGTATGCCGCATGAGGATAACACGGCCATCCGTTTCAAGCGCTTTTATGGCAGCCTCAAGCTGTCCTGCATGCACCGATAAGGCGCCTGACCAGCTTAAAAATACTGATGAAAAGGCTGCAACAAACAGGGTAAGATAAACATTTCTCATGGTCGATTTTCCTGCCAGTCAAGCCTGAGTTTAAAGCCATATCATCAATTAAAGTATACTTTAAGGCTGCTTATACATCTTAATGCGAAAGATATGCATTTAGTTTTATGGGGCCTGCAAAAAAAATCATTGTTCCTGCGGCTGCATTCCCCTGGCAAAGCGGCGCCAGTTGCGCTGGTAGTTTTCGCAGCCGTTTCTCATGCGGGCGATATCGTCATCTGTTACGTCGCGGACAATCTTGCCCGGCGCGCCCATAACAACGGAGCGTGGCGGAATGACCTTGCCCTCCGGAATAAGCGCATGCGCGCCGATCAGGCAGTTTTCCCCGATTGTTGCACCATTGAGCACGGTGGCACCGATGCCAATCAGTGTGCCATGCTTGATCGTGCAGCCGTGCAGCATAACCATATGGCCGATGGTGCAGCCTTCTTCGATCGTGAGAGGGAAGCCAGGGTCAGTATGCAGAATGCAGCCATCCTGCACGTTTGAACCGCGGCCGATAACAATCGCCTCGTTATCACCACGGAGCACGGCGTTGAACCAAACACTGGCGTTATCGTGCAGTATCACGTTGCCAATCACTGTCGCGTTCGGCGCAACCCAACAATCTCCGCTTGCAGGCGTGCGCACAGAGATATTGTCCAGCATAAACAACGCCATCGCACGGTGTCCTCAAGCGTCATCGAGATCGATGTCCAGGATGGCCATCTGAAACTGGTAACTCACCTCGCCGTCTTCTTCCTCGCGATATAGTGGCGCGATGAATTCATCGCCGATGAATACTTCAGCCATGTCGTTTTTCTTTGCGTGCGGTACAACCCGCACCCCGTCGTTGTTGAAGGTCTTGCGCAGAAAACGTTGTAGTTTTGGCGCATCGTTCTTCATCATAAGCTTTTCCCTTTTTGTTTTATACTTTTAGCAAGGTTAAACCGCGCATATCAGTTTTTGATGGCGCAGTCACGGCCCGCTGTACAGTTCCTGCATTGCCAGAAGGGTTCTTCTGTTGAACTTCTGGAGTTCAAATAATGCTGAATTTGCATTATTGCCTGTCGTAAGGCGCAAGCAGATTTTGATCCATCGTACGCGCAGGTTCGGGGCAGCCGGCGGGACCAACGATCTTGGCTGGCACGCCTGCAACGGTTGTTGAATGCGGCACATCCTGCAGTACAACACTGCCGGCCGCAACACGCGAGCAATTGCCGATGGAAATGTTTCCCAGCACCTTGACGCCAGCGCCTATCATGACGTTATCGCCAATCTTGGGATGACGGTCACCGCTTTCCTTTCCTGTACCACCAAGCGTTACGTTATGGAGCAGTGAAACGTTGTCGCCGATGCGTGCCGTTTCGCCCACCACGATACCATGGCCGTGGTCGATCATAATGCCTGCACCAATCACTGCTGCAGGATGAATGTCCACCGAGAAAATTCGTGAGGCCTGGCTTTGCAGATAAAGCGCAAAATCCTTGCGCCCCTGCTGCCATAGTATGTGCGCAAACCGATAGGTAACCAAGGCATGAAAGCCTTTGAAGTAAAGAAGCGGCTCAAGATAGCGGCTGCAGGCTGGGTCGCGATCGTAAACGGCGGCCAAATCGGCGCGGAAAAAATCGCGCAGTCGCGACGTGTGAGGTACAAGTGCGAGAAATGTCTGGTTGATCAGGCCGGCATCGACATCCTTGTGATCCAGGCGCTGAGCCAACCGGTGGCAAATTGCATCCTCAAGCTTATTATGGCTGAGGATAGTGGCGTAGATAAAACCGCCAAGGGCAGGTTCGGATGCAACCGCTGCCTTAGCTTCCTGACGCATTTGAGTCCAGATCGGATCGATCGTGGGTATATACTTAATTTCTGAAGGGCTTGTGTGGGTCATGAAACGCTCCACTATGGATCTGATATCCATTAACGACCATGGGAAATCAACTGAAGTTGGTCGATGGCAGACCTGTCAGCTTATGTTTGGCATAAATTCTAACATAGGATCCGGCCCCATCCAAGGCTGGATCAGATCAGCCAAATGCTGCTGTTTTTAATACAGGCTCCAGATCAAAGATCCGTTCATTGACCGGCGAGTAAATAGTTCAGCCATGTTCACTTGCCGATTTCTCCTGGAATACAAGCAGATAAGATATGCAAATTGACCGCATGAAGTCTGCTTTGCTCATGTTCGGCATGCTGCCTGGAAATGATATATGGGTATAAATTTATACAGGTATAGATCTTCTGTGGGTTCGATTGGAGACTGTGCGGCATATGTAACGCCGTGTTGCGGCAATTTTGATTGCGATGCACGGCATAAGATATAGTTGCAAGGCCGCAGCAACGGTGCAGACGGCCCGTTGATCATGCCTGGCTGAGCGTCAAATTACATGCGGCCGAGATAAGGTATCGGATCAACAGGTTTCGCACCCTGACGCAGCTCAAAATGTAATTGCGGTTGTTGAACGGCTCCCGTTTTGCCGACTTTCGCGATGACTTGGCCACGACGTACGTTATCGCCCCGATTTGCCAGGATGCGGTCCGCGTGTGCGTAGACGGAGACATAGCCGTTTGCGTGCCTTATCAGAATAAGATTGCCATAGCCCTGCAATTCGTTGCCAGCATATGCAACCTCACCATTTTCTGAAGCCTTGATATCTGTCCCTAAGGGAGCGGCAATTTTAATGCCGTCGTTGTTCGTGCCATCCGAGCGGCGGCCGAAACCGCGTATAATGCGCCCTGTAATCGGCCAGCGGAAATTGAGGGCACTATCTGTTTCATCTCGTTTTTGATTTGGAACGATGCGTGTGTCATTTGTTTCAGTAGAAGACGGGGCTGCATTGACAATGCGCTGTTGGCTTTGGCTTTGCCCATTAAGCACGATGGGAGTGCCGGATGTTTCAAGCTGCTGCGTTGACGGACTGTTTATGATGCGACCTGATGGCGTCGATGAGGGGGAGGCGGGTTCATAAGCGCTTGTCAGAAGCAAAGTCTGCCCTGGGCGCAAGCGACGAGGGTCTTTGATATTGTTAATTTTCTTGAGTTCACCAATGCTCACGCGCGTACGGCGTGAGATGGCCGAAAGGGTATCTCCAGACTGCACGACATATGTGCTGTCTGTGTTGTCGGATGAAGCGACCGGCTGTGGTTCAGAATTTGAATTTATCGGGGCTGCGTTTCCGTTACCGCTTAAATAAAGAACCTGCCCCGGACGGATGGTATTGTTTGTCAAACCGTTGGCGCTTTTGATTGCATCTACGCTAACGTTGTAACGGGTTGAAATGGCATACAGCGTATCGCCGCTTTGTACAGTTACCGTAGCTGGGGCGGTATCCTGTGTTTTGCTGTCGGAATTGTGAAGCGCCTGTGTTGTGGCTGGGACTTGCCCATAGGTTTCACCGTAAGTCGGTTCAGCCTGAGCCAGTTCAGCGCGCTGTGCTGGCACCGATGCGGCTCGTGGCTCGGTTTGTGGTGCTGAAGATGCGAACTCTATATCAGGGCTTTGGTCAAACAGAGAACTATCTGAAGAAAGCGGCTGCGATGGCTGCTCCGCATCTGAATTTCCAAAGCCAAGGGCCGGGGCATCAAATCTCACGATGTCTGCGCTGCATCCTGATATGAAAGAGGCAACGACAAGTAAAATCGCTCCAGAACGCAATGATTGCTTTTGTTGCCGGTATTTTGCTCTACGCCGTTCACTCAACATGTGCCTACCTCATTTACCATAGATATAGCTAACGCGTTTTTGATGAACAAAGCGTTAATAATGATAGTTTGGCCTTACAGGCACATGATTTGTTCAAATGGCCTAACCGTTAAAACTGTTGTACGGTTGTATTGCTGGCCACAGCCATGGTTAGGCGTATATTGTGGATAAGTCGCGATAAACTGCTATTTAACCGATTGCACAATTAAAACGATTAGACATGATTGTGCAAAAACGATGACAAAAACTGTGGGCAAAATCATGACTAAATTGCAGGTACTCTTTCTGTGCACGGGTAATTACTATCGCAGCAGGTTTGCGGAGGAATATTTCAATTACCGTGCGCCTGCGGTCATCAATAATTGGCGCTCTTTTTCAAGGGGGTTGGCTGCGCAATCTGATATGGACGCTTCATCTGGCAACCCAGGTCCGATATCAATTCATGCGTTACATTATCTTAACCTTTACCAGATCAAAACACAGAATATTTTGCGCTATCCTCTCAGCGTGACACCGCAAGACTTCGAGAAGGCAGACCACATCGTTGCCCTTTCGAAGACTGAGCATAAGAACGTGATTGCCGCACTTTACCCGCAGTATGAACATCTTGTGCACTATTTCGTCATTGAAGACATTCACATCAGCAAACCCGAATACGCCATGCCAAGGCTCATTCATAATGTTGATAAACTTATGAATGATTTGACCCAGAGAATGTAAATGCGGTTCAATTCAGATCGTGAATTGGCTTTCGAAGGTTCCTGGTGCAACCTGCACTCAGGCAGCCCAGCAAAATAGACGCTTCAATTTTCTGAAATTTTCTAAGCCTGCTCCGGCTTTATATGTTTCGATTGACTGTGCTATCTTTTTGTAAAAACCGCAGGGTATTTCCCATTTGCTCCAAACCATCGTTCAAGTTGCCTTGTGCGCTGAGGTGAGAAGGTTCTGGTAATTCGTGGCAACAAAGCAATTAATTCCTTATCCAGGAAGGTGTATGGCAAAAGTTGAGGTTTCAAGAAATCAAGCGAGTTCAGTTTGATCAGACTCCGCAGCACCAAAGCCGCATCAGCAGACACAGCTGTTACCATAACGCTGGCGGGTTTTGTCGTTTGTTCGGTCACGATAAGATGCGATGCTCCTTTCCAGGCCATGTAGTCCTTAAGCAGTTCTGTGCATTTTTGTTGATCATGTTGACTTTGCCCGCGTGCCATGGAGATCATGTAATTTCCATCGCGCGTGGCGATGTTGAATTGCGGATCAATACCGGCAGGGTGGACTTTTTGGATAAGGCGAATGCCGCGCTGCAAGTCATCAAGAGCAAGTTCAGACCAGGAACGTGGTGGAGCAGTAAGATGAGCGCCTGGAACCCAATGGGTAATTTGCATGCTCGCAAAAGCTCTTTGAGGAATGATACGCTTATTTTGCACTTGGCTGACTTGATTATGATGGCAGATGGAAACGAATTCCATGGTCGAAGTCCATGAATATGTTGATAAAATCTTAACAATGAGTTGATAAGGTCAACCGGTCGCAGCTAAGTTTGCATGCTGTTTGCCTGATGGATGACAACCGACGGTAGATTCCGGCCTGATATTGATGACAGCTCTCTCTCTGCCGTACAATCTTAATCTTTCCCTCTTGCATATTACACAAAACAACCTTATAAGCTCTGTTCCTGTGCTCCCTTCGTCTATCGGTTAGGACGCCAGATTTTCAATCTGGAAAGAGGGGTTCGATTCCCCTAGGGAGCGCCATTCCGGACTACTCAGTCGCGAATAGACCAAGGCCGTTGTTCTAAAGACTTTGGCAGCTTGTCTCGCATCTTAAAGATGTGGCGATGCATCTCATACAGAATTGAGGGTTTCGCCGAAGATGCCGTCTCCCCTAACTCCGGATATTTTGACCTCCTCCAGAGAGTTTGTTGCGATGTCTCTCATTCTCATCATTAACGGTCCCAATCTCAACATGCTTGGCAAGCGTGAGCCTGACATCTACGGCACGACATCGATTGACGATGTCGAGGCACTATGCCGCCGGCGTGCCAGCATCCACGGCTTTGAAATTGGATTTCATCAATCTAATAGTGAAGCACAGATCGTTGAATGGATTCAGGGGGCTTTTGAAGGGGTCGCAGGTCTTATTATCAATGCCGCAGCCTTCACGCATACATCCGTTGCCATTCTCGATGCACTTAAGATGATCAACTGTCCCATCATTGAGTTGCATATCTCAAATCCGCACCGGCGCGAAGCATTCCGCCACCACTCCTATGTTGCGCAAGCTGCAGACGGAATTATATGTGGCTTTGGCATCAACGGGTATGCATTGGCGGTGGATGCAATGGCAGACCTGATTAAGACAGGGCAGGCCAATGCGTTGTGATACGATCGACGTGATATGGTTGACATGATATGGCCAACAACGGCACGGCGCTCAAGGTGATAAAAAGCCTGTGAAGGAAAAGCAGAATGGCTGGCATTCAACACGCTGGAAAGCAGGCTGCCTGTGTCATTGGTTATCCCGCAAAGCATTCGCGTTCGCCCAAGCTGCACAGTTACTGGATTAAAAAGCACAATCTTGATGCCAGTTATCGGGCCGAGGAGATTGCGCCGGATAATATTGCTGAATTCATTACCAATCTTCCCGGCTACGGTTATGTCGGTGCAAACGTGACAATGCCCTACAAGGATATCGCGTTTGCGTTGTCGAAGCCGGACAGGCGCGCAACTGCGGTTGAAGCGGCAAATACAATCTGGCTGCAAGACGGTGTTTTGCATGCAACCAATACAGACATAGAGGGTTTTCTTCATGCCCTTGATGCTGCTGCCCCTGGCTGGGACCGGCGCACGGCGGAAGCTGTTGTGCTTGGCGCCGGTGGTGCCGGGCGTGCAGTTGTTTACGGTTTGGTTGAACGCGGAATAGCCACCATTCACGTGGTAAACCGTAGCCTGAGCAAGGCTGCGGTACTGCGCAGCAGATTTGGTGAGACCATAATGCCATGCGGCTGGGATGCGCTTCCGGGGGTAATGGCGCGTGCCGGTCTGCTCGTCAACGCGACATCTCTCGGCATGCATGGGAGTGAGCCGCTCAATATCAGTATCTCTGCGCTGCCGGATGGTGCTGTTGTCTCTGATATTGTCTATGTGCCTTTAATGACACCTTTGCTTGTTGCTGCCCAGGCCCGTGGGCTGGCAACATCGAATGGCCTTGATATGCTTTTGCATCAGGGGGTGGGGGGATTTGAATTGTGGTTTGGAATTCGTCCACAGGTGACCAAGGAGCTTTATGATTTTCTGGCGGCGGACATTAAGACTTAAAGCCTTGTCGAGATTTACTGCGCGAGGCCGAAGAAGGCGAAATTCTTCGCCGGCCAGGGCACGGTGTGCGCAAAGGGCGGCGTCCTGTCAGGCAAACATCATTGCAGAGCCATTAAAATCCGCTCTGTTTCCGAGAGATTGGGCTTCCGAGAGATTGGGCAAAATTGAGCCTGATTTCGATATTAACAATAATATACATATTTAGTTTCAAGGCCAATTACTTCTTATTGGTCGTTATTGATCGTATCGAATAATTGACTGATTTGTTGCTTTTAAAACCTGAGCTGTATGATTTATAATCTGAAAAGAATGTGATTTCTGTGCCGGCCGTGATCTTGTGAATTGTGCTGCCCACCAGGGCGTGTTGTCCTTAGCGCGATCATTCGTTCACGCATAACAGGGAGGCCATAAATGCTTAAGATTTACGGACGCGCAAACTCAATAAATGTGCGTAAAGTATTGTGGATGGCAGAAGAACTTGGCCTTGCCTACCAGCGTGAGGATTGGGGGCGCGGTTACCGCTCAACATCGGAGGAAGAGTTCAAACGGATTAACCCGTTTGAAGCCATTCCTGTGATTGATGATGACGGATTTATTTTACGCGAAAGTAATGTGATCGTGCGTTATCTTGCTGTCAAGCATGGCCGCGATGATCTCTTTCCTGCCGATCTGCGGCAGCGCTTTCTTTGCGAGACCTGGATGGATTGGGTTAGCCAGGATATGTATGCCGCCAATGCACGCCCGGTTACTATGGGCAAGGCCTTTGGAATTGCGGAATTTCAGAACGCGGAAATGTTGGAGAATGCCGAAAGAGGCTGGACCAGACAGATGGGAATGTTAAATGCCCACCTGGATGACGGCAATTTGTATGTGCTGGGTGACACGTTCACTGTCGCTGACATTCCAGCCGGTCTGGTGGTAAATCGTTGGTATGGCATTGATTTTCCGAAACAGGAATTTCCAGCAGTCAGATCTTATTACGACCGCCTGTCCGAGCGTGCGGCATATATGGCTCATGGCCGAAATGGTACGCCTTGAGATGTGGTTGAAGCGGAGCTTTAAGAGAGCAGACTAAAGGAGTTGCCTGTCCATGATGCGCGAATTATTCAAAGGGCTTTGCATAATTTTTAGTGTTGGTGTTGTCTCGTGGTCTGCCCAGGCTGGGTCTGCCCAGGCTGACATCTGCGTTTCGTGCGATAACCCTGCAGAGACGTATGTCTGCCGGGCAACGGCAGCGCCTGAGCATCAGTCTTTTCTGCAAGATCAGCGTTTGTTGCAAGTGGCATGCATTAGGAAAATTGCCACGGATTACGGACACGGTCAATGCAGGACAAACAAAACCGGCCGTCAGACCTGCACCGGTGCACTCGTTACTGTCGATGTGACTGATATGGCGCGCCAATATGTTAATCGTCTGCCTAAGCCGCTGCGGCCAACGACTGGCGGCAGCGCAAGTGATGTGCCGGCCTCTTCTGATCGCCCGGAAGCTTCGCCAAGTGAGCCTAAAACGGTTGTTGAACTGGCCAAGCGCACGGCGCAAAATTCTCAAAAACAGCTTAATAATGTAGGGGAGGCAGTGCAAAAAGCAGGGGAAGCCGTTGGCGAAGGAGCGGAAAAGACACTTCGCTGCCTGGGTACTTTATTTCAGGATTGTTAGAAGCTGAAGCGGCAGCTAGCGATAAACCTTCAACCTGGCGTGATTAAGAATCGTGAGTGTGTTTTATATTTCATCCAGCATCAGGATTTCTCTGAAGTCTGGATATCTTCTGCTGGCACTTAATCCTTAGGGTGAGAGAAATTCCACTGCATCTCATTACATCGAAGTGATCGTGCAAACTTCGAGTACATGGGACCATCAATTCAAGCTGTGCCTTCCAGCTTACAGCTTTTTCTCAATGTACGTTATTCCTGTTTGTCATGTTCGGCATGATGTCATCGCCCCGGTTGCCTCGAAGCACTGAGAGTGCAGGCATTCGCGTTTATTTATAAGCACCATGGCCTGATTGTCACTTGCTGCATCTATAAACGCGTTCAAGCTGAAACCTTTTCTTGGTCAGCTCCGTCTTGTGAGATATGAGTAACTCATGTTTTCGCAACAACTCATGCCAAGCTATCTGTTCACTGTTGTCAGGGCGTGATGTCAGGTATTGAACATGTCAGATTTATTGCGCGTGGAAGACCTTAGGGTTGCCTTTTCTCTGCAAGGTAATCTGTTTGAGGTTGTCAAAGGCGTCAGTCTGCGGATTAAACCCGCCACCACTGTTGCGCTAGTTGGTGAATCTGGTTCAGGAAAATCCGTGATCTCCCAGTCAATCATGGGGATTTTACCACAGTCGGCAAAAATTACCGGTGGTCGTATCCTGTTTAACGATCCGGCAAACAATCAATCTCTCCAAACTGTCGATATCGCCCAATTACCCTCCCGCAGCAAACAGATGCGCGCCTTGCGTGGCGATCGAATGGCGATGATTTTTCAGGAGCCGATGAATTCACTATCGCCGCTCCACACGGTGGGAAACCAGGTCCAGGAGGCCCTCGATATTCATCAGCGCCGCAGCTTTAAGGAGGCACGCGAGCGCACGGAACACATGCTCAAACTCGTTGGTTTTCCCGATCCGAAGCGCGCATACAATAGTTATCCTTTTGAGTTGTCCGGCGGTTTGCGGCAGCGTGCCATGATCGCAATGGCGCTCATTTGCAAACCAGCGTTGCTGATCGCCGATGAGCCGACAACTGCCCTTGATGTGACTATTCAAGCGCAAATTCTCGGACTGCTGCGCGATCTGCAGAAAGATATCGGGATGGCGATCCTGATAATCACCCATGATCTTGGCGTCGTTGCCAACATAGCTGACGAAGTCGTTGTGATCTACCATGGCGAAATTATGGAAGCAGGGCCCGTTCAGTCGATTTTCCGTAATCCGCGGCATGTCTACCTTAAAGCACTTCTGAAAGCGGTTCCCCAATTTGATATGCAACCTCACGAACGCCTTATTTCGTTGAGAGACAATTCTGATGCCGCGCTTCCCGGAATGCAGGCTGAGCGGCGTCCTCCGGATATCTTTGCAGCCGAACCGTTGCTGGCCATTCGTAACGTCACCAAGTCCTTTGAAATCAAAAAACAAAGCGGCTGGTTTGGGCGCGCATCTGGAGAAAAGCTCACGGCCGTCAACAATCTCAGCCTGGACGTGCGCCGCGGCGAGTGCCTCGGCCTTGTGGGCGAAAGTGGATGCGGAAAAACAACGCTGTCAAAGATCATCATGCGCGCGCTCGCGCCTGACAGTGGTGAGTTGATATACAACAATGGCCAAGAAAGCTATGATTTACTTGATTTGTCGAAGCGGCGTCTGCAGAGTTTGCGAACCCGCATTCAGATGGTTTTCCAGGACCCTGTCAACTCCCTGTCGCCTCGTATGACGGTGCTCAATATTCTACGTGAACCCATGCAAATCCATGGCATTGGCTCACGTGCTGAGCAAACGGAGCGTGCAGTCCAACTTATGCAGGCGGTTGGCCTTGATCCGCGCTTCCTCAATCGCTATCCGCACAGCTTTTCGGGCGGCCAGCGCCAGCGCATTGGTATTGCACGTGCGCTTGCGCTCAATCCGGACATGTTGATCTGCGACGAACCCGTCTCGGCCCTCGATGTTTCCGTACAGGCGCAAATTCTTAATTTATTATGGGATTTACGCACGGAACTCAGGCTCACGTATATTTTTATTTCGCATAATCTTGCGGTGATCGATTACATGGCAGATCGTATTGCCGTAATGGCACGGGGGCAGATCGTGGAAATGGCGCCGCGTGAGATTTTGTTTCGTGCCCCCGTCCATCCCTATACACGCTCGCTGCTCAGTGCGGTGCCGTATCCTGACCTCGATCGTCCACTGGATTTAAAGGCATTGGGCCGCGGTGAAGCTTCTGACCCTGCAAATTGGGCACGTCACTTCAGGAGCGGGGATGATCCCAATGGGCTTAAACACCTGCCGCTCGGAGACGGGCATTATGTTCTTGCCAATGAAAACGTCGATATGACGGAATTAACAGCATGAACTTACGTATAAACATCTTTCGCTTTGTTGCTTTTCTGTGGCTTGCAGCGTGCCATCTGTACCCGGCTGCAGCCCAGGCGCCTGAAACATTTATGGAAGCACCATTACTGCGTAGTCGTGTTGCAGCAGGCCAACTTCCACCGATCAAGGAGCGTCTGCCCAATACGCCAAAGCTTATCGATCTGGCTGCTGATGGCAACAGGATCGGCCGCTACGGCGGGCGCATTCGCATGCTGATGGGGCGCGAAAAAGACATACGCATGGTTGCCTATTATGGCTATGCGCGCCTGGTCGGCTATAATTCCAGGTTGGAACTTGAGGCCGACATCCTGGAGCGCTTCGATGTCCAGGATGGCCGTCAGTTCACTTTGCATCTCAGGCCCGGGCATAAGTGGTCGGATGGCCATCCGTTTACGGCGGAAGACTTCAGGTTTTATTGGGAGGATATCGCGAACAACAAGGAGCTTTCGCCGGGCGGGGTGCACCGCCATCTGCTGGTGAATGACAAGCCTCCCGTTTTCGAGGTCCTTGATAATTATACGGTGCGTTATACCTGGGATGCGCCAAACCCTTATTTCCTGTCGGCAATTGCCGGGACACGACCGCTTTATATTTACGCGCCTGGACATTTTCTCAAACAATTTCACAGCAAATATGCAACTGACAAAGCCAACGATAAATGGGCCAGTTCATTCAATAAACTGGCGCGTCAGGAGTTGCCTTCAGATATGCGTATGCCGACGCTGGAAGCCTGGCAATTGCAGACCAATCCACCATCTTCTCTTTATGAGTTTGCGCGTAACCCTTATTTCCATCGGATCGATGCAAAAGGCCAGCAACTGCCGTACGCGGATTACCTGACGGTAGCGATTGGTTCGAATTCGCTTATTCCAGCCAAAACCGGCAGTGGCGACAGTGATTTGCAGGGCCGCTATGTTCGCTTCGATGATTATACGTTTCTCAAAGCTGCAGAAAAGCGCGATGTGATCAAGGTCGAACTGTGGAAACACACCGTTGGTTCGGCACTGGCGATATATCCCAATCTCAACACTAAGGATGAGGCATGGCGCGCTGCGTTTCGCGATGTCAACGTGCGCCGCGCCCTGTCGCTGGCAATCAATCGCCGTGAGATCAACAAGGCGATCTTTTTTGGATTGGCAAAAGAGAGCGCTAATACGGTGGTGCCGGAGAGCCCGCTCTTTAAGCCGGAATATGCCAGTGCATACAGCCGCTTCGATCTTGATGAGGCCAATCGACTGCTTGATCAGACCATACTGGCCAAACGCGGGCGTGATGGTATCCGCCTTCTTCCAGACGGCCGACGCGCTGAACTTATTCTTGAAACAACCGGTGAGAACACGATGCAAACCGACGTGCTCTCGCTTATACGCGATAGCTGGAGCAAGATCGGTATTTTGATGTATCCGCGCCCGACGCATCGGGATCTGTTCCGCAATCGCGTTTATTCAGGTGATACTGTGATTTCCGCATGGCCCGGCTATGATAACGGCCTTGCGACGCCGGATTTCAGCCCGCTGGATTTCGCACCAACCTCCAAACAGCATTATCAATGGCCGCAATGGGGGGATTATTACTGGACGAAGGGCAGGGCCGGCGAGGCTCCGGATTTGCCGGAAGCCAGACAACTGGTTGCGTTGCTCAAACGATGGGAGCGCTCGTCCAGCACCGATGAACGCCGCAGTATATGGCACAAAATGCTGACTATCCACGCCGATCAGGTCTTCTCAATCGGGACGGTGAACGGGTCCATGCAACCGGTTGCGCACGCTCCGAACCTGCAGAACGTCCCTAAGAACGGCACCTGGAGTTATGAACCATCGGCGTACTTTGGGATTTACAGGCCGGATACGTTCTGGTTCGCAGAATAAATAATAAGGAGCGGTTCTTATGTTCGGTTATATTTTACGCCGCATCCTGATGATGATCCCAACATTGTTGATCATCAGCGTTTTAGTTTTCATACTTATTGAACTGCCGCCCGGCGATTACTTCGAAAGCTATATGGCGGAACTCGAGGCGCAAGGCGAAAATGTCGATCCCAAACAAATCGAGGAGCTCAAGCGCGAGTACGGTTTCGACAAGCACCCAGTCGAACGCTACTTAATTTGGGTTTCGGGCCTGGCGCAAGGGGATCTCGGCTATTCCTTTGAGTATGAGTTGCCGGTTAACGAGGTGGTGGGTGACCGTCTGTTCTTTACGATGTTGGTAGCCTTTGTGACAATTATCGTCACCTGGATCATTGCGTTTCCAATCGGCATTTACTCTGCCACGCATCAGTACAGCTGGGGCGATTACGGCTTGACCTTTCTCGGGTTGCTCGGCATTGCAACGCCGAATTTTCTTCTGGCACTTCTCTTAATGTATCTGGCAAACGTTTACTTCGACACGTCGATTGGCGGCTTAATGGCGCCGGAATTTGTCAATGCGCCGATGAGTTGGGCGAAATTCGTCTCTATTCTGGAGCATCTTTGGATTCCCGTGATCGTGATTGGCACGGCCGGCACGGCTGGCATGATCCGCACATTGCGGGCCAATCTGCTCGATGAGTTGCAAAAACAGTATGTGACAACTGCCAAAGCCAAGGGGCTTGCACCGTTTCGAGCGCTGGTTAAATATCCGCTTCGGATGTCGCTTAACTTTTTTATTGCAGACATCGGCAAGCTTCTGCCAACCATCGTCTCAGGTGCGGAGATCGTTGCCATCGTGCTTTCGCTTGAGACAACCGGGCCGCTGCTCATTCGCGCCCTGCAGAGCCAGGACATGTATCTTGCCGGTTCTTTCCTGATGTTTCTGGCCTTTCTGACCGTCATTGGCGTGCTGATTTCCGACATCGCGCTGGCAATCCTGGATCCCCGCATTCGACTGACTGGAGGCGAGACAAAATGAGGATTTCTCCGTTGCCGGCACCTGGTGCTGAAATGCACCATTATGTGAACGACCAGCCGTTTGATCCTCGTTCTATCGAGCGCCTGACCAAAGAGCAGGAGACGGTCTATCTCGCCTCGCAATGGCGGCTGATGTGGTGGAAGTTTCGCCGTCACAAACTGGCGGTTGTGTCGGCAGTCTTTCTCGCGCTGCTTTATTTCATGGTTTTGATTGCTGAGTTTCTGTCGCCCTATAATTATCAATCGCGCAATATCGATTACATCTACGCACCGCCGCAGACTGTGCATTTCTTTCATAACGGCAAGTTCGAGGGGCCTTTTGTCTATGGCATGGATTTTAACCTCAATATGGAGACCCTCAAACGCGAGTACACGCCGGATAAAAACAGGATTGAGCACTTGCGCTTTTTCTGCCGTGGCGATCAGTATGAATTCTGGGGCTTTTATAAAACCGACTGGCATTTTTTCTGTCCGGCCGAAGGTGGGCATGCGTTTCTGCTTGGCACGGATAAACTTGGCCATGACGTTCTTTCCCGTATCATTTACGGAGCCCGAATTTCGCTGACCATCGGCCTTGTCGGCGTGGCGGTGAGCATTGTGCTTGGCGTTGTTCTTGGCGGCATTGCCGGGTATTACGGTGGAATGACGGATCTGATTGTCCAGCGTCTGATCGAAGTGCTGCAGAGTTTGCCGTCAATTCCGCTTTGGCTTGTTATCGGGGCGCTTGTTCCAATTACCTGGAGCGCGCTGGCCGTTTACTTTTTTATTACTGTGATTTTGGGCTTGATTGAATGGACCGGGTTGGCACGGTCTGTCCGCTCTAAGCTACTTTCATTGCGCGAAGAGGATTATGTGCTGGCAGCTCAGTTGATGGGTGCTGGCGGGGGGCGGATTGTCAGCCGCCATCTTATTCCTGGATTTACAAGCCACCTGATCGCTTCTGCAACGCTGGCGATACCCAGTATGATCTTAGGCGAAACGGCGCTGAGTTTTCTCGGCCTTGGGTTGCGTGAGCCGATTGTCAGTTGGGGGGTATTGCTGACGCAGGCACAGAACATAAACGCCGTTGCTCTTTACCCCTGGCTCATGCTGCCCGTTATCCCTGTGATCCTAGTAGTCCTTGCCTTTAACTTTCTCGGCGATGGCCTGCGTGATGCAGCAGATCCTTATAAATAGATTAAGGGGATGCCGATGTTCCGGACGCGCACGCTGGGCGTATGAAATCAAGGTGTAGTTTCCAGGAGATAGAATTCCTGCAGCTCTAAAACCTGTTGCGCTCCTTTAGAAGCCTTGCTGCCATTGGTGCGAAGTAAGTCAGCATGCCATTGCAGCCTGCGCGTTTAAAGGCAAGAAGGCTCTCCATCATGGCTTGTTCGCCATCGAGCCAGCCGTTCTGGGCTGCGGCCTGCACCATGGCATATTCACCGGAGACCTGGTAGGCGAAGGTTGGTACGCCGAAGGTGTCCTTGGCCTGGCGGATAATATCCAGATACGGCAATCCCGGTTTGACAATGATCATGTCGGCGCCCTCTGCTAGATCGAGGGCAATCTCGCGCAGCGCTTCATGGCCGTTCGCAGGGTCCATCTGGTACGTCCGCTTATCGCCTCTGAGCGTGCCGGACGATCCGATGGCATCGCGGAACGGACCGTAAAAAGCAGAGGCATACTTGGCGGAATAAGCCATGATTTGCATATTTGGATGACCGGCTTCTTCAAGTGCCTGACGGATTGCACCAATGCGGCCATCCATCATGTCTGAAGGAGCGATGATATTACAGCCGGCCTCGGCCTGTACCAGTGACTGCCGTACAAGCACATCGAGCGTCTCGTCATTGAGTATTTCATTGCCACGCATGAGGCCATCGTGGCCATGGCTGGTGTAAGGATCGAGCGCGACATCGCATATTACACCGATATCAAGGCCGCGAGCCCGCACTGCACGCGTGGCGCGGCAGACGAGGTTTTCCGGGTTATAAGCTTCGGCGGCATCGTCGCTGCGCTTATCGGAATTTGTGCAGGGAAAGATCGCTATGGCTGGAATGCCGAGTTGCGTTGCCTGCTCGGCGGCTTCGCCAATCAAATCGGCTGATAATCGGTCAACACCCGGCATTGAAGGAACCGCTTCACGTTTACACGTGCCTTCAACAATGAATAATGGCCAGATGAGATCGGCAGGAGTAAGGTCGTATTCTGCATTCAGGCGGCGCGACCAATTCGTCTGGCGATTGCGGCGCATGCGTACTGCCGGGTAAGCGCCAAAATCTGGCATCGTGCTTTTGACCAAAGAGACGTCTTTCTCACTTATTTGCAAATCCCTGATAGTATTATTTTGCTATCATGTTATCGACGTTATTGCCAAGGGTGTATGTCTTTTTAATCTTCCGTGGCTGATCCCAGGTCTGCGGACAATCTTAGGCCCTGTCGTCAATTGTCGCGCGAGAGCCGGTTGGCGAAATCAGATAAAGCGCTTCACGCCTGCCAGCTTGCATTGTCGTTAACGACATGTCACCAATAATCATGAATCCTAAGTCGATTCGCCTGCGGCCGGAGCCGTCTTAATGTCTTTGCGTCACGATGGCTCATGCAAATTCCTGCCCCTTGATTGTTGAAGTGGAGCTGAAAGTGCGATGGCACACCCCCAGAGAGAATCTTCGCAACCGGAACTTTTTTCAAATAACACCAAGGCTCCCAAAGACAAAATGGCCCGCAAGCACGCTCGTACCGCCCAACCCGCTGACGCCTCTGACAATTACACGGCAGCCGATATTGAAGTTCTCGAAGGCCTTGAGCCGGTCCGGCGGCGGCCTGGCATGTACATCGGTGGCACCGATGAAAGGGCTCTGCATCACCTGTTTTCAGAAGTCATAGACAACTCCATGGACGAGGCCGTGGCCGGCCACGCCAACTGGATCGACGTTCGCCTGGAGAGCGATGGTGCGTTGACGGTTGCCGATAACGGCCGTGGTATCCCGGTCGATCCTCACCCAAAGTTCAGGGCGAAATCGGCGCTGGAAGTCATTATGACAACGCTGCACGCGGGGGGTAAATTTGACGGCAAGGCTTATAATACATCTGGCGGTCTGCACGGCGTTGGGGTGTCAGTCGTCAACGCGCTGTCAGAGGTCCTCGAGGTAGAGGTTGCGCGCGGCCAACAGCTCTATCGCATGGTATTCAATCGCGGCCAACCCAATGGCGCGCTGCAGAAACTCGGGCCTGTCAAGAACCGGCGCGGCACAAAGGTGCGCTTCATTCCGGACGCCACAATTTTTCGCGACACGGCAAAATTTAAGCCGGCCCGCCTGATGAAAATGGCGCGTTCCAAAGCTTATCTGTTCGGCGGCGTTGAAATCCGCTGGTCCTGTGCGCCTGAATTGATTGGTGACGAGACGCCTGCTGAGGCCGTGTTTCATTTCCCTGGCGGTCTCAGAGATTATCTGATGGCGTCTATTCAGGGCCAGACGATGGTGACCAAGGAGCTTTTTACCGGGCGCGTTGAAAGAGAAAAAGGGCACGGCTCGGTTGAATGGGCGATTGGCTGGGTGGTCAGCCACGACGGCTTCATGCACTCTTATTGCAATACCATCCCGACACCTGACGGTGGCACTCACGAACTTGGGCTGCGTGCAGCACTTTCGCGCGGTCTCAAGGCTTACGGCGAACTGACCGGCAACAAAAAGGCCAGTCAGATCACCGGCGACGATGTCATGGGTACGGCGGCAGGCATGCTGTCTGTTTTCATCCGGGAGCCAGAGTTCCAGGGGCAAACAAAAGACAAGCTGGCGACCCAGGAGGCTAGCCGTATTGTTGAGGCAACCGTGCGCGATGCATTCGATCATTGGCTGGCGGAAGCGCCGCAGCAGGCGAACAAACTGCTCGAATGGGCGATCGAACAAGCTGAAGATCGCCTTCGCCGCCGCCGTGAAAAGGACATTTCACGGCAAACCGCAACGCGCAGGCTACGGCTGCCGGGCAAGCTTGTGGACTGTTCATCCAATTCCAAAGTGGGAACCGAGATTTTTATCGTCGAAGGCGATTCGGCTGGCGGCTCCGCCAAGCAGGCGCGGGATCCAAAAACGCAAGCCGTATTGCCGCTACGTGGTAAGATTCTCAACGTGGCCAGCGCCTCTGCGCAAAAATTGAGCCAGAACCAGATGCTGTCGGATCTCATCCAGTCGCTTGGCTGTGGCATTGGAAGGCATTGCAAGGTGGACGACCTCAGATACGAGCGCGTCATCATCATGACGGACGCCGATGTTGATGGTGCCCACATTGCTTCGCTGCTGATCACCTTTTTCTACCGTGAGATGCCGGATCTTGTGGGCAAAGGACATCTTTATATTGCGGTGCCGCCGCTGTTCAAACTGACGCAGGGTGCCAAGACGTTTTACGCCCGCGATGAGGGTGAGCGCCTGAAATTGCTTGAGTCCGGTGTTTTTAAAGCCAATCAAAAGATTGACGTCAGCCGCTTCAAGGGGCTTGGGGAAATGAATGCACCACAATTAAAAGAAACAGCTATGAACCCGGCCAAACGCACACTGCTCAGGGTTGAAATTGGCGATGGCGAACATAGCGAGATCGGCCAGGTGATCAACGCTCTGATGGGCTCCAAACCAGAAGCACGCTTCCGGTTTATCCAGGATCGTGCCGTTTTTGCAACTGATTTGGATATCTGATTAGCGCGGCTTGAGAAGAAATTTTACTGATACCCCATCAAATCATGGAACGAGACCGGCGAGACCGGATTGACTGATACGCTATCCATCAAGCACGCGGGTGTGCGGCGTCGTATATCGCGAGCAGTCGGTCGCGTTCCACATCGGTGTAGGACTGTGTGGTTGACAGCGACGCGTGACCTAAGAGTTCCTGGATCTGGCGTAGGTCGGCGCCTTCGGCCAGAAGATGCGTTGCAAAGGAGTGGCGCAGCGTGTGCGGCGTGGCGTTGTTCGGCAATTCCAGGCTTTCCCGCAACCTGGCGATCGCCAGCTGGATCATGCGCGCTGACAGTGCCCCGCCCTTGACGCCGACAAACAGCGGATGGTGGCCGGCCAATTCATAAGGGCAGAGGCTGATATAGCTTTTCACCGCGGCAACGACGATCGGCAGAACCGGAACCATGCGCTCCTTGCCACCCTTGCCGGCGATACGCAGCGTGTCACGCATTTCGCTTGGTGCATCCTGGCGTTTGATCGACAGCGCCTCGGAAATGCGCAACCCGGCGCCGTAGAGCAGCAGCAGGACGGCCGTATCGCGCGCCGCCACCCAGTCGAGGTCTGTTTCGCTTCCGGCTCCGATCAGATCTTTCGCTTTGTCGACAGTCAGCGGTCTGGGCAAAAGGCGTGGCACCTTTGGCAGCGTTACCTGCGTAATCGCACGGTTGTGCAGAATTTCCTCAACCTCAAGCCAGCGGAAAAAGGCGCGCAGGGCTGAAAGAGTGCGGGCAAGAGAGCGGCTTGAGGCGCCCTGCTGACGGCGTGCGGCCATAAAGGCGCGGAACGTACGGCCGTCGATCTGGCCAAGGTCCGTTAATTTGGCGGGCCGGCCGAGTTTACCTCTAAGATGCGCCAAAAACTGCTCTGCATCACGGGCATATGCAACACGTGTGTTTTCCGAATAGCCGCGCTCCAGGCAGATATGGTCGAGCCAGGCGCGGACAATCTCGGCAAGACTGCGGCATGGTTCTACGTTCTCACTGGTGTCCATTGTATCTTCTTTGTTTGTTTTTTATTCATAAGAGCTGGTGCGGACCTCGAAAATGCAACAATCACTTCAAAGACATCAGTGATATCAATACGGTATAGGACTGCAATTAAGTTATTCGAGATTCCTGTATCGCTATCTCACCACTGCATGATTAACAGAGCATTAAACTGGCAGCGAACCGCTCCCATCTCTGCGATATACTGTTGACGTTAACAGGCAGGAATCGAGCAGATTTCGCCAAACCAACTGCCGTGTACTATTGACTTATGCACAGAACCTGTGCAGCGATTGCAGAACAATGACCACTAAGAATTTTTCCTTCGATATAATGGCCAGGGATGGCGAGGCACGGTATGGTGCCATCTCGACACCGCGCGGCTTTATTCGCACACCGGCTTTCATGCCTGTCGGTACGGCTGCAACGGTCAAGGCTGTTTATACAGACCAGGTTAAAACGGCCGGTGCCGATATCATTCTTGCCAACACTTATCATCTGATGCTGCGACCGGGAGCCGAGCGGGTTGCACGGCTTGGCGGCCTGCACACCTTCATGCGCTGGGACGGCCCGATCCTGACCGACAGCGGCGGCTTTCAGGTGATGTCGCTGGCCAAGCTGCGTAAAATCACGGAAGAGGGGGTCACATTCCAGAGCCATCTCGACGGCACACGTCACGTCATAACGCCGGAGCGTTCCATCGAAATTCAGTGCCTGCTTGGCGCCGATATCCAGATGCAATTCGATGAATGCATCGAACTGCCGGCCAGTTTTACAGAGACCGAGCGGGCGATGGAGTTGTCGCTAAGGTGGGCCGAGCGTTCAAAAAGCGCCTTTGAAACGCAGCAAAAGCATGGTGGTGCCGGGCCGGGGCAGGTGCTTTTTGCGATCGTCCAGGGTGGTGTTGAGCCGGCCTTACGACAGCGCTCTGCAGAGGCACTCGTGGCAATGGATTTTCCAGGCTATGCAGTTGGCGGCCTTGCGGTTGGCGAGGGACATGATGTGATGCTCGCCACGCTGGATGAGACACTGCCGCATTTGCCGGCTACCAAACCGCGTTATCTGATGGGGGTTGGGACGCCGGCCGACCTGATTGAGGCAGTCGCGCGCGGGATCGATATGTTCGATTGCGTCATGCCAACGCGTTCAGGCCGGCACGGGCAGGCTTTTACCTGGTCCGGCAAGGTGAATTTGCGCAACGCTAAGCATGCCGACGATCCACGTCCGCTCGATCCGCAAAGCACTTGCCCGGCCGCCTGCGATTATTCACGGGCCTATCTGCATCATTTGCATCGCTCCGGGGAATATCTGGCCGCGATGCTGACATCCTGGTCCAATACTTGGTTTTACCAGGAACTCATGGCTGCAATGCGGGCGGCCATCGCCGAGGGCCGATTTGCAGACTTTGTCAGCCAACACAAGGATCGGCTTAACGGGGCAGCCCAGGATTAAAGGGCTGCCATCAGTTGCAGTTGAGCCAAGCGAGAGGCGATGCGTGATTTTCGTTCGCAGGCAAAAAAAACACAGGATAGACTTGACCTTCGACAACTGCATACGTACATTGCGCACTTTGAATATATGTCAGGGCACGTAGCTCAGCGGTAGAGCATCCGACTTTTAATCGGACGGTCCTAGGTTCGATCCCTAGCGTGCCCACCAATTTCTACTTTATTTTACAACGACTTACGAAGCAGTGGAATCGGAGCTGCAAAAAATTGTTAATTAATTCTCGTTTTCAGCAGACATTGTGTGGCCTGTGAGCATCGCAATCCGTAGGATACAGCAACATGCCGCTTCGGCTTTGGCCGGGACAATTGAATAGTTTATTTTGCTGGTTACTCTAACGCCTTCTGCGTTTTTCATAACAATCAAATAAGTTGAGTTGCTCGTCTGCTATGCGACGAAATGCTAGTGCGTTAATCGGTGCTTTGAAAATTGCAATGCCATGCTTGCGTTTGATTGTGATGACTGGCGACTTCTTTTCTTCCGGCAGTTCTGCAATGGTTTTGGCCTCGAATTTTGGATTGTTCCGATTGACGACAATATTGATCTTTGTCGTACGATCAATTGTTCCTGCGACAAACAAAAAATTGTCTCCGTTCGGGGCATGCATCGACAGACTCCAGCCTGGCGCAGGCAGCTCGGCGCGGATGTGGACGGTACGGTTGCTGGCATCAAAGCGGCATACCGCATAGCGTGTATCCGGCATAAGAAATGGCAGACTTTGATTTTGCGGTGTGACCTCGGGCAGATATTTAATTTGATTAGCTGGCGATTGGGCCGCCAGCAGCGTGTAGCCTGCAACCTCACCGTAATGCACGATTGCAAGCGTCGTGTAAATATGAACAATGCCGGCTGCGGTTAATGCCGCCAGCAGCAAGCGCCAGTTATGCGATAGAAAGTTAAGCGATTTCATCGGCATGAAATTCTTTTAATCGTCGGTAAATTTAGCTTCTTTTGTGCGAGAATGTTTGCGCCGCTAAGGTTCTTTTGCGCTTCAAAAACCACGATAATCCGGCCTGCCTGTGTCGTCGGCAGCCAATTATAGGGGCGCGTTTCACGGGCCAGCCGGATGGCAAAGGATCCATCGGGACTGTAGGCTACCGTTTCGCTGTTAAAACTGTAGCGCTGCGCCGCGTTTGGTATTAATCGGCCCCGGTTATCGAACACTGCAATTGTCCACCATGGGGAATTGATATTACGACCTTCGATCAGATAATCGCAGGAGGAATGCAGGCGCCGGTTGCGGTCATCGACCGTCGCCTCAAAACGGATTGTCAGGTTGGCATTAAAGAGGATTTGAGCCCGATTGGAAAAATGTGTTCTGCTGTAAGGATCTGCATCGGATTGCCCGGCGCCGGTCCAGCGTGTCCAGGGGCCTTGGCGTTCGATATTAAAAGGCATGCCCATTTCAACAGCATACCAGCTTGATGCCATTCCACCGCCGATTGAAATGAGCAAAAATATGCCGATTTTGCTCAGTAAGCCAAACGTCATCTTGATGCGACGACGGATGACCATGAGTATTGTCGGGACTTTAAGGTTCATCGCCATTACGCAAGGCCTTACTCATTGACGTGAAACAGCCGCTCCTGGTGATATTGAGGATGCGTCTGCGCGCCGGTCAGAATCGTCGATTTTGACTGGCGTTGTCGAACCTGTGTTAGGCAAAGGCTGCACAGCAATACCGGCTTCGACTTTAAGGTCACGGTTCAGGCGCTGGAGAACGCGCTTCGTACGGTCACTCATAAGTTGATTTGCATTTGCCGCATTTTCCTGGATCTGCGCAAGGTTCGGATTGGCATCACGCAGAGCCGCCAGACGGTGACGTTCGGCAATCTGAGACGGGTGAGGTTTGAGGCCGGGAATGGTTGGAATATTCATGCTTTTATGAGCAACCGACATGTAGGCCTGCCAGATTTGTGCAGGAACGCTACCGCCCGTCATGCCGCGCCCGCGGGATCTGTAAACCGGACTGAAGTTGTCCTTTCCAACCCACACGCCGGTTACATAACGGCCGGTAAAGCCCATAAACCAGGCATCGCGATAGCCGGAACTTGTTCCAGTTTTGCCTACCGCATGGGTGAAATCAAGCTGTGCTGCACGGCCTGTGCCGCTTGAAACAACTGTTGCCAGCATCTGGTTCATCTGCGTGGCGGTTGATTTTGATAACACGCGTTCTGGTTTGAGTTCATCGCGTTTGCGTGCATAAACAAGTTCGCCTTGTGAATTATAAGTTTCCAATATTGCGTAGGGTTCCACTTTTAAGCCGCCATTGGCAAATGCGGCGTAGCCAGCAGCATGTTCTATTAACGTAATGCCGCGGTCGCCAAGTGCCATTGAACAGGATGGCTTTATGCCACTGATGCCGAGACGTTTGGTGAGGTCGATAACGTTTTGCCGCCCGATACTCAATGAAATGGCCACTGCTGTCGTGTTCAGCGAACGGCGCACCGCGTCTGTCATCGTGACGCGGGCGCCTGAACCGTAACTGCCATTATAATTGCGGGGGCTCCAGCGGCCGCAGTTTACACCCCTGTCATACAGCGGGCTCCGCAGACTATAGCCATTCTCAAGAGCTGTTGCATAAACATAGACTTTGAATGAGGAGCCTGGCTGGCGTTGGGCGTGTGTTGCGCGGTTGAACTGGCTTTCACCATAATCGCGTCCACCGACGATGGCTCTGACAGCACCATCGGTTTCCATCGAAATTAATGCGCTGGTGGTTTCAGCCCTCCTGCGCTGCGCGTTTCTGAGGCGATTGCTGCCAAACTTCGAAGTTACAGCCTGTTCGGCTGCCTGTTGCAGGTCCATATCGATAGTCGTGCGTGCTATCAGAACGAAGTCACGCTTGTCTTTGATTTTCTTTTGAATTTCTTCGTAAGCAAAATCAAGGAACCAGTCAGGGGTTTCTATGTCGCGCTGTTCAATCGGTTGGGCAGGATTGAGGCGGGCGTCGTAGACCTGTCCCGGAGAATAATAACCAGCCTCGACAAGGTTGGATAAAACTTCGTTAGCACGCGCCCGCGAACCGGGCAAATTGATATGTGGCGCGTATTTGGTTGGCGCTTTGAAAAGGCCGGCAAGCATGGCAGCTTCTGCCATATTGATGTTGCGCACGGACTTGGCAAAGTAAAACTGTGATGCCGCTTCAACGCCAAAAGCACCGCCTCCCATATAAGAGCGGTCCAGGTAAAGCTTGAGTATCTGTCGTTTAGTCAGACGGGCTTCGAGCCAAAGAGAAAGGTATATTTCTTTTAATTTACGGACAATTGAGCGTTCCGGAGAAAGGAACAGGTTTTTGGCCAGCTGTTGTGTCAGGGTTGAGCCGCCTTGAACGACGCTGTTTGCGCGAATGTTTTCGACGAGCGCACGAAACGTGCCGATGAAATCAACACCAAAATGTTCAAAAAAACGACGGTCCTCAGTAGCGAGGGCAGCCTTGATCATGTAATCGGGAATTTCCTCAAGTGGAACGGCATCGTTAAGATTTATCCCGCGTTTTCCAATGAAATTGCCGTTTTTGTCTTGAAATGTCACAGAAAACTGGTCCATCGCCAGCCAGTTTTTTTGGTCAATTTCTTTGAATGCTGGCAGAGCGAGTGTGTACATTAATATCATGCCGCCGGCACTTAGTGTCAATATTTCCGAAGCCAGTTCGTTGGCAATACGGCTCCAGCCCTGGAGGCGGAAACGGGCAAAGAAACTTGAAGCGGCACTATAGCGATAGGCGATTGCGTGCAGGATACCTGAAATGGTTGAGTCAAACCAAGCATCCAGTTCAATCCAGTTAACGAGCCGGTGTCTGCTGCCTTGTCTGAAAAACCAATCATTCACGTCTGCTGCCTCAAAAGTACTGTCTGCTCGCTGTGCGTATGCAACATGTTCAGCAAAATACTTGCTTTATGCTTCAAATAGAGCAAAAATTATGAAACTTGAAATAATTTTCCAGTATGTGGCTGTATAGTCAGTTTAGCACAGGTTTAGGCCTGCGGAAAATGAAATCGCAGATCAATGAGCAGGTCAATGAGATGTAGCAGTACGTTGGGCTTAAAGTTATCGATTATAAAAAATGTACCGTAAGGAAACTGGCGGAAAATCTGTATCGTATCACAGTCATTTCTTTCTACAGTTTTACATGCGGGTGCGGTCGGCAGAGCGACGAGAAACGAGGCCGTAACAGGACGCTGGCTTTATGCCTCAAAGGGCCTTAAAAAAGGTCGCGAAAGCTCTGGCCTGTCCTATTTCATCTCAAGCAATGAAAGGGCTGACAAAGGCAATAATGTCAACGCAGGCGAAAACCGGAAAAAATCCGACCGATCTCCCCTACTGGCGGCGTAAATCTCTTTTTGAGATGAGCCCTGCCGAGTGGGAAAACCTGTGCGATGGCTGCGGTCGTTGTTGCATGCTAAAGCTGGAAGATGAGGACAGCGGCGAAATCTATATGACTCGGCTTGCTTGCAAATTGCTTGCGATTGGCTCATGCCGTTGTTCCGACTATGCAAATCGCCACGACAAGGTGCCCGATTGCCTGCGATTTACACCGGATATGGTGGCAGAACTTGGCTGGCTCCCGGAAACCTGTGCATATCGGTTGGTGCATGAAGGCAAAAATCTGGCGTGGTGGCATCCATTGGTGTCCGGCGATCCTGAAACCGTGCATCAGGCGGGCATTTCGGTTCGCGCCTTTGCGATGCCGGAAACACCATCACGCAGCGAGCGGCTTCACGAATATATTATTGTCGAGACTTCGTGCGGTAACTGATGACAGGGCCTGGGATTTTTCCGCATTTAACACCTTACAAGCGTCTTGCCTGCTGCACCAGCCAGGCCAACGAGGTTTAGGAGTGGGCATATATGAGTGGTAATCGAGCTGTGAGACGTTATGGATTGGTCTCGGTTATCGAACTGCTCAATGCACAGATCGGTCATAATGTTAAGACTTTTATAACAGACCGTCAGTTCCTGGTCTGGTTGCTCGCCCTTGGAGTGGGCGTCATCGTTGCTTATCTGTCGATCTTATTCCGGATTTCAATAGGTTTCTGGCAATATCTGTGGCTTGGCACGGCCAGCGAAAAGGTTGCAACTGCTGCGGTTAACGTATCTGAGTTCGTAGTCTTGCTAGCGCCGGTGTGTGGTGGACTGATCGTCGGGTACATCCTTCATAAGTACATGCCAGGTCGGCGTGCGCAAGGTATCGCTGACGTTATCGAAGTTCAGATTCTGAGAAACAGTAATTTGCCCCTCAAGACCGGTTGCTGGAACATCCTTCTGGCATCAATTTCTCTAGGGTTCGGGGCCAGTGCTGGCCGCGAAGGGCCGATCGTTCACCTTGGAGCAACAGTTGCCTCCTGTATCAAGGATTTTTTCAGGCTGTCGCCCAGCGCCCAGCGCACATTGCTCGGCTGCGGCGTCGCTGCGGCTGTGTCTTCAGCATTCAATGCTCCCATGGCAGGGGTTATTTTTGCCCATGAGGTTATTCTTGCTCACTATGCTCTGACTGCTTTTGTGCCAATTGTTATTGCCTCCGTAGCTGCAACGTTGGTTGCCCGTGTTCACTTGGGAGAGGCTCCGGCATTTATAGTTCCCGACTATCAGATCACGACATATTGGGAGTTCCCCGCATTCGCGCTGCTTGGTTTAACGTGCGCCGTTGTTGCCATCGTCTTCGAGACGGCACTGATGGCAACAGAAAAAGTTTCCTGGAAAATCGCAATGCCATTATGGTTGCGCCCAGCCGTAGGGGGCTTGATGATTGGCGCCATCGCACTTTATTTTCCTCAGGTCCTTGGCGTCGGATATGAGGCAACAGATGCAGCGCTACAGCTTCATTATCCGCTTTGGATGATGTTGGCCTTGCTGGTCGCCAAAACTGCTGCGACCGCTATTACACTTGCCATGCGCTTTGCCGGAGGAATTTTTTCACCGGCAATTTATCTGGGCGCCATGGCTGGTGGATCGTTTGGCATCATAGCCGCTTCGATATTCCCAGAAATGGCCTCAAGCCATGGCCTTTATGCCATTCTTGGTATGGCAGCAGTTGCCGCGGCTGTTCTTGGTGCTCCCATTTCAAGTATGATCATGATTTTGGAAGTTACTAAAGGATACGATATTACTATCGCCGTGATGTTAACGGTCTCTATTGCCCATGGCCTGACACGCGCTATTCTTGGGCACAGTTTTTTCCATTGGCAATTATCGAAACGCGGTTTAGCTGTGCAGGATGGCCCGCATCAGGAAATTATGCGTTCACTCACGGTCAAGGAGTTTGCTGAACTTGATCGCGATGAGACACGTGAAATCAGACGTGATCCAAAGACTTACCCGAAATGGCTGACGGGAAATGACACGCTTGAAAAGGCCCTGGGTATGTTCGACGAGACTGGTTTGCAGCGCCTGCCTGTGGTTGCAATCAGCGATGACCGGCGCATCGTTGGCTGGGCGGAGCATATGGCTGCAATGGAAGCATTCAACAAAGCTTTAATCGAGCGTCACGTCGAAGAACATCGCTAATGGTCTGTATCACTTATGTTCCTTTTCGAGCGGCGCCCCCCTCGCCCTCGATATAATTTCGAGGGTTGGCTGAATGGGCCAAGGCAGGCCATAAGCCTGTGCATCACAAACATTCAAGCCAAAGGGAATTAGCTTTTTTTGCGTCTTGATGCACTGGTTATTTTTTCAATTTCTGCTTCGCTGAGCCCCGCCAGGCGGCCCAGGCTGGCTGCAATACCTGGCGGTAGCTTTGACAGATCGGGGAGCGATACTGGAGGTGGCGGTCTCGGTTCATCTTGCGAGGCCTGGCCTGGATTATACGCAGATTGCCATTCGGATTCCGGTGTCAACGGTGACACCTCATGCGGCAACCGTGCCTCGCCTTCCGTACGCTGTCGTGATGGCGGCGGCATATTTTTGCGATGCAGCAGGGAGGAGTGAGCTTTGTCTCGATTGATCGGCTGGGCAGATGACGTCATGTGTGATTGAGTGTTCCGATCGCCTGTTCCCGGGGGATGTGAGGGCGGCATCTGCGAATGTGCGGCACCGTCCTGCGGCCTGCTATTTCGCTTTTCCTCTGGCGATGCGTAAGAAGGCAGCGATCGGGAGCGTGACTGAGAATAATTATTCAGCGCAGCCTGTCTTTCTTGGGCGATCCGTGTCTCAACCTTGTCTGCAGGTGTATGCGGCAACGGTTGGGTCTGTGGCGGAACCCGCGTTCCATCATAAGTATATACAGGTTTTTCTGGCTGATCTCTCTGGTGACGAGGCCACTGCGTATCCTGAACATTAGGTGAATTTGGCTGCTGCACCGGTCTGTATGATGGGCGTTCCGGCGTTGATGGCTTGATCGGTGCAGGAGTTTGCTGCGGCATTGTTTGCCCCCGGCCAGGAGGAGGCGATGGCGCACGGCGGGCTGCAAGTTCATTGGCATTATCATAGGCATTATCATACGGCCTTTGATGTTGCGCTGCCAACTGGCCAGCTTCCGGGGCCATTTGTGGGAGAGCTGGAGCTTTTATTTCCTGAGGCGGCAGCTGCGATGGTTTTTCAACTTTATCGTCCAAGCCAGCCGTCTGGGGCTGTGTTTCCGCCTCTTCTGTCGCGGATTTCGGCCGGAAGAAACCGCTGCGGCGAAGTTTACGTTCAGACTTTCGAACAATTTTGAGCATATTGGAAACGTCTTGTTCCCGCATTGGATCGCCGTAATAGAACCCTTGTGCATATTCACATCCGATTGAACGTAGGAAGCTGGCATCCTCCGCATCCTCAACGCCTTCTGCAACCACCTGTTTTCCTAGTTCGCGGGCAAGTGCCACAATTGAACGAACAATTTCCGCGCCTGCGTCCGATCCTCCGCTTGCAACAACAAGGTCACGATCAATTTTAATCGTATCGAAAGGAAACCGCTGCAAATACGTCAGAGAAGAATAGCCCGTACCAAAATCATCCAGCGATAGCCGTGCCCCGGCCTGTACCATGGATTCAAGCATTTCATTTGCCTGTTCTGGATTTTCCATGACCAGCGGTTCAGCAATCTCCAGACGCAGAACACCGTCAGGCACAATGCTGCGCCCAACGATATGGCGGATTTCCTGTATGAGTTCCGGACGCAGGAGCTGCCGGCTTGAAATGTTGATGCTGACGAAAAGTGGGTTCGTCGTCCGCGGCAATTCCTTGTGCCATTTGGCAATCTGCTCCACGGCCTGCACAATGGCGTAGCTTCCCAGCTGTACGACCAGACCGTTATCTTCGGCGATTGAGATAAACTCACCCGGCCCGAGCAGCCCACGCTTGGGATGCTGCCAGTGCAAAAGTGCCTCAAAACCTGACAATTCCTCACGCGGCAAATGAATAACGGGTTGAAACAGTAGTTTGAGCTGTTTGTGCTCCAGCGCCTCCTTCAGTTCCCGCGCAAGTATGGCGCGATCGTCCTGTGCGTTGCGCATCTCCGGGCGGAACAGAACAGCCTGACCGTTTGCCTGGCGCTTTGCACGATACATTGCGATTTCAGCTTCCTTGAGAAGCTCATTGTCTTCGGTTTCGGGCTTGGCATGGCCATCATAAACCGCGATACCTACAGCACCGCTGAGAACAACGTTGTGGCCGGCAATGTTGATGGGTGTGCGAATCGAACGATAGATATCATCGGCCAGTCGTTGTAATTCGCCAGCGGTATGCCTGGAAAGCGTCAGAATTGCGAACCGCTCGTCACCAATTCGAGCAAGCGTATCGCTGTTACTAATGTGGTTGCGCAGGCGCTTTGCGAGTGTCAGCAAAAGGCTGTCACCAACGATGGGACCATATTCCGTATTAACATTTTTAACTTTATCAATGTCGATACAGATCACTTTTGGCTGGATGTTTCGTTCGTGTTTGGCACGGCTGATCGTTACAACCAGTCGATCGAGAAACAGCTCCTGATTGGGCAGGCCTGTCAGATTGTCATAGATAGCATCGTACATAAGCCGGGCCTGCGTTCTTTTGATATCCGTGATGTCGCGCATCAGTCCAATACAACGAAGCGAACGGCGATCAATTGTGGGAATGCTGGCAGCTTCCAAATTGAACCAGCGATAGGAATTATCATTATGACGCATGCGAAGATCGGTTCTGATCACGCCTTCGCCGTGCTCCTGAACCGAAGCCAGCTGCAAGCGGAACCGTTCCTGATCGGCTGGATGCACGTGTTTTAAAAAGTCATCAACCTTACTCGATAATTCCCCCAGGTTAAGACCAAGAGATGCCTCGATAATTGGTGATATTTTGATTTCCTCGCGCCGCGCATTCCAATCCCAGACAGCAGCTCCTGCACCGTCAACTGCCAATGAGCGAAGGCTTTGCTCATTCGGGTCGGCAGCATAAAGCTGCTCCCTACTGCCAAACGCAAATTGCGTCACGGTAAAGCCAAGTAAAACAACCACCAGGGTCAAACCAGCAACCAGACTTGAAACAACTATATCACCGTTGAGTTGGCCGTTAAGCGTTGATGCAGCTCCAAACAGCCAAACAAGAAACAAGAGCCAGGTCGGAATGAGAGAAAGCGCACGGTCCTGGCCGCGAATGGCAAAGAAAAGCATCACCAGACCACCTGCGGCGCCAAGGCCCAAAAATGAAAGGCGCGCAAAAGTCGATGCAAGGCGCGGATCGAGCACCGCGACGAAAACAAGCGTTAATGCTGCTACAATCCAAACCAGCGCCAGCATGCGTGCAAAGCCATGCCAGGAGCCTAGTCTCAAAAATGTATAAAGGAATATCGCAAGGCTGGCAGCCATGGCGGCCTCGGTGGCCGCACGGTAAATCGCATTATCTTCGGAATTCAGCTGCAAAAGCTTGTGCCAGAAACCAAAATCCACGCATAGATAGGCCAGAACACACCAGGCAACCAGCGCCGCACTTGGGAACATTGCCTTATGATTGGCTGCAAAAAGCGCCGTGAGAAAGACCCCAAGCAGACCGGTAATGCCGAGCATAATGCCGTTGAACAAGCGCCGGTCGCGGATGTAAAGTTCATATTTTACCGGTTCCCACAGATCAATCCGCGCGACACGTGGCGCCGCCAGTTCTGCAACAAAGGTAACGATTTGCCCGGGTGGTATTGTAATCTGGAAGATATCGGCACGTTCATTGTCAATTTTCTGCGGGATAAAGCCAACCGAAGGCGTAATCGCACGGATGCGGTCAGAATCAAGATCCGGCCATATAAGGCCTGAGCCGATAATGTCATAGCGTGCGGCAGTAAGCCAGCGTGTAATGGGCTTTTCAGTTGTGTTATCTAATGCGAAGACAAGCCACGTCGGATTGCTGCCACGCTGTTGTGCACGAACAGACATGAGGCGGCGAATACCATCGGCATCTGCTGCTGTGTTGACCCTGAAATTGTCGCCCTGGCCATCGAAAACAAGGGATTTAGCGACAATCGCAAGACGCTGTTGACCTTCTTCCAGTTTGATGGCCTTAAGATCCTGCGCTTCAAGCCGGGCAGCGCCAGCAATAAGAGTGAGCGCCGCACTTAAAAGAACAACAACCGGAAAAGCCAGTATTTGTCCACACCACTTCATTCCCCGCCAAACCCCATCCTGTGATAATCTTCATCGAGCAAGGCAAACAGAATATGATCTTGCCATTTTCCATTTATTTTAAGATACTTACGTGCCAAGCCCTCGTGCCGAAAACCATTTTTCCTCAATACGGCGATCGATCCTGTGTTGGTCGCCAGACAGGCTGCTTCCAGACGATGCAAATGCAGTGTTTTGAAGACAAAATCCGCAACCAGGCAAACTGCCCGTGTCATATACCCCTGTCGTGTGTGTGGCAGCCCGATCCAATAACCAATCGAAACGGACTGCGTTACGCCACGCCTGATGTTGAACAGCGTTACGCCGCCAACGAGCGTGTTCGACTGCGTATCAATAATGAGGAACGCATAGCTGTTTTCTTCCCGTAAATCTTTCTGGTAATGGCGAACGCGCCGACGGAAAGTAGCCTGGCTCAGCTCATCCCGTGCCCATTCGGGCTCCCAGGGACGTAAATGCTCGCGGCTGATTGCACGTAGCTCGGCCCACTGACCGTAATCGTTCAGGCTTGGCACGCGTAGAGTGAGGCCTTGTCCCCGTAAAACCGGCGTTTCCTCTGAAACCAGCGCTGATCGCAGAAATGCCATGCCGCTATTCCTCAGGGCTTGTTGTTATTTGTTACGTCCAACCATCCATCAGGGTGCAGATATGCTTTTACTGCAAGCATCGAACTGAAAGTATGCTAAGAGCGCTTACCAAAATAAACGCTTCTATTTTGATAGTAAGTGGCCCGCGATATGCGGGTTTAGCTCAGAAAATTAAAGTTTTTGTTTTGCCGGGCGCCCTTAAGACAGGGCCTAGCAGACGAACAATTGCAGCGTTTGATCGGCCATCTTTTGGGAATGTTGGCCCGCCCCGACAACGGAAACAGCAGGCTGGCCATGCGTGAGGAGATTGCCGGCAAATGTCCTCAACCCGGCTATAGTTACACTGTCAATGCGTGCAATGAGTTCATCGATTTCAACAATGCGGCCGACGGACAACAGCTGACGCGCCATTTGTTCCGCCCGCGCGGATGAGCTTTCCAGGCTCATCAACAGACCTGCGCGCAATTGCGCCTTTGCCCGCGACACCTCCTGTTCCGTTAAGCCGCCACTGGCGCAATTGCGGATTTCGTCAGCGACAACGTTCGCCAGTTCGCCCAAAACCTCTTGCCCGGTTGCAGCATGAATACTGAAAATGCCGCCGTCTCGTAATCCCCAGGCCGCTGAGTATATGGCATAGCAAAGACCGCGGCTTTCCCGCGCTTCCTGGAATAAACGTGAGGACATGCCGCCTCCGAGCAGGCCTGAAAATACCTGTGCTTCCATGTAATGCGCATCACGATAGGAAGGGGCCGGAAAACCAATAACAACGTGGCATTGCTCAAAACCTTTAGGCGAGGCCCTTGCACCGCCGATGAAATTTGCTTTGGATGTATTTTCTAATGTGCTTGAGCTATGTCCGCCAAATTGGGCTGTGACAAGGCGGACGATTGTATCGTGATCCACCGCGCCGGCGGCGCAGACAATCATGCTGTTCGGGGTATAGCGGTTTTGCAAATGCGATGTAAGATCGGCGGATTGAATTGCTTTTACGCTGTCCGGCGTGCCGATAATCGGTCGCCCCACACTTTGCCCTGAAAAGGCGGCTGCAAGAGCGAGATCGTAGGCGATCTCATCCGGTGCATCCTCAATTGCGGCTATTTCCTGTAGAATTACATCTTTCTCAAGGGCCAGCTCTTGCGCGTCGAATGTCGAATTTTGCAGGATATCTCCAAGGATATCGATGCCTAAAGGCACATCTTCTTTCAGGAGACGTACATAATAAGCGGTCATCTCAAGGCCCGTGGCGGCGTTCATATCGCCTCCAACCTGCTCAATCTCTTCTGCAATTTGCCTAGCAGAACGCGTCTTTGTCCCCTTAAACGCCATATGTTCCAGAAGATGGCAGATACCGTGTTCCGATTTGCTTTCATCACGGGCCCCTACACCCACCCAAACGCCAATTAATGCGGAGTGTAAATGCGGCATGTCCTGGGTCACGACGCGCAGGCCATTTTCAAACGTGGTCAGTTGAACTGTCATTGACATTCCTCAGCGAAGTACGCGCGAATGCGAGCGGATATAACCCTGGACGGCAGATAGATCGTTGGCGATTGGCGTTGTATGCTCCTTGGCAGTCATAAGATGTGCCAGCCTTGTTGGCAGCTCAGCATTATGTCCAGCAATCTCACGCATTGCATCCGGGAATTTCGCCGGATGGGCTGTCGCGAGAACGACATCTGCGGCAGAGCCAGCCGATGGATTTTGCTCTGCAGCAAAAACACCGCATGCGGTGTGCGGATCAAGTATGTATCCGCTGCTTGCCATTGTTTGACGTATGGACCGGGCAACATCGCTTTCGTTTGCTGTCGTCGCGGCGAAAATCTTCTGTAGGATATGTGCGCCACCAACCACTTCAAATCGGCCAGATTGTGCAAGCGATGCCATTTGCGCCCTTACCCTGGCTGCATCGCGTGATTGCACTTCAAACAGCAAACGCTCGAAATTTGACGACACCTGGATGTCCATGGACGGTGATGTTGTTGCTTTGACTGCGCGCTTTTCATAAATCCCACTGGCAAGCGTGCGTGGAAGGATGTCATTGTCGTTGGAAGCAATAATCAGCTTTTCAACGGCTAAGTTCATACGTTGGGCGGCGTATCCGGCAAAAATATCGCCGAAATTACCCGTCGGAACCGTAAATGAGACAGGTCGGTAGGGCGCTCCAAGATTGGCGGCTGCGTAGAAATAATAGGTAATTTGCGGCACGATCCGTGCCCAATTGATTGAGTTAACGCCGGAAAGTTTCACGGTATCGCGAAAATTGCAATCGGTGAACATTGCCTTAACCAGCGCTTGACAGTCATCGAATGTGCCGTCTACTTCAAGCGCATGGATGTTTGCTTCGCCCGTTGTTGTCATCATACGGCGCTGTACGTCGGACACACGGCCGGCTGGATAAAGAATGACTAAATCGATCCGCTCACGTCCTCGAAAAGCTTCGACGGCAGCCCCGCCTGTATCGCCAGACGTCGCGACAACGATTGTGGAGTGCTCTGCGCGCCTGGCAAGGATGTAATCCATGATTAGCGCCAGCAACTGCATTGCGATGTCTTTAAAGGCCAGTGTGGGGCCGTGAAAAAGCTCCAACACCCATCTGTTTTCAGCAATCTGTACCAACGGCGTTACGGCAGGATGCTCAAATGCCGTGTATGCGGCGGAGACCATCTCCTCGAAGTCAGCGCGGGCGATTGCGCCGCCCGTATATGGCCAAATAACTTCAATTGCGACGTCACGATAAGGTTTCCCGGCGAAGCCGGCAATTGCTGCTGGCGACACCTGCGGCCAGTTCTCCGGGACGTAAAGGCCGCCATCGCTGGCAAGGCCGGTTAGCAGCACATCTTCAAACCCTAAGATGGGGGCCGTACCTCTGGTGGAGATGTATTTCACGAAACCTCACACGGAACGTTTAGTCAACTTACTGAACTGTCATTCTTAACGATACAGACTGAAATAGTCTTCGATGTACAACGGCACTATATGAATTGCCAGATACCAGTAAATATTGTGGACAATATTTACTGTATGGGCGTATTTGCGTGGATATCCAGCCAGATCGTGGCAGTTATAAACAAGCTAGTGGTCTGTATCACTTAAAATGTCGGGATACAGACCACTAGGGTTTGACGGCCCATGACAACTTTACATGAAGTTGAAGTGGTTTGCCGGTCTGATCTTATCCTGCTGCTGGCCAATGGAATCGTATTTGATGGCACTCTTATACTAAAAATAAACAGACCAAGAAACGTTGTAATATTACCGCAACCTCCTCTTCAGTTTCATGTATGCGCGAGCGGCGGGCAGGCTACCAGAAACGAAAGGTTCAACGTTCTGGCTGACGGAGCCGGCTGCAGACAAATGCAGCGTAAACGCCAAGCAGCGTCAGCGCTAAGCCCCACCACGTTAACGCATATTCGAGATGGCGGTTACGCAAGGTCAACTGCTGCAGATTGGGCTGTGGTCCAGGCAGTGGTGCCGTTACAACTTCAGATTCAGCAAAAAAAGGAGCGACTTGGGCGGATGGCAGATGCGCCGTCAGCGCGGCTGCCATTTTGCCGTTATCCAGCGCATACCATCTGTTTTTTTCGCGGTTAGGTTCAGGCGTTGCCCAATTGCTGCTATCAAAACGCACGCGCGCAGTCAAAGACACTTGCGATTCTGACTGCCGCTCTTCCGGCCTGGTCGCACGTGACTTGTGCGCATCGTCGACGACACCGCGAATGACCAGAACATGAGACGGCATTCCAGCACTTTTTCTGGTAAACGCATCTAACTTCAATGGCGTAATAATACGCCAGGCAGAGCCTTTTTCGCCTGGCAGCCACATGTGAATTTCATGATCGTGCAAAAAGCTGCCGGCCAGGCGCATCCGGCGAAAGCGGATTGCATCAGGTTCTTTGAAGGCAAGCAAAGATGATAAGGTCGACGGCTCAGCTTCTTGCGCAGCCTGTAGTTGCTGTAACAGCCCTTCCTTCCAGGTTTTGCGCTGCCATTGCCAGGAGCCGAGCAAAATAAGCACAACTATGGCAGGCAAGGCAAATAGCGTCGGCCCTGCAATACGCATCTGTCGGAATGGCAAAATAAAATTTTGCAAATTTCCACCGGCTCCTCTCGTTATGCGCCTGAACCGCTGGCAAGGGCCCGTCATCAGCAGATTTCTAGGTTAGTTCAGAGAGCCTCTCGTCGTACAGGCGGCTTGCAGGATAAATAACAACGGGCGGTGAACAACCGCCCGCGCTTTAACTTATGGCAAGCCCCAGGCCTTTATGCCGCAACAGCTTGCTTAAGTTTAATGAGTACCGGCCGCCCAAACATAGATTGAGGCAAACAAGAATAACCAGACGACATCAACAAAGTGCCAGTACCAGGCTGCAGCTTCAAAACCAAAGTGGTCAGTCGATGTGAAGTGGCCTCGCATGGCGCGTATCAGGCAGACAAGCAGGAAAATCGTTCCAATGATAACATGCGCGCCGTGGAAGCCGGTTGCCATGAAGAAGGTGGCGCCATAGATGTGGCCCGTATAGTTGAATGCGGCATGAAGATATTCATACGCCTGCAGCAGTGAGAACAGAAAACCAAGGGCAACCGTGAAAACAAGCCCCCAGATGAGGCCTTGACGATCGTCATTGAGCAACGCGTGGTGTGCCCAGGTCACTGTTGTGCCAGATAACAGCAGGATAAGCGTGTTCACAAACGGAAGGCCCCATGGATCAAAGGTCTTCTGGAAGTTATCATTGGAAACAGGTGGCCATTGTCCGCCCGTTAACATGTCGCGTGCGACCATGCCTATGCTCTGTTGCATGTTTTCAGGCTGATAGAGACCTGACGGAAAAAAAGCGACGTCAAAGAAAGCCCAGAACCAGGCAACAAAAAACATTACTTCAGACGCGATGAACAGGATCATTCCATAGCGGAGATGTAACTGTACAACGGGTGTGTGATCACCTTTGTCGCCTTCACGGATAACATCACGCCACCAGAAGAAGCATGTTGCTGCAACGATCATAGCTCCCAGCCAGAAGAGCCAGGATCCTTGCAGACCGAACAAACCTTCACCGCCATCAAGGGAACGCATCCAGATAATGGCGCCAAACGAGATGACCAGTGCTCCGATAGACGCGGCAAGTGGCCATGGGCTTGGATCAACCAGATGATAATCGTGTTCTTTTACATGATGGCCGCCAGCCATGTTTCCGCTCCGTTTTTTGTTGTCCACGCATGAATTCTTTGGCTCAAAGCCTTAAACTTTCTCAGGACTTCTTTCTGTCAAGTGATGGCTTTGTGAGTTCTGCACGCTTTTCCGCGACAGGATAAAACGTATAAGATAACGTGATCTGTGTCAGATGCCGTGCATCCGGATCGTTGGCAATGTCCGGGTCAACAAAAAAACTCACCGGCATTTCAACGGTTTCACCTGGTTGCAGGGTTTGCTCCTGAAAGCAAAAACATTCAATTTTGCTGAAGTAGAAGCCAGCTGCTTCTGGGGCTACGTTAAATGAAGCGGTACCAGTGAGAGGGACGTTTGAGAGGTTGGTCGCGCGATAAAATGCCAGCCTGTTCTCGCCAATCTTGACATCGAGGCTTGGTTCAACCGGCTTGAATGTCCAGCCGAGGCCACCGGTAACATTGCTGTCGAAGCGAATAGTTACGCTGCGCTCAAGCACCGTTTCAGGCGCGGCCATGGCGCGCTGCGTGGTGCCTGCAAACCCTGTGACCTGGCAAAAAATTTGATAGAGCGGTACAGCCGCATACGCCATCGCTAACATAAAGATTGCCAGGCCGCCAGCCAGCAGTGCAACCCGGCGATGCTGAGTTGCATTCTGCAATTGCGGTGTCTTTGCCGTGCCTTGATCTGGCATTCTTAAATCCCTCAGGTTCTCTTTATTTCTCTTTATGCTACATCGGTCGATTAGCTACGTTACCGCCAAGATGAACAATCGTTGCAAGATAAAAGAGAACGACGAGGCCCAATAAAGCCAGTGCAATTGCAATTGACCGTGTTTTCTGGCGTCGCCGCCGTTCCGCCATAATTTCTGTTGTCTGTTCGGACATGGCGTTCCCTTAGCCGGTAATGCGTTCTATGGTGTGTTCAACGAGAAGCACGGCAAACAGAGTAAAGAGATAAAAGATTGAAAATCCGAACAACCTTTTAGCATGAATATCTGATGAGCGGCCCTCGCGTATCCGGTAGACTCGTATCGCCTGGCAGATAAAAGCCAGCCCCATGATTATCGAGATCACAAGATAAGCCGGGCCGCCAAGCCCGACCATCCATGGGGAAACCGCTAACGGGGCGAGCAGAAGTGAATAAATCAAGATCTGGCGTCGCGTTTCATTTAACCCGGCTACGACCGGCAGCATGGGAACGCCGACACGCTCATAATCGCGGCAGCGATACAGAGCCAACGCCCAGAAGTGAGGCGGTGTCCACGTAAAGATGATAAGAAATAGAATAATACTTTCCAGACCAACGTCACCGGTTACTGCAGCCCAGCCAACCATAGGTGGAAATGCGCCTGCTGCCCCGCCAATCACGATATTCTGTGGTGTTCTGCGCTTGAGCCACATCGTATAGACGAAAACGTAAAAACCGATTGTCAAAGCAAGCAGCACACTCGCTGTCCAGTTGACCAGCACTCCCAGCGTGAGCACTGAGAATACCGCAAGAATCGAACCGAATAAAAGTGCATCGTCTGCGCTTACGCGGCCGCGTGGAATAGGCCTTGTAGCTGTGCGTGCCATGTGCGCGTCAATATCGGCATCATACCACATATTAAGCGCTCCTGATGCGCCAGCCCCGACGGCTATACAAAGAAGCGCTATGCCGCCAATAACCGGATGAAAGTCTCCCGGAGCTGCAATCATGCCGACCAGGGCAGTGAATACGACCAATGACATGACACGTGGCTTCATCAACGCAAGGTAATCGCTGACGGTGCCGCCGGTTTGGACAGCAGTATTATTGGCGAGCGTGGTATTATAGCTTGTATCTGACATGAAGGTGGTTCGCAGATTTACCTGTTCAGTCCAATAGCCATTTGCTCGACTGGCGGACCAAAGCCGCCAGATCGATAAGGAGTACGCTTAATGATGCCCGTCATTCTTGATGACCGGCAAGGTCTCAAAGCAGTGGAACGGTGGTGGTGAAGACAGTGTCCATTCCAGTGTCGTTGCGCCCTCACCCCAGGGGTTGTCTACTGTGCGTTTCGCTTGTCTGAACGAGTAAGCCAGACCGACAAAGAAAATGAGTGTCGCAACGCCTGTTATGTAAGAACCGTAGGAAGATACCTGATTCCAGAAGTGGTAGGCCTCTGGATAATCCGCATAATGGCGCGGCATGCCGGCAAGCCCAAGAAAGTGCTGCGGAAAGAATAAGATATTCGCGCCAATAAAGGTCATCCAGAAGTGCAGTTTGCCAAAGAATTCTGAGAACTCATATCCAAACATTTTCGGGAACCAGTAGTACCAGCCAGCAAAGATAGCGAACACTGCGCCAAGCGAGAGTACGTAATGGAAATGCGCAACAACATAGTAGGTATTGTGGAATGCGCGATCAACGCCGGCATTCGCCAGCATTACGCCTGTAACCCCACCCACGGTAAACAAAAAGATGAAACCAAATGCCCAGAGCATCGGTGTGCGAAATGTAATGGAACCGCCCCACATCGTTGCGATCCATGAGAAGACCTTGACGCCGGTGGGAACGGCGATAACCATCGTCGCAAATGTGAAATATGCCTGTGTATCAACGCTGATACCGGCAGTATACATGTGGTGGGCCCATACAACAAAGCCAACGACACCAATCGAAACCATTGCGTAAGCCATGCCAAGGTAACCAAAGATCGGTTTGCGTGAGAACGTTGCAACAATATGGCTGATGATGCCAAAACCTGGCAGGATGAGAATGTAAACTTCCGGATGACCGAAGAACCAGAAAAGATGCTGGTATAAGAGCGGGTCTCCGCCGCCGGAGGCTTCGAAGAATGTTGTACCGAAGTTACGATCCGTCAAAAGCATCGTGATTGCACCGGCAAGCACGGGCAGAGATAACAACAGCAGGAATGCGGTGATTAGAACCGACCAGACAAACAGCGGCATCTTGTGCAATGTCATGCCGGGCGCACGCATATTAAAAATTGTTGTAATAAAGTTGATTGCGCCGAGGATGGAGGAAATTCCTGCGACATGTAAGGCAAGAATGCCAAAGTCCACGGCCGGACCAGGATGACCAGCCAGCGTTGACAGCGGTGCAAGGATGATCCAGCCAGTTCCGACGCCGGTAGAGCCTGGTGGTCCCTCGACAAACATGGAGGTCAGTAAAAGGATGAAAGCGGCTGGCAGCAGCCAGAACGAAATATTATTCATGCGCGGGAATGCCATGTCCGGCGCACCGATCATAAGGGGAACGAACCAGTTGCCGAAGCCGCCGATCATGGCCGGCATGACCATGAAGAACACCATGATGAGACCGTGTCCAGTCACGAACACGTTGTACATGTGCGGGTTGGAGAAGTATTGCAGACCAGGATTTTCCAGTTCAAGACGCATGCCGATAGAAAGTGCGCCACCTATTATACCGGCCATCATTGCAAATATCAGGTATAGCGTCCCGATATCTTTATGATTGGTTGAGAAAAGCCAGCGGTTGACAAAGCTCGGTTTGTCGTCGTGGCCATATTCAGAAACAGCCATGTTCTCAGCCATATTAAAAAGCCCCTTCTTCGCCTCACTTCTGCCTTTCAGCAGAAACTTCAGACTGTCAGATATCAGTTTTCAACAACTGCACCTGCATCAGCCAGTTTGCTGTCGCTCGTCGTTTCCGTTGCAGCAAGCAGAATGGATTTAGCATTTTCCCAATCTCTGTTTTTAGCTGCTGCGACCCAGCGGTCATAAGCTTCTTGCGGCACAACTCGCACAGCAATCGGCATTGACGCGTGCTCCTTGCCGCATAATACTGAACACTGACCATAATATACACCAACCTCAGTTGCTTTAAACCAGGTTGCAGTCAGGCGACCAGGGACGGCCTGCGTTTTTGAGCCGAATGAGGGGATTGTCCAGGCGTGGATTACATCGGCGGATGTAACCAGCATGTGGACAACCGCATCCACGGGAACGGCAATCTCATTATCAACAGATAATTGCCGGACTAATCCGTGTTTCTCATAAAGTGGTTGCGCGTCTTTGTAGAGTGCTTTTGTTCTCTCGAGACCTTCAAGATGGCCGTATTTCTCCTCGAACTTGTCTTCGCCGATTTCTTTTACGAGGACATCGACATCACGCACCATGTTTGATGTCACGGTAAAATCATTATCGAGATATTCGTGCTCCCAAAACCATGCATTACCAATCGCTTTGATCGTGACATCGGGTTTTGGGTAGGTATACTGCATAAACAGCAGCTTAAACGAAAAAACGCCAATATAGACAAGAATCAGAATAGGTACGACCGTCCAGGCGACTTCGATAAGTGTATTGTGTGAAAACTTGGATGGCGTCGGGTTGGAACGCTCGTTATAGCGAATGATAACCCAGAGCAGCAGCGCCAGCACGAACAGCACGATTCCAATGATGATGATATTCACCATGTCGTGGAAATATCGAATTTCCGTCATGACGGGTGTTACGGCACCTTGAAGTTCTATCTGTCCCTGTGCAGGCTGACCAACCTGACCCAGAGCAACTCCACAGACTGAAAGCCATGCAAAAACTGCAATCACAAACGATGCGATGCGCTCGCCGACATGTTTCATCATCAATATCACCCCGTAATTTCAGAAATTTATTTGATTCCGGAAACTTTTATTCTCATTTACGTCTGCGACCGTACGTAACTGTGCTTTTTGCGCAATGGGCCTAAACGTCTCAGGCGTCACTTAATCTCAAGGCTGCAATTATGAGTATGAGCAAAAAATCGCCGATTATCTGATTAAATGATATGCACTATGCTGGCTTTTATCCTGGCCGTTTTCGTCCCAATTCAGCCTAAATAATCACACAGGGCTGAGGCTTGGCGAAGTAAAGGTAACCTTTCAAATATGACCATTGGGGAGCGCACACTAAGACAATGAGCAGATTGAACCGAATTATCAGCTGGTTATTCGCCGTTCTCATCATCTGGGCGACAGCTGCGTCTGGCGCGCTTGCACAAAGACCGATTGATGGCGAAGTTATTGCACAGCATGGCGACTGGCAGGTTGTGTGCCGCGAGCCACCACCGGGATCAAAAGATAAAGTTTGTGCACTTGTCCAAAGTGTTACTGCTGGAGACCGCGATAACGTCGGTCTTACAGTGTATTTCCAAACTTTCTCCAACGGGACGAGAGTTTTGCGTGTCTTCGCGCCGCTAGGCGTGTTGCTGCCGCCGGGCCTGGGCCTTAAGATCGATGATAAAGACATCGGTCATGCGCCATTTCTTCGTTGTCATACTTTCGCATGCTATGCGCAGGTTGTGGTCGAGGATGACCTGGTTAACCAGCTTTCGAGTGGAAAAACAGCAATTTTCGTTATATTTCAAGCCGAAGAGGCTGGGATCGGGATTCCTATATCGCTTGCTGGATTTCAGGCAGCACTGGACAGCTTGAACTAATCCAGCTTTTCTGCGTGAAACATACGTATACTATTTATGATTTTAATACCAAATCCTGGCGGCTTGACCGTTGCCAGGAAACATTCACCGTGGCAAAGTAACGAAATGCAAGAATTTCGTAAGCACGCTCGCTTCAGGACTTTGAGAACATGAACACATATTCGCCGACAATTATCGCAAACTTTATTTGGCCTGCCAGAAATAACATTCTGCTTCGCACCATTATCTTTGCCATATGCGGCAGTCTCCTGCTGACACTGTCAGCGAAAATAAAAATACCGCTAGAGCCTGTTGCCGTGACCATGCAGGTTTTTGTTGTCCTTGCGCTCAGTCTGGCGTTTGGCGCCCGGTTGGCAACGGCCAGTGTTCTGCTTTATCTCGCACAGGGGGCTGCCGGCTTGCCGGTTTTCACCGGTACGCCTGAAAAGGGCATTGGCCTTGCTTACATGATGCAAGGCAGCGCCGGTTACCTTGTAGGTTTCCTCGCGGCGGCGGCGATCGTTGGTTGGCTGTCGGAGCGTGGTTGTTCCCATAGCGTATTTGCTTCTGCAATCGCTGCAATGATCGGCCTTAGCGCAATTTATATTCCAGGTATTGTCTGGCTTGGTATGCTTCTGGGCTGGGATAAACCAATCCTGGCCATGGGTTTTTGGCCATTTATCGGGGCCGACCTGATAAAGGCAGCACTTGCTGCACTGCTTATTCCAACCTTCTGGCACATACTTAATCGAGGCGGCAGGCATTAGATTTAGGGCTGTGTTGTGAATTAGCACGAGATTAGGCCGTATCGTCATTAGCACGCGATAGCAGGTTTGACGGCACGGCCTAAAGATGTGGAGGCAGCCATTGGCTTGTGCACACCTTTGAAAAAATCTGATTTCAGCCGATTGGCTGGCTTTAAGTAAGGTTAAACTAAACAGGCCCTGCAGTTGTTATCTATGAATTGTATTTGCTTTTTTTTACGAAAATTCACAATTAAACAACGTTGAAGTGCCTGTTCGTCAGCCGACGGCGGAAGCTTTGCTTGGCTTTGTGCCGATTAAGGCCCATTGACATTTATTGTCCAAGGCTGGCTATTTTGCACCAGATCTTGCCTACACGTTGACAATTTTCGTGAAGCTTTGCCACTTGATTATCTGTGTACTATGACTTACTTGCAGCATCACTATTTACAGTTGGTGAAATGTTGCTCCAAATGTTCTTTTGTCCCAACTGGGCAGGCGGAAACGTTTGGGCGGCTTTACCAATTTAGACCATTGTGTCAAGCGTAGAAATTAAATCTACATGACACTTAGTTATAAAAAGAATGGAAGGCAGCCTGAATGTCTTGGAACAGTGACAACGGCAGCGGCGGCTGGAAAAGCGGTGCTGGTAACGGTGGAGGTCCCTGGGGGCAGGGGCCTTGGGGGGGACAAGGACCGAGCGGCGGCGGCCAGCAGCCACCGGATTTGGAAGAGATACTGAAGCGAAGCCAGGATCAACTAAAACGCGTTATGCCGGGCGGCGGCGGCACGGGCATACCAGGCTCGGTTTGGCTGCTCATCTTGATTGTTGCAGCCGGTGTGATTGGTTTTTTTGCGTTTACGTTTAAGGTCAATCCAAATCAGCAAGGTATTGTCCTGCGCTTTGGAGAGTACGTTCGCTTTGAAGGTCCTGGGTTGCATTTTCGCCTGCCATATCCTGTTGAGGAAGTTTTAACGCCTGATGTGACGCAACAACGCCAAACCCAGATTGGTATGGTGACATCAACCGGCAGGTTAACCGGACGCTCCGTCGCCGTGCGGGATGTCGAAGAAGAAAGTCTGATGCTGACGGGCGATGAAAACATTGTAGATGTTGATTTTGTCGTCATATGGCGCGTCAATAACGCTGAGAATTATCTCTTTAATATCCAGAACCCTGAAATAACGGTCAAGGAAGTTGCAGAAAGTGCGATGCGCGAAATCGTTGGTCAAAGCGATATTCAGCCCATCCTGACACAGGCACGTGAAAAGACCGAGGCAGACGTACGAGAGCTAATGCAGAAAACATTGGACGAGTATGGTGCCGGCATCAGTATTACCGCTGTTCAGATGCAGAAGGTCGACCCTCCAAGTCAGGTAATCGGTGCATTCCGTGATGTTCAGGCTGCACGTGCTGATCAGGAACGCTTGCAGAACGAAGCAAAAGCTTACGCGAATCAGGTTGTTCCAAAAGCCCGCGGTGAAGCCGAACGTATTCTGCAGGGGGCTGAAGCTTACCGTCAACAGACAGTTGCTGAGGCGAAAGGTCAGGCAGCACGTTTCGAGAAGATTTATGAGGAATACAAAAAAGCTCCGGATGTCACGCGTCGGCGGTTGTTCCTTGAGACCATGGAGCGGGTTCTACGTGGTACCGATAAAATCATTCTCGACAACGCTGCCGGGTCAGGCGTGGTGCCTTACCTGCCACTGAATGAATTGACCAGGAAATCGCAAACACCCAGCGGAGGCCAGTAAGATGCGCTTTATTTTTGCATTTTTTATCATTGTACTGGGACTTGCTGCAACGGCAGTGTATTTGTCAGCATTCATTGTGCGCCAAACGGAACAGGCCATCGTTCTGGAGTTTGGCCGTCCGATTGAGAGCGGTGTGATCACAAAGCCCGGTTTGCACTGGAAAATCCCGGTCGCTCAGACCGTTGATTATTTCGACAAGCGAATTTTGGATCTCGACATTCCTCCACAGGAGGTCATTGCGTCTGACCAGAAACGTCTTGTGGTTGATGCATTCGCGCGATTCCGTATCAAAGATCCGCTTGAATTTTACAAAACGGTTCGTACGGAAAACATAGCCAGAGTTCGCCTTGGAGCATTCCTTGAAGCATCCCTCCGCCGTACGCTTGGCGCTGCGACTTTCCAGGATTTGGTGCGCGACAAGCGTGAAACACTGATGAAAATAATTACCGATCAGGTTAACCGTGAAGCAACCGATTTGGGTATCGAAATGGTTGACGTGCGCATCAGGCGTGCAGATTTGCCGGATGCAAACAGCGAGGCGATTTTCCGGCGGATGCAGACTGAGCGTCAACGCGAAGCAGCTGAGTTTCGTGCCGAAGGTGCTGCCGAGGCAAACCGCATCCGCGCCAGGGCTGATCGTGAAAGCACCATCATCATTGCTGAGGCAAATGAAAAATCAGAGGTTATCCGTGGCGACGGCGACGCTGAACGCAATAATATTTTTGCTGAAGCGTTCGGTAAAGATCCTGATTTCTTTTCATTTTACCGCTCCATGCAAGCTTATGAAACCGGCCTGAAAGCCAAAGATACGCGATTGGTCATTTCACCGAATTCGGATTTCTTCCGTTATTTCGGTGATCCTTTAGGACGTAAACCGGAACCTCCCAAACAATGAACGACCTCATTGTGGGCCTTGGCCTTGCACTGGTTATTGAAGGGCTGCTTTGGGCAGCCTTTCCTGGTTTAGCGATGCATTTTCTTAAAATTGCTTCTAAGACGCCTGAGCATTCCCTCCGTTTGACGGGGGCATGCACAATTGCAGCGGGAGTTGCTATCGTTTGGGCCATTCGCGGTTGATGCGGGCCGTATGCCATATTAAAGGGCCGCTGGCGCGTGAGCAGCGTGCCAATTGGCCCTTTCCAATAGCCTGCTGCTCCAACGATGTGCAATTTTATCATTTGCCAGACAATCTCCAGCCGCCATCAAATTGGCGCGAGTGCTGTGCCATGATCATTTCCAGGATACATATCAAGGAATGAGAATAAGATGCTGACCAACGTATTCTCCTCAGCGCGTACTGCTGCTGTTGCCGCAATCGCTGCTATCCTGTTGATTTTGTCGGGCCCGTCGAGCGTTACATATGCCCAGGGGCCGCAATCAGTAGCTCCGCTTGCCAAAAGACTGAGCGGCGCAGTTGTCAATATCTCAACCTCACAAAAATTGAAGGGCCCTTCAGGCGTACCGCTTCCTGATGTGCCCGATGGTGCGCCATTTCAGGACCTGTTCAGAGATTTTTTCAACAGGGATGGTCAGGAACAGCAGCGCTCACGTAAAATATCTTCTCTTGGCTCCGGTTTTGTCATTGATGGTACCGAAGGACTGATCGTCACGAACAATCATGTGATCGATGGCGCCGACGAAATCTGCGGTCGACAGCACGTTAAGGGCGGTGGCGGC